>CAYFUB010000065.1:0-14391 GCA_964346195.1 uncultured Pirellulales bacterium
ATTGTTTCTTCGCTGGTCCATGTTTGGCCCGGGATCATTCCCGCGACGAACACGCTGCTGGCCGCGGAGAAGTTTGCGACCATCAACTATGCCCTCGGCTACGCGGAATACCCGCAACAAGAGTTCGACCTCATGTGGAAGAAACTGGTGGAGTCGATGGACCACAACCATGACGGTCAGGGCGGCAGGATCGGCGACCATCGCAAGATCGAATACGAACAGCTATCCGTCATCCGCGGCGGCGAGATCCTGCGAGATAGTCTGCGCAACATCGCCGAACGCGTGGAAGTGCCGATTCCCGACAGCTTTCCCATCGTTGTCTTCAACCCGCTCGGCTGGGAGCGGGATGATGTGGTTCGCGCCCATCTGACCCTCTATGGCAATGTCGGCCCCTATGAAATCGGGGCTTTCAGAAAGGCAATGCGGCTCCTGGACGAGGCCGGCAACTCGGTGCCCTTCTTCGTTGAGGAGTGGAGCGAGAATATCTCGCGCGCCCTTCAGCTTGCCTTCGTCGCCCGCGGCGTCCCTTCGCTCGGCTACAAGACCTACTACTTGGTGGCCGCGGATAAGACGGACGCCTTTCCGGCGACTGCCGAAGTGAGCCTCGACCGTGAAAACGATCGGCGCGAGCCCCGCCGGGCCCTGGGTAGCGACGTGCTGGAGAATTCGTTCTACCGGCTCAGCGTGGACCTGGCCACCGGCCGAGTCACGCTGTTTGACAAGGTTCTGGGGCGTGACGTGTGCCGGGACATGGAGGTGGTTGCGCTCGAGGAGCGCGGCGGCAATTACATCGGTAAGGAACCACCAAGTGGTCGGACCATCGTCAGCATGGTCGATAGCGTCGAAGTGCTGGAGAACAATCCCGTGCGTGCGGTTGTGCTGATCAAGAGCCGAATCGCCGATATTCCGATTACTCAACGCCTGACCTTGTACCAGGGCCTCAAGCAGCTCGATATCGAGAATACGGTTGAGTGGAGGTCTTCGATACCGCGTTTCATTCGTCTGCGTCAGTTGTTTCCGGTGGCATCGTCCAATGCCGTTCTCCATTATGGGATTCCGTTCGGCGCCAATTCAGCAGACAACCTCATGCCCAATGCCGAAACAATCCGAGGGGATGAGATTAGCAACGAATCCTGGCGGCGCTCCCGCCACATTCATGACTGGATCCACGCCGGTGCGGCGGACGGAGGCCTCACGATTGCAACCGACCATCAGCAGATTCGCCTGGGCGATGATGTGATTTGTGCCGAGATGGTTCGCGGCACGAAGTACGTTTCCGTGAAGGTCGGGCGCGGCGATGAGATCACATCGATGCACTATCCGCCTCCGGGCACCTATGTGTTCCGCTATTCGCTCTCGTCGGGACCGGGCGATTGGAAGAAATCCAAGGCCTATCGCTCCGGCATAAACTGGAATAATCCGTTGCTTCCAATCAGCGTGGCAGATGAGATCACGAGCAAGTCGTTGCCGCCCACTCGCTGCTTCTGCTCGCTGGGACAGGATAGCCTCGTCCTCAGTGCATTGAAGAAGGCCGACCTGGGCCCGGCCATCCTGCTGCGCGTTTATGAGATTGAAGGCTCAACGGTGAAGACCCCTGTCGAGTTTCTCGGCCGCCGGGCCACGTTCGGTGAGGTTAATCTCCTGGAAGAGGGTCTGGGCGGGACCTCGCAAAAAGAGCTGCGCAGCGGCCCGTACGCGATCAAGACGATCAAGCTCGACCACAAGTAGAGGCACGGGGAAGGCGCGCGCGGGACAACCCAGCATGAAATGCTCTCTGGCGAACAGGACATCCCAGGTGACGGCGGGAACGCCGTTCTTTCCAACGGTGGTGGTTACATGGAGAAGACGTCTATTTCTGCCACGCCTGCAGTATGAATGGTCGCCATCTTGTTCGTATCGTCGTAATCCCACGACTCGTCGTTCCCACCGTTGACAAGCACCTTCGTGGGTTTTGTCAGACTGTAAACCTGAGTCGTGGCGTCGGTTATTGCCGCTTCAATGACGCATCGCAGTCGTGAATCCGAAACGAGTTCGGCGCTTCGTACAAATCCATCGGTCGAGCTGATATAAAAGCTGCCCAGCCCGAGCGATGGATCGCTGCCCATCTCCAGCTCGATCTTCACACCCGAGATCAGCCTTCGAGCCGGGATCATGTAGCATGGATAGGCTTTGCCATCGACTCGTATCGAGCGGATATGGATGTTCTCGCCGTTGTTGTTCCTCGTCCGGATGGCAATGCTGTTGTCGCCATGGTGAATGACGGCCCTTTCAACTGACGGGGACGAAATGACGTATTGTCCCGGCGGCGACGTGAGCGGATAGAGCCCGAGCATGGAACAGAGCAACCACCCGGCGTTGCTGGTGTAATGCGTCTTCCACCCATTGTGTGGCGGTTTCGGCTTCACTCCCTCGTACAATACGCAGTTCTTGAACAGGGGAACCCAAACATTCCGAATGATCTCCTGCCCCTTGTTGGCCGCGCCGGCATAGTACAGCAGATAGGGATAGTGATACTGGTAGTCGTTGAACCAGGTATCGTTGCGGCAATAATCGATCACCCTCTCGACCACACGTTCCTGTCCGGGCAGTCCGATCAAGCCGTAGGGATCGTGGGGGACGAAGAACATCCAATCCGCGTTCGTCCCCTCGAAGAGACCCTGCGGATTGGGATTCCACGTCCAGCTCTTGTTGTCTATCACGCCCCAGGCTCCGTCGGCATCTCTCACGCGAAAGACTTTGTTCGGGCTGTCCCAGAGATTTCTGTAATTCCTGCTCAGGTGCAGATACTCCTGCATCTGTTCCGGATCGTTGTTGGCTTTCGCCAGCATGGCCATGGAGTGCACGCCGGCCGCCCATTCCAGCGTCTCCGAGCAGGCTTTTCCGCCGGTCGCGGGTTGTGTCAGGTACCCGAGTTTGCGGAAGCTCGCCGGCAGGTAGCTCTCGTTGTCGAGATTATCCTTTAGCGCCGCATAGAGCCTCGCGTAGTCCGCCCGAATCCCGCTATGATAGGCCTCGGCGATCAACACCGGGCACAACCTTATGCTGCTGTGTCCTCCCGTCGGACCGGAGAACAAACAGATATTGCCGTTGATGAAACCGTCGCGCTGGTATCGCGCCAGGTAGGTGTTCACGATATCGCCCATCACGTCCGGGTAGCCCAACATCAGGAAAGGATAGGCCGTGCGGAAGTTGTCCCAGCAGCAGCTTTGAAATCCACCGATGAACTGCCAGTAGGCGCTGGAGGCAAGAGATCGAGGCCTTGGGTAGTATTTCGCGTAGCACGAGCCTCGGCTGCCATCTATGATGTTCACATAGATCGAATAAAGAGACGTGTACGCCATCCGCTTGCTGTTTTCCGAACCTTCGATTTCTACCTGACCCAAGACTTCATTCCATGCTTTACGGCAGCTCTGCCGGGCCGTATCGAAATCAACGAGCTCGGAGGAGAGGAATTCGCCGGCCTCATCCATGCCGGTAAACGATTCTGCGATGGCGACTGTGACCGGCGAAGCATCAAATCGCAGGTACATCCCAAGTTTGACGCCGGTCACGCTACCGGCGCCTTCCGTAACGACGCCCGATTCGTCAATGGTTCCGAATCCCACACTGGGCGGACTGAATCTGACAGTGTAGTAAGCGCCGCCCTTGCCCGGTTCCCCAACCGCCGCCTGAATCGTCCTGTCATCGATCCGGGTGACCGACCTTTGCGTCCATCTGTTGAGCACGGCCCAGTCATCCACCCTGTACTTGCTGAAATCAAGAACAAGGTACTTGTTCACAGCTTCCTCTGGAAAGGTCACCAGTAAGACGGAAACGTGCGGCGTGACTGTAATCTCCGCCGTGGATGGGCCGCAGGGCTTATCGGCCTTGTATGTCACAACCAGCTTGGACGGGTCACCGCCGACCGAAGCACGCCAGTCATCCTTTTCCGCCCTGAATGTCACGTTGTTCAAACAGGGATACACTCGCGGAACCAGGGTCATGACGTCCGCTATCTCACCCGCGCCAGTTGAGGATACGCCTATGGTGCCGAGCGGATATCGTATGAGTCCCACCCTGTTCTGTACAGCATGGCAATACTCCATCCTGTCAGAAGCACAAGTGACGCGCGCACTACCGATGCGAAGAACGGCACCCAGGACCAACAATGCCCGCACGAGGGCTCTGCGAGACGGCATACACTGTACCTCCAATCTGGCGAAAGTGACGTGGTGATTCTAACCACCCGGGGGTCGTTTCGCAACATGATCTCGCCTCGTCGACGGTCGAGGGCAGGATGATTCCCGCGAGGTCTTGCGTTTCCCAGGCGGCGGACTAAGATAGCGGCAAGGGGGCAATGTTCAGGCTGTGTGCCGACATGCTTATCGGGATCAGAAGGAGAACGAGGATGAACAGAAGAGAAGCGCTTCTCTCGATCGGGGGCGGGGTAGTCGCGTCGATGCTGCGGGCCCCGGTATCAGCGGCCGAATTGGCAATGCCCGCGAAGACAAAGCTCGGCATCGACGATTTCTCCTACAACATTCGCAGCCGGGCCGAACAGGCGGGGTACACACCCAAGGTGACGCATGATCCCCTGACCTTCCTCAAGCACTGCCACTCCATCGGGGCCGGTGGGCTCCAATGCGTCATCGGAAGGCGCGACGAAGCATATGTCAAAGAGCTGCGGGCCTATGTGGAAGAGAACGACTTGTTCATAGAAGATTCAGTATGGCTCGGAGGCAAGGTGGACCTGGAGCGCTTTGAGGCGGGCGTTCGCAGCGTCAAGGCCGCGGGCGCCACGGCCATCCGCGGCTTTTGCGGCGGCCGGCGCTACGAGCAGTTCGATAACCGCGCGCAGTTCGACGAGTTTGCCAAACGCGCGTGGGACAATATCGAGTCGGTCGCGCCCATCGTCGAAGAGTATCGAATCCCTCTGGCGGTCGAGAACCACAAAGACTGGCTCATTCTTCATATGCTGAAAATGCTCAAGCGCATAGACAGCGAGTATGTGGGCGTTTGCATCGACACGGGCAACAGTTTTGCCCTTCTGGAAGACCCGATGGATGTCGTGAGAGCCTATGCCCCATGGGCGCACTCGGTCCATCTGAAGGACATGGCCGTCTGTGAATACCAAGACGGTTTTTTGCTCGCCGATGTGGTTTTGGGCGAAGGCACGCTCGACCTGCCCAGGACCGTCGAGATCATTCGTAAGGCTAAACCTGCCACCAGGTTCAGCGTGGAAATGGCCACGCGCAATCCTCTTGAAGTCCCTTGTCTCGGCGAGAAATACTGGGCCACGTTGGGCGACGTCCCCGGCGTGAATCTGGCGCGTGCCATGCGATATGTGCGGACCCACGCCAGCGATAGAAACACCTTGCCGAATATCGACGGCCTGTCCGTTGACGAGCAGGTGAAACTGGAGGAGCAGAACATTCGCAAATGCCTCCGCTACGCGGCCGAGCACCTGAATCTCTGACGGCACAGCCCCCCTAGGCCCGTCAACACTCATTGGATTCGGTTTATACCGTCTCCGGCACGACAAAGGGCGGACGGTAGTCCCGCTTTAGGAACATGTTGGCGCAGTAGCTGTTCTGGCCCACGAATTCCTCGCGTTCCGTGTCGAAGGTCAGCATCGGGCCGAGGGCGATGGGATGTTCTTGGAGGTCGATTTCATTGGCCTGCAGATGCTGCACGAGACGGTCGAAAGACTCCGCCAGCAGGCCATTGCCTGCGACGGCCTGCTTGATTTTCTCTACAGGTGTGCGGTGGGCAAGCCGATAGGAGATATCAGCCGCGTGAATCATACTGGCGGTGACGTGCCCTTCCTCGACGTCGGCTTTCAGGTCGGCGACCCTGCGACTGCGCATCGTCTGGAGGAAATTCGTCATGTGTCCCCACCCGCCGTCGCCCGCGAACTGTTTGACCTTCTTACCATCGTTGTCATAGGTCCAGCCGCCGCCGCGGCCGCCGGTGAAGTAGCCATGCTCGCCTTGAATCACCATGCCGAAGTTGATACCCCGATAGCGGTCCATCCCGCGCGAGGTGATCCCTTGATAGACGTCGACCTTCTCCCCCTTGGCACGCGGCAGGGCGCGGATTTCATAGATGACGGGAAACGCTTCGTAGTCAAACAGCGAGATGATCGTGTTCGGCGTGTCGCCATCATCGTCGTAGCCGAAGCGGCCCCCCAGACTCACCACGCGCGGGACCATCGTGGTGACGCCGGTCGTCCAGCGACAGTCGTCCAGCACGTGGCCGCCCAGATTGCCCATCTCGCCGGTGCCCGTGGGCCAGCACCAGTGCCAATCGTAGTGCAGATCCTCGCGCATGAGCGGCGTCAGCGGTGCCGGCCCCTGGAACAGATTGTAGTCGCACGTCGACGGGATCGGCTGGGGGCCGGTTACCTTACCGATGCTCAGGCGGGCATTGTAGGTAATACCGTGAACGCATTGAACGCGTCCCAAGCCGCCGGCCTTGATGTGCTCCGCGAGAGGCAGCAATCCCACGTCCGACCGGTCCTGCGAGCCGACCTGCACGATACGTTTGTACTTGCGGGCGGCTTCGACCATCTTCCGGCCTTCCCAGATGTTGTGCGAGGCCGGCTTCTCGACGTACACGTCCTTGCCCGCCTGGCACGCCCAGACGGTCATCAGGGCATGCCAATGATCGGGCACGCAGAGGACGACGGCGTCGATGTTCTTGTCGTCGAGCAGTTTGCGATAGTCGGTGTAGGTGTCGACCTCGATGTTGCGTTCTTTGAACTTCGCCACTTCGGCGTCCAGGAATTGCGTGTCCACGTCGCAGATCGCCACCACGCGCACGCCGGAGAGCTTGCGAAAGTCCTGGATATGTTCCTTGCCCTTCTTGCGGACACCTACGACGGCTACACGGATGTCGTCATTGGCCCCCCGGATCCGAGACCACGCACTGGACGCCAGGACAACACCGCCCACAGCAGCCAAAGAAGTCTTTATAAAGGAACGACGGGTGCACTCATTCATGGTCATGTGCCTCCTTTTGCTCAGAGAGTCTCCTGAAAGGGAGCGATCCCCACCCAGCACCGATTTTCAGGGGCCGCGCCGGGAATCAACGCGGATGCGCGCCGTTGAGTTCAAAGGTCAGGGTACGGAGTCGACACCACACCAATATCGAGAAGTGTTTTGGTCCCATGGCAGCCAATCAGAATGGCCGTCAAAAAACAGGTTATTGCAGCCTTTACCCCGATGTCGCTCGCGAGCCACACGCCGATGCAGATTGGTGCTGTTGGTTTCAGAATTCGAAGGAGGCAGGTGTGCCACCGACCAAATGTCGAAAATCTCGAACTTGGACATGAGGTCCAGCTCATACCTGTCACGAATGATCGGTCGCCAGTCGCCGGCCTCATGGTCGGCCATGTAGATCCGCAGCGACGGCTGCTTCACGCTGGCAAGCCTCGTCGGCTGAATCCTCTCCTTTCCCTGCTGGCCGCTGGACAGACCCGGATCGTCCATGTCCCAGGCATTGACGACGTAGTCGATCGTCTGCTCACGATTCGGCACGTTGTTCAATCCCACGCCGGAAGTCGGAAAGGACGGACATTGGTATACCTTAACCTTCCGATAGTCCTGGACCGTCTTCATGCCCTCCCCCATGAAAGGCATGAAGACGAGAGGCCATTTGACATCGTTCATCGCCCGAGGAAACAAGCCATTGTATGCGTCCGCGTACATCTGCAGAGCTAAACCAAGCTGCTTGAGATTGCTCAGACACGCGACCGCTCGCCCCTGTCCGCGAGCCCGGTTCAGGGCCGGTACCAGGATCCCCATCAGCAGTGCGATGATGGCGATCACGACCAGGAGTTCTATCAGGGTGAAGGCCTTGTGTTTTTGTCCCATCGTGTTGCTCCTCGTCCAGATCCAAACAGGCCATATTCGGGCCCTTGTGCGATACCCTCAATGATACTGTTCATAGCAGATCGTATCAAGTGTTGCCTCCAATTTTCGGTGAAAGGAAATATTGACTCCGGCGGGGTGACGTGGTACACTTAAAAGGTGGCCCTTGTCGGAGTGTTCTTGTCTGTTCGGGAGGGGCTTGGGCTGTCCCAGCTCTCTGTGGTTGGATGCAAAGGTTGCCTGGTAGGAGGATTTTCGGAGGCTTAAGAGGCACACGTGTCTATCTATCCATCTATTGGCTCGTCGACGCCTAGGACGTCTGTACCTGACAGAAGCATGATCGTTGGAAGCCTATTTGCAGGAAGGGCCGCACAATGAACGCGAAACTGATTCATCTGATCTTTCTTGTTCCGGTGCTGGGCCTGGCTCTGACGAGCACGGCAAGTGCGGAGATTGTGGGTTGGTGGGAGTTCGACGAGGGCTCTGGGGTTGTTGCCCGTGACGCCAGCCGGTACGGCAACGATGTCTCTCTTCACGGCGACCTGCAATGGGTGGCCGGACGCTTCAACGGCGGCATCGAGTTTGACGGATCGGGCGACTATCTCGACCGCGGGGCGTATGCGCCGAGTCTGGACATTGTGGGCGCAGTTACGGTGACTGCGTGGGTCAAACCGGGCGTCGTGCTGCGCGACCACGAGATCTGCGGAAATGTCAGCGCCGGCCCCAGTGGCGGCGGCTACGTGTTGGGCATCTATAGTAATGACAGGGTCGAGATGGAGGTCCGGAGCAGCGCCGGGACTTCGGTTCCGGGCAACCGACCCGGCGCCGGAGTCGCGCTACAGGCGGGCGCCTGGTATTTCCTCGCGGGCACTTATTCCCAGACGGCCGACGGAGGTGTCGTCACAACCTATGTCAATGCCGTGCCTGACGAGGAACTCATCACAACGATTGTGATGGCGCGTTCCCAGGGGATCTTCACAATCGGCCGCGATCCGCGCGGGCCCGGGTTCGGCGAGTTTGCCGGCGTCGTCGATGACGTCCGCGTCTATAGCCACGTGCTGACGGAAAACGAACTGCAGGACGTCATGCTTGGGAAAAGGCCACCCTCCAAGGTTGCCTCCGCCCCGGTTCCGCAAGATGAGTTGACCGACGTGTCTCGTGACGTGGTTCTCGGCTGGACGCCCGGTGACTATGCACGGACGCACAATGTGTACTTGGGGACCCTGTTCGAGGATGTCAACAACGCCAGCCGCAGTAACCCTCTGGGCGTGCTGCTCGGCCAGAACCAGGACGCCAATACGTATGCGCCGCCAGAAGCGCTCGATTATGGACAGACCTACTTCTGGCGCGTCGATGAAGTGAACGCTCCGCCGGACTCCACGATTCATAGAGGCGACGTCTGGGTGTTTACGACGGAGACGAGGGTGTACGCGATCCCCGGTGACAAGATCACTGCCACCGCTTCGAGCTCTCAGGATGGGTCCCCGGAGAAGACCATCGATGGTTCCGGACTGGTCGATGACCTGCACTCGGTCGATACAAAGGCAATGTGGCTCAGCGGAACGGGCGATCCCGGCTCGGCCTGGATCCGGTATGATTTCGACCGGGCCTACAAGCTGGACCACATGCTGGTATGGAACTATAACGGGCCGCTGCTTCTCTCCGGTTTTGCTGTGAAAGATGCCGCTGTTGAGCACTCCACGGACGGCGTCACCTGGACGGTACTGCCCGGTACCGATGGCTTTGCGCGGCCGCCGGGCAGAGACGGCTATGCGTGTAATACTACGGTGGATTGGGGCGGTCTGGTGGCCAGGTCAGTCAGAATTACGGCCAACAGCAACTGGGGCGGATCGTTCTTTCGCCAGTACGGTCTCAGCGAGGTTCGATTCTTGTACACGCCGGTCCAGGCAAGATATCCCAGTCCCGACTCCGGGAAAACAGGCGTTGCCGCCGATGTCACCCTGAGTTGGCGGGCCGGGAGAGAAGCGGCCCAACATGAAATCCACCTGAGCACGGATGAGCAAGCTGTGAAAGACGGCACGGCACTCTTTATGACCGTGGACTTGGCCAGCTACGGTCCCTTGTCGCTCGATCTGGGCAAGACATACTACTGGAAGGTCAACGAAGTCAATATGGCCGAGACCCCCGCAATCGTGGAGGGCGACGTATGGAGTTTCTCTACGGTGGAGTATCTCGTCGTGGATGATTTCGAGAGCTACGACGACCGGGAGAATACCGGCACGCGCATCTACGAGACCTGGATGGATGGCTGGGACGATCCCCAGAACGGCTCGCAGGTCGGTTACACCGACGCCCCGTTTGCCGAACAAGAGACAATCCACGGCGGCCGGCAGTCCATGCCCCTGCTGTATGACAACACCACGACCTCCTACGCGGAGGCTGAACGCACGTTCGACGGCCCGCAGGACTGGACGGCGGCCGGCATCAAAACGCTGGTCCTGTACTTCTCGGGCGCCCCGGGCAACAGCGGCGGACAACTGTACGTGAAGATCAACGGCGTCAAAGTCCCCTTCCAGGGCAGTGCCGAGGCGATCAAGAGGCCGTGGTGGACGCAGCGGAATATCGACCTGGCTGCCGTCGGCACAAATCTCGAGAGTGTACGGACCCTGAGCATCGGCATCGACGGCGCCGGGGTCACGGGTACCCTTTATGTGGACGATATTCGTCTGTATGCATCGGCTCCGGCGCTGGCCGGCGAAGAGATTTGGCTCGAGGCCGAGGCGGCCACCACGATCACTGCGCCTCTGCGGGTGTTCTCCACGATCCCTGGCGCTTCGGGCAATCAATACATCGAGGTGGAGGCCGGCAACAACAGTGCCGATGCGCCACCCGCGCAGGGCGTCGCCACGTACAGGTTCACCGTCCAGGGAGGAACCTACAAGATCCACGGTCGGGTGGTGACGAGCGGAGATGCCGACTCCTTCTGGCTGCGGATCCCGGGCGCAACCACCCAGACGAAGAACCATCCGGCCAGTGGCTGGGTGAGGTGGAATGGACTGCAGGATGGCGATTGGCACTGGGAGGACGTTTTCAGCAGCGATGACGCCAACCAAACGGTGTTTTTCACGATGAAGTCCGGGACCTATACGCTGGAGGTCGCGTACCGGGAAGAGACTTCCTTGCTGGATGCCTTGGTGATCGTCAAGGTGAACTGATATTGCTGTGCATTTCCACGAACCTATTTGTAAGGAGGACCGTCATGTGCAGAAAACTTATGTACGTGTTCCTGGTGTTTGGCTTTTGCCTGGGGGTCGCGCGGGGCGATCTTACGATGGTGCCGCTCTCCACGTGGGAGATCACGGGCGACTTTGGGGATGTCCTGTCACTGAACGGCTATTCCGTCGATCGCCTGATCGTTGGGGCCTCGGTTTTTGCCGCCCCTCCGGGGCAGTCGGCGAACGAGCCGGCGGAGGCCGCCGACGACTTCACTCTGGAGACGGCCGCTTGCGCCGACGGCCAGGCGTGGATGAAGACGGTCTTCACGCAGCCGGTCCGTATCATCTTCGTCCTCGAGAAGAATGGAAATGACTCCGGGACGATACAGGGCTTGGACGCGAGCGGCAATCCGGTAGGAAACGCCCTGTCGTTTACGGGTGGCTCTCTGTATTGGGCCAGCACAGGGTACCGCGCCTCCTTACTGAGCACTCAACAGATCGCGTTCGGTACGGTCGTCACTTCGGATGTACCGATCTACGGCATCCTCATTACGGCGCCCGGCATCGACCCGGTGAGCATCATGGCGGTCGGTGGCGTGGTCAGCGTGAGTCTGGCGCCGCAGCCTGCCCAGGGAGCGACCGACGTGCCGAGGGATACCATGCTGAGCTGGACCCCGGGCAAGAATGCCCAGATGCACGATGTGTACTTCGGAACCGTATTCGAGGATGTCAACAATGCCGGCCGGAGTAACCCTCTGGATGTCCTGGTCAACCAGGATCAGGATGCCAACACGTTTGACCCGGGCCTCCTGGAATTTGGACAGACTTACTATTGGCGGATCGACGATGTCAACGCCGCGGCTTCAAAGGTATACAAGGGCGAGGTCTGGAGTTTCGAGATTGAGCCGTTTGCGTATCCGATCCCTGGCAATAGGGTCACGGCCACGGCGAGTTCTGAGGATGCGGATGCCGGACCGGAAAAGACGATCGACGGGTCCGGATTGGTCAATGACCTCCACTCGGTCGACACGAAGGCGATGTGGCTCAGCGGAGTCGAGGATCCCGGCCCGGTCTGGATCCGATATGATTTCGACAGGCTCTACAAGCTGGATCAGATGCTGGTATGGAACTACAACGGGCCGTCCATCCTGGGCGGATACGGCCTCCAAGCTGTCACTATTGAGTACTCCGAAGACGGCGACATGTGGACTGCACTGCCCGACGCACAAGAATTTGGGCAGGCACCTGGCACCGATGACTATGAATACAACACCGTGGTTGATCTCAGTGGAGTCGTGGCCAAGTCCGTAAGGATTACTGCCAACAGCAACTGGGGCGGTCCCATGTTTGCTCAGTACGGCCTGAGCGAGGTCCGCTTCCTCCACGTCCCGGTGGCAGCCAGAGAGCCAAACCCGGCGGACGGGGCGGTCGGTGTGAACCCCCAGGCGGCTCTGAGCTGGCGGGCCGGACGCGAAGCGGCTTCCCACGAGGTCTATCTTGGCGCCAACGTCGACGATCTGGCCCTGCTGGCCACGGTCTCTGAGCCCAGTTACGAGGCATCGGTCGATCTGGGCCGGAGCTACGTATGGCAGATCGTGGAGATCAACGACGCCCAGGTACCCGCGTCCTGGTCGAGCGACGTATGGAGTTTCTCTACTGCCGAGTACCTCGTCGTGGATGATTTCGAGAGCTACAACGATGAGGAGGGCCAGGGCACGCGGATCTACGAGACTTGGATGGACGGCTGGACAGATCCCGAAAAAGGCGGCTCGCAGGTCGGCTATACGGATCCGACATTTGTGGAGCAGACGATCATTCATGGCGGCAAGCAGTCCATGCCCCTCCTGTACGACAACACCGCGGCTTCGCATTCGGAGGCCGAACGTACGTTCGACGGGCCGCAGGACTGGACGGCGGCCGGCATCAAGACGCTGGTCCTGTATTTCTGCGGCGCCCCGGGCAACAGCGGCGGACAACTGTACGTGAAGATCAACGGCGTCAAAGTCCCCTTCCAGGGCAGCGCCGAGGCGATCAAGAGGCCGTGGTGGACACAGTGGAATGTTGACCTGGCTGCCGTCGGCACAAATCTCGAGAGTGTACGGACCCTGAGCATCGGCATCGATGGTGCCGGGGTCACGGGCACCCTCTACGTGGACGATATTCGTCTGTATGCATCGGCTCCGGCGCTGGCCGGCGAAGAGATTTGGATTGAGGCCGAGGCGGCCACCACGATCACCGCGCCTCTGCGGGTGTTTTCCACGATCCCTGGCGCTTCGGGCAATCAGTACATCGAGGTGGAGCTGGGCAACAATAGCACCAGCGCCCCGCCGACCGCGGGAGGTGTGGCCAGTTATGTGATTACGGTCCAAGGAGGAACCTACAAGATTAACTGCCGGGTAATCGCTCCTACGACGAACGACGACTCCTGCTGGGTCCGGATCCAGGGTGCCACTACCCAGACGACCAACCATGCCAGCGGTTGGGTCAGGTGGAACGACATGGCAGGTGGTTCCGACTGGCAGTGGGATGTGGTCCACAGCAGCGACGGCGGGAATGCAGAAGTCGAGTGGACAATGGCGGCCGGGACGTATACCCTGGAGATTGCCTACAGAGAGGATGGTGCGCTGATCGACGCGATTCTGATCACAAAGATTCGCTGACCAACAGTGATGCCTCCGGGGCCCGAGAGCCGCTCGGACGGTCGATGGGTCTGAGCACTCCGGTGTTGGAGATTGCATTGATTCGGGGCCTGTGCTGTGCAGCACAGGCCCCGTGCTTTTGTGTAGGTCTCACACGATTCCGATGGAATCGTTCGTAGTATGGCATGAGCACCGGGTGGCAGCGTGGGTTCCCAAACGCAATGTATCGCGTTTGGGGTCCCCGTCAAGACCGGAGGTCTTGGCGATGATTCGTGCGCAGGCAACCAGGCCGTCGCCAAGCTGCGCTTGACGCTGCCACCCGGAGACACGAAATTCTCAATCGGAATCGGTATCACGGGACACTCCCGTGTGGTCAGTGCTCGGACTGGATGTCTTGTGTTCGTCTGTATCGGACCATGAAGGAATCCTCTGGTGGACACGATGAAGAGCGATCGAAGCACCGCTTGGGTCGACACGGAGATGACAGCGATTCTCCGAAGACTCCTTGCATGTCAACAGTGCGACGGATAGCATTAGGGCCGGGTTGCGCAAAGGTCGGTTCAGACACGATATGGTTTGATGTGTAGATGTGCCCCGCGTATCTCTCAGAGGGTGTGTGAGAAGTGGCACGGGCATCTCGCCCAGGAGTCTTACGGGTGTCCGGGGCCCCCAAACGCACCAGATCGCGTTTGGGGAACCCCTCTCGCCCGTGGAAGGTCAACCCTC
>CAYFUB010000066.1:0-5332 GCA_964346195.1 uncultured Pirellulales bacterium
GATAGTGGCTCATCACGAGGTCCCGCTCGGTGGTCGCCAGCAGTTCGCGGTCGGCCCGGCGCTCGATCTCGGCATCGGCGGTCCGCTCGCCCGGGCGGGTGTGCCTCTTGAGGAAATTGTCGATGCGCTTGCGGAGCCACAACTCGTGAATGAGATTGAGGTGGAAGCGGTCGCCGAAGTGCTTTCGCATCGACTCGGTCGTGACCAGATAGGCCTGCGCTTCGACCACGCCGTGCCCCGTATAGACCCGGACCGTTTCCCTCTGGTAGCGTTTGCCCTCGTAGCGGTCGATCTCGGCGATGGCGGTCAGCGGGACCTCGTGAATCACCAGGCCCTCGATTCGCGCGGTCGGCGTCGGGACGGCGTAGTAGTACACGTTATCGGGGCTTACCCGCCGGTGGTGCGGCAGAAACGCCATCTCGGCGAAGAGCGTCTTGTCGTCGAGCTTCGACGGTCGGCGCGTGAAGGCGAACCCGCTGACCGACTGGAAGATCCTGCTGTCCCGCAGCGAACCGTAGATGAAGAGATTGACTTTCTGGTTCCGCATAGCCGTGCTGTCATTGGCCGGTCAGAATGCGTCGTCGCAACTGCAATAGCTCCTTGAACGCCCGCAGGATCACCCGGGGGTTGCCGCCCGTCGGCTTCCCGGCCGTGCGCGGGTAGTGGTGTACCCCCGTTTCGGTAATCGTGTAGCCCTTGTTCGCGGCACGGGCCAGAATCTCGGTCGAGATCAGGGCCCCGGTGCTCTCCATCTTGATCTGGTCGAAAATCGCCCGCTTGTACAGCTTGAACGCGCAGTCGATATCGCGAAGATGCAGCGAGAAGAGGACGCCGACCATCTTCGTCCAGAGCCAGCCGTTCATTCGACGCAGGGCATTGTCTTGGCGGTTCATGCGATAACCACAGACAATATCATATTCCTGTATCAAAGGCAACAAGACCGGCAGCTCCGCCAGGTCGAATTGAGCGTCGCCGTCAGTGTGGAAGACCAGTTCCTTGGTGGCCGCCTGGAAGCCGGACTGCAGGGCCGCGCCGTAGCCGAGATTGCGGGGATGATGGATGACCCGCACGCGCGCATGCTGTGCGGCGAGGCGTTCGGCGTTCGGGCCCGTACCATCGGAACTGCCGTCGTCCACGATAATGACTTCATAATCGGCCTGGAGAGCCTCCAGGACCCGGACGGCCTGCTCGGTCACCTTGGCCACGTTGTCCTGCTCGTTGTAGCACGGGAAGAACACGGTGATGGAAACGGGTGGTTTTGAGCCGGCCTGCGGGCCCTGCACCGCGTTTTGCTCCGTCATGGTCACCACCTTTTCGTCGCGGCGATCGCGTCCCGCTCGGCCCGGTAGCGTTCCATATGCTCGCTGTAAACGCTTGCCAACTCCGAATTGCCATTCGCCCTGGCGGCGTACGCCAGCCGGGCCAAAGCCACACGCGCCGCCTCCAGGCGCAGATTATAGCCAGCCTGACCGGCGTAGGCTTTCTTGTTGTCGTCAAACGTCTGCACGTACTGCTCGCAAACCTGGTCGACCAGCGGCCTGAGTTCGGGATGCTGAGCCACCCGGAACATCTCAATGACAGGCGCAGGCGACGGGTACATGTTGAATGCCTTCACGATCAGGTCCAGGCCTCTTTTCCTCTGAGCAAGATCCGGAAACATCAACAGGTTGGACCCGAGGGCCAGATCGGCTGAGTACTCATCCGGGTAGATCGCTCTGCCCATCAACATGTCCTGGTACAATTGCAGGCCCTTGGGCGTCGTGACGTCGACGAAGAGTTTCTGCTTGTCGTTGACGAACACGGTGCGCCAGTTCTTGTTATGTTCCAGGCCGGTTACCAGGGGTTTGTCAAACTGATTGTTGGGCATCAGGACCGCCCATACATCGTGCTTCTTGAGTTCGCCGGCGACCCAGTTGCCCGTCTCGATATAGTCGTTTACCGTCATCTTGCCGGTGGTGCGGGCCCGTTGGACATCGGGTCCACCCGACATGATCGCCGTCCAGCGGTCGAAAGCGGGGACGTTGTAGGCGGCCTGGGCCCGTCCGTCCATGAACAACCGTAACGGTGTGCGGCCCGTCTTGGGATCGGGCTCCTGGCCCCAGGCGATGAAGCCGCCCTCGGTCCAGTAGTTGAACATGTTGCCGCTGAGCTTGTTCTTGCGGATGAATTCACAGGCATAGAACGGCTTGGCGTCGGAAGCCGTCAGCCGCATGAATACCGAGGTGAACTTGGGATCGGCCGGCCAATAGTCGAGGTACACATACTTGAATCTCAGACCCCAGACCAACCCGAAGGCTGAGACGGCGAACGCGCCGGCGCCGATGCCCCCCCAGCGCAGCCAGGACGGCATGGCCGGCGTCTCGAACTCGCCCGTCCGGTAGAACTGCGTCGCGGCTGCGATCATCCGTACCGTCTGATCGAGGAGCAGCGCCACAATGGGGCAGGCCGCAAAACCGGCAATCGGGATGAACCGCCGCGAGCAAATGGCCATATAGATCGTCAGGGTCGCGATCGCCAACAACACCAAATCGGTCCTGGGCCAACCGTAGTCGACGGACGCCCGGGACCGCTTCTTTCCCGGTCGATCCACGACCCGCGACATCCCCACGGAAACGACGACCCATACGATCAGAGCCAGCCAGGCGAGAATATACATCGCCAGGAAGGGCCGGGCCGTGCCGACCGGGTTGGACCAGTCAAACGCCCGATGCCACTCGTGAACGTCGCGCCAGCGTTCCGCATGCTTGCTCACCGAGATCACGAAGGTATGTGTGAGATTGGTCAGGTGGAACGGATTGATGACGACCATCGCCACGAATGCCACCGTGCCGGCGGCCATCGCGTGCAGGGTCCCTCTCACATCGATCACGCGCGCCATTCTCTCCTTCAGGAGCGCGACAACGACGCCGACGAGCATGGCGAACGAGAAGATGCCGAGATAAGCGAAACGCGCGCCCGCGATGTAGGTCGCCAGTACCCGCTCGTCATGCCGGGTCAATCCCCGCGGCATAAGCGGAAAGAAACGTGGCAGAAGGACCAGAAACAGCACACAGGATATTGCGGCATGACAGCCGATGATGCCCTCATCCTTGATCCGTTTGTTGCACGTCAGCGCGATGCTCCCACCGACGGCCAGGAGCGCGAGGTACGACACCCAGTCTTCACGCAACGGAAGGGGCGTGAGGGGCGCGTGGTGCAGGAACTGATGGGCCATGCCGCCAAGCACCAGCCACAGCAGGATGCTGTACGTGGCGACGGTCCAGCGCCGCGACAGATTCATGATAAGGTGCCACACCACGAAGGGAATCAGTACGATGAAGGCGTAGATGTAGCCACCGTGGACGTTCGACCAGAAGACGATCAGCGGGACGATCAGCCAGATGTACAGCGCGTTCCGGTAGCTCGCCAGCGCCAACACGAGGATCAGAACGGCCACAAGCAGATTCGAGAAACCGGCGGGACGGACATCGAAGAAGGACCGGCCGATGTACATCGCGAAGCAGACCGCGATAGCCGCCAGGGCCCGGTGCACGCCATAAATTCGTGCGGTGAAGTACAGGACGACCGCCGCCAAAATGTAGATGCCGAACTTCCACAGGACCAGGGCGTCATAATAAGGCTCGGCTTCCGAGCCCAGGGCCGTCGTCAGTCGGTAGAAAATCACGTGCGTGAGCCAGTTCTGATTGACCCAGCCGGTCGGGTGCCAGTAGCGGACGGTCTCCAGGCCGACCTTGTCGGTGATCCACCGGGCCCATTTTGGCCACGTTTTCACCTCTTCCGGCGTCGGGCCGGGCTTGTGGCTGTTGGCGCTGAACGGCTCGACCGTATTGACCCCGTGGTGGACGAAATGCCGCCCGCAGGCCATTGCCACCCACGTATCGCCGGCCGCCACCATGTGGGTACAGGCGTGAAACGCAAAAATGAGCATGGCCGTCCAGCCGATAATCGTCGCGATCATCGTCGGCCGGTCCCAGAACGCTCTGCGGCTTTTCGCGTCCGGAAGTTCGATTGTGCGAATAGGGTCAGTCGGTCTCATACGCAAGCTTTCAAGTTATTGGACGGCAAAACATCCGAGGAAGATACGTCTTTTCCTCTCTATCGTCAAGAATGCATTGTTTGTTCAGGTCCCCGCCGGCGTGATACGCTCTGACCAGCCACTACGACCGGCCGCACGGCGTCTACGCCGTTCCTACTGTGTTTGTCGGCTCTCCAGCATGACTCCGAGACGCCGGGTGGCATCGTCAGGACCGTAGGTCTTGGCGATGGCTCTTCGTGTGCGCACCAGGCCGTCGCCGAGCAAGCCCGTCCTTGGCGCGGCGCTGCGCGTCGGGGGCTTGACAATGCCATCTGGAGGTCAGCCCGGTAGACTTGAACGCCTGGGGCTCACTCACGCGCGCTCAATAGAGACCGTTGCTGTCGCAGCCGTTGATGTCGGGCGGACGAACGCTGTTGTGGTCGGCCGCAAACGTCAGGCCTGGACCGCTGTTGGTATCGATGACCGGCCGTGCGGGCCGGCCTGAGGGCACGAGCCAGACGACCGCGCAAACCACCAGGATCGCTGCGGCAAGGCCCGCCCAGCTCATCGTGCCGGGCCACAGCCGTATCCGGCCGGCGCGCGGCTCGACGCCGGCAGAGTGGGGAATCCCCGCCCGCAGCTTCGCGCGAAGCCCTGCCGGCGGCTCGACCGCCAAGAACGCTCGCAACTGGTCCTTGATCCACTTCAAGGGGAAATTCCTGCCGTCGTCTCTCGGATTCACGCTCATTGCTCCACCTGCTCGCCAAGTTGTCTTCTCAGTTTCTCCACGGTACGATTGATCATCCACTTCAGTGTCCCGTCGGACCGATGCAGGACCTGGCCCATCTCCCGATAACTGAGCCCCTCGACGTAATGTAGCACCAGCATCGCGCGTTCCTCCACGTCCAGACGGTCCATGGCCCGATACACCCGCGCCAGGTTTTCGTCGGCCATCAGGCGCGACATAGGCTCGGCGGCCGGACCCGAATCCGCATTGCCCCCCGCCAGTCTGTCGGCGAGCGAATCGTCCCGTTGCCGGCGCCGCCGCAGGTCCAGAAACGCGTGGTAAGCGATGCGATGCAGCCACGTTCGCAGAGAGGCGTCCCCCCGGAAGTCGCGTATCGCGCCCCACGCCGACGCGAAGACCTCCTGCGTCAGGTCCTCGGCGGCGTGCGCATCCCGCGTCAGGAACAGCACCAGGCGATAGACCGAGGCGTAGTGGGCGTCGATCACGTCCTCGTACGCCTCCCGTCGGCGTTCACGCAGGGCCTTGAGAATCCGTCTTTCGGACCTGTCCCGCACTCGTGCCTCCACGGC
>CAYFUB010000067.1:0-4195 GCA_964346195.1 uncultured Pirellulales bacterium
GACGCGCTGCCGCAGTTCGGTCAGCGGGTCGATCACCTGCGAGCGCACCAGGTCCCACTGCGGCTCTTTGCCGTGACGCTTGAATTCCGCACGCATGGCCCGGGCGCGGTCGCGGACGCGCGCCACCTCTTCGCGCAGGTCGCGTTCGGTCAGCATCTCCTCGACATCGCGCAGCGCATCCGACCACTCCATGTATTCTTCGCCGGTCAGCGGGCGCGGCCCGGTGGCCTCGTCCCAGGACTGCGGCCGACCGCCACCCCAGCCCTGCGGGTCGTTCCGTTCCGTGCCGTCGGCAAGTCGCCGATCGCGAGCGCCGGTTTGCCTGTCCGATGGGGCGCCACGGTCCGGCCTCTGCCCGCCGACTGCCGATTGCCGCTCGGCCTGTCGGGCGTCCGCAGGACGATTCCCTGAGGCCCCTTCGGGCGTCCGCTCGGCAGCGGAGGGCGATTCTGTGTCGCGGGCCTGCTGCCGGCGGTCGGAGGATGAGATGTCCTCGCCACGAGCCGCGGGCCGATTCGGGTCGGCGCGCGTGGCCTCGCTGTCGGCTTGGCGAATCAGCTCATCAAGCTGCCGGCGGGCCAGACGCAGGGTTTCGGCTTCATCTCCGAGCACACTGCGCGCGGCCTCTTCGACGCCCTCGCGCAGCCGCTCGATGCCGGCTCCGGCCCGGCGCTCGAGCTGCTGGGCCTGGGGCAGGAAATTGCGATCGAGCAGCTCGCCCACCACCTCCAGCGCCCGGTCGAGGTCGTCGGTGTTCGCCCGCCGCAGCGTGTCGTACAGCTCCCTGGAAAGCAGCGGCTCGGAGACCTGTGCCTCGTCGCTGACGCTCTTCATCTGTTCAATCAGTTGTTCCGCCTCCTTCCGCTGCCGGTCGACCTGGTCCGTCAAATCGGGCGTCTCCTCGGAATCGGCAAGTGTCTTCTGTCTGGTCTCGATGCGCTGCTCGATCTCCCGGGCGATTTCCTTCTCCTGTTCGTCGAGCTGCTGTGCCCGGTCGCGCATGTCGCGCATCTGCTCGGCAAACTGACTGGACGTTCGTCGCTGGAGGTCGTCCCGCATCTGTTCGAGCTGGCGCTGAGCGCGCGTCGCAGACGTGACGGCCCGCGAGGTCATCCCCTGCTCCAGGGCCTCGGCCGACTGGCGGATGGCCGAGCGGGTCTCGTCGAGCTGCTCTCTCGTCTCGGCCATTCTCTGGCGGTTCACCGGGCTTTCCGTCCGCTGCTGCAACTCATCCACGTCCCGCAGCGCCGCAAGCTGCTCGTCGCGGAGCCGTTTGAGCTCGCGCAGCGCGTCCTGTCTCTCCTGTTCGTTCTGCGCCTGCCGGAGCGCCGCCTGCGCCTCCTTGAGTCTTTCGCTGACCTCGTTCTGCCGCCGCGCGAGGTCACGAAGCCGGTTGAGCACCTGCACGTCCTCTCGTTGCTCGGTCTGCGCGCGGGACTGGGCGAAGCGCTGCATCTCGTAGCGGTTCTCCCGCTGGGTAAGCTCCAGTTGCTGCAATTGCTGCCGGGAACGCTCCGAGGCGGCGCGGCTGGCGCTCGATTGGCTCGCGCTGCGTCCCTGCACGACCTGGTGCTCGCGGTCCCTCAGCTTGAGCAGTTCCTGGTACGCCGACTGCTCGGCGCCGAGCGCAGGGGCCAATTCCTGTGTTGCAGGTGTCCCCGTGTCGCGGGCATCTTGCCCGCGATCCGAAGGCGGGACGCCCTCGACACGAGAAACGTCTTGAGAGCGCGGGCGGGACGCCCCCGACACGGATGTCGATTCTGCGGCCTTTGTCAAGTGATCAAGGGCTGTCTCCATGTGCCCCGTCGCGGCCTGGAGGGCCTCGATGGCCGTCGGGTCGCGGGCTTCGCTCAAAACGGCGCCGGCTTGCTGTAAGGCATCGGCCTGCGCCTGGCGCACCACGTCGAGGTCGTCCTTGTGGGCCTCGATTCCGCCGGACCGGGCCGCCTGCTGCTGGATATTCCACGTGGCGCTGATGATCTGCTTTTGCAGCCGGGCAAGCTGCTCACCTTGATTCTGCCCCTCCCCCTGCTCATTCTGCTGCTGTTGCTGTGCCTGGCTCTGCATGGACTGGCTTTCGCGGAAGATCTCCTCGAAGTGCCGAACCTCGGCAAAGTAGATATCGCTGTTGGTTCGGCGCGGCCGGCCGTCCGGCCCGATATCGTTTGCCCAGAAGTAGTAGGTCAGCAACTGGTCCGGCTGGGCCTCGAGCTGTTCGAGCGCCAGTCGATATTGAATCTGCGGCTTGGCGCCCGGTCCTTCACTACCGGGTACAACGATGTCCTGGCTGGGTTGGCCCGCCAGGGTATAGGTCAGACCGTAACCGCTCAGGCCGTAGTCGTCCGCAACCTCGGCCTCCAGATCGACCTCCTCCAGCGGAGAGACCACGAGGTCACGATTCGGGAACGTGGGCGTGATCTCCGGCGGCAGGTTCTTGTGGACCTCCAGCACGAAGCGCGGGGGCATCCTGTTCTGCCGGCCGTCGGCGTCCGCCAGGTGCAACTCGTATCGCTCGCTCTTGACGGCCGTGATCGAGACGGTCAGGACATTCGGGTCGCCACTGTCGAGGCTCAGGGCCGGCGCGATTCCCGCCGCCGGGGTGAGCCGGGCCGTTTTCACCGGCTTGTTGAGCACGAAGCGCAGCGCGACTTCGGACCCCTCGACCACGCTGACCTGGCGCGTATCTTCGACCGTCTTGGCGGGCAGCCCAGTGTAGGCGGGATAGGTGATCCGCGCGTCGATCCGCAGAAGCTCGGGATGCCGGAACACCATAATGGTGTAGTCGCGCGTGCGTTTGCCGGCATAGGCGACATGATAGACCAGATCGGACCTGACCTCCTGAATGACGCCCCCAAAGACGGGGTCGTCGAGGTTCTTCGTCAACACGAGACGCTGGGACGGGCCGCCGGGCGGGCCGAATTGCAGTTCGGCCGAGGGCGGCAGTTCGCCCTCGAAGCGAGCCAGCACGACCACCGGGGCGCCCAACTCGACCGAGGTATCGCCGGGCGTGACAGTAACGTGAAGGCCCCTGCCGCCCAGGATACCCTGGTCCGAGCGCGGCAGGAGCGAGCCCGGCAGCACCATCTGCGAAAGGACCGCGAGCAGAAACAGCAGCGCCAAGGCCCTGGCGACACCGGCCAGCCTGAGCGTCGTCGTGGAGATGCTCTCGGGCCAGTCATAATCCGTGGCATGGCGGACCGCCTGCATGAGGACCTGCTGCTGCATGTAGCCCAGTTGACCGTCGGAGCCCTGGGGCTCCTGCTCGACGGCCGTCAGCAGCAGGGCCTTCAGATCGGGATGCTGTTGCTCGATCCGCCTGGCCAGCCCGCGATAGTCCGGCCGCAGGCGGCGGGATCGGTAGACGACCCACGCCGTCGCCAGCACGGCGCCAAGCAACAGAAGCGCGACGGCCGGCGTCGAGCCTGACCCCCACAGCCACGCCGCAGCGTACAAAGCGAAACCCGCGCACGCCGCGACAAACCAGCAGACGGCCAGCCACCTGGCCAGGTACAAACGCCGCCGGCGATCCGCTACCGGCTCAAGCTGTTTGCGAAGAGCGTCTTCAATCATCTGTGCTCTCCTTCCAATGCCGAGCGGGACCGGGCAATTCGGCCGCCCAGCCAGGTTTCAATAAGCAGCACCCCCAGGACCGCCGCCAGGACCCAGCGCCAGAGTTTTTGACCGGACTCCATCTCGCGCAAGCTCAGGTGGTGCGTAATGGATTCGAGGCCTGCCTGGTACACGTCGGACGCCGGTTCGAGGGATACGCCGAGCCCTTCCAGGTTCTCGACGGCGATAGGATCGGTTCGACTCTCCGCCACGGGCACATTGACCGCGAAAGACTGCGGATTAGCATCGTGAGCCGAATCCAAAATCGAGTAGATTCCGGGAGAGTCCGTCTGTGTGAATGTGTGCTGACCCGCATCAAGGCGTACCGTGGAACCGTCCGGCTTGCGAACCTGGAGGCCCGCTGCCACCGGGGAACCCCGGCGGGATACGGGGACGGGGTCGCCGACGAAGTACTGGGACGGCCGGTCCGTCTGGGCCCCCGCGTACTGCAGGACCGAATACAATAACGGCACGAACTTCGATGAGAGCGCCAGGTCGCTGTCCGAGGGATGCCATCCGGAGGTCCACACGAGCAGCGAGCCCCTGCCGACCGCCAGCTCGAACCATGCGGGATCATCGTTTTCGA
>CAYFUB010000068.1:0-3554 GCA_964346195.1 uncultured Pirellulales bacterium
GGGCCAGCTTCTCGTGACAATCGAAGCCCCAGAACATGTGGTCGTCATTGACCTTGATGCGGTCTTTGATCTCTTCCCTCTTCTGGAGGCGCCCCCTGGTTCCCCTGACCCGACTTTCAAAGAGGTCGGCCAGGGCGATAATCTCGACAGCCGGATCGGCTTCCAGGCAGTTCTGGATGGCGCCGTTGCCTCGTCCGCCGCAACCGAGCATCCCCACTTTGATCTTGTCGGACCCTTGCGCGTGGGCCCTTTGCCCCAGCACAGCGGCCGTCGCGACCGCGCCGGCGGCCAGGCCTGCGTTCGTCCCGGATCCACTCTTATTCACCTGTGACGACATATCGAATATCTCCTTCGTTCGGTGTCTTTGTCGGTTTCGGTCCGCACCTGCGTGCCACGGGCCACTCAGCTGCGTCCCCGCCGTCTGCCTTCCGGCACGAACCCGGGCAGTTGATATTCGCCCGGAATCGCCACCGCCGGCACCGGCCTGGCGTCGCTGAGCTGCAGGCCCTCAGGAGGCAGCAGGTCCAGCGTGCAGCGGCTCAGGAACCACGACCGCTTGAACTGCTGGCGCGAGTACGCGGATTCCCGGCCCATAATGGCACAGAGCGTGCTGTCGGCAATGCGCTTGCCCTCATTGAGCGGCCGGCCGTCGCGGATGCTCCTGATCAGGTCCGTGTGTTCCAGGACATAGGCGTTGCCGCGGGGCCCTCGGTAGCGCCAGGCGTTCTCGCCCTCAATTACCGCATTGCTCCCTTCCCAACTCGCCACGCCCTTGGTGCCGACAACGCGTTCGCTGACGTTGTTGGCCGTGCCCTCGATCTGGCGGCACATACTGATGGTCTTGACGTCGCCGGGATAGCTGAACTCGACCCCGAAATGGTCGAAGATATGGCCGCACTTCGGGTCGGTGCGATACTGCCGCCCGCCCAACCCATGTATCGTCTCGGGTTGAGCGTCCTGGAAGGCCCAGTTGACCACGTCGAGGTTGTGCACGTGCTGCTCGCAGATGTGGTCACCCGAGAGCCAGGTGAAGTACAGCCAGTTGCGGATCTGCCACTCGACGTCGCTCTGGCCCGCCTGCCGCTCGCTGACCCAGAGCCCGCCCATGTTCCAATAACACTGGGCCGAGACGATGTCGCCGATCGCGCCGTCGTGGAGGCGCTTCATGGTCTCGACATATTCGGGCTGGTGACGGCGCTGCGTGCCGGCGACGATGGCCAGACCCTTCTGCTGAGCCTGCTCGGACGCCTCGATCACCATCTTGATCCCTGCGGGACAGACGGCCACGGGCTTTTCCATGAACACGTTCTTGCCGCGCCGGATGGCCTCGGCCAGTTGCGGCGGCCGAAAGCCCGGCGGCGTCGCCAGGATGACCAGGTTGATATCGTCGAGCGCCATGAGTTGCTTGTAGGCGTCAAGGCCGACAAAGCAGCGGTCGTCAGGGACACTGAAATCCTTCTTGAGACCACCCAACCTGTCCTGGAAGGCATCGGCCAGAGCCACGATTTTCACACCGGGCGAGGAATTGACGCAGTCGTGCGCCGCCCCGGACCCTCGTCCGCCGCAGCCGACGACGCCGACGCGAATCTCGTCGCTGCCTCGCGCATACGCCAACGGTCCGGCCGCCCCGGAAATGACCAGGGACCCGGCCGCCATGGCCGAACTCCTCAGGAGTTCTCGTCTTGTCCATTTTCGTCTTTTCACCATAATCAGCTCTCCAATGCTATGTCCACGTGACCGGCCCGTCCTCTTTGACAGCGTCACTTGTTCGGGGATATAGGGAATCGATGCGGGCGTGGGGTGCCCGTTGCGGAACGGAATCGATAGCTGCGTACCAATCGACCATTTGTCTTGTAGGACATCTGTGTTGGCGACAAGGCAGGGCGGGCCCGGCCGCCCTCGCCGGAATTACGCTGACTGACGCTCTGTAAGACGCTTGTCGTCAGCGGATTATTGAGAATAAATCACGTCCCGCCGAGGATTGCAAGTCCGTTTTTCCGGCCGGGGACCTTTTGTTTTGCCGGACGCGTGACGACGGGCGGGCTGTCGTGTAGCAGGTGTAGGGTGCGTATCACGCACCACTTTTCTCTTTCACGTCATAGTCGCGTGGTGCTACAGAATCCACCGACGAATACCGAACGCACCGCATTCCACCGACGGATCAGGACAATGCTTGAACAACCGGGTCCTCCCGGATAACATGGTGGATGGGCTCCGCAGATTTGTCGTGTGGGCTATGCCCACCATCCACCTGCGAATGGACGTATGGCGGTTGTGACTTTACAGGATATTCACGTGGCTTTCGGGCCGGAGGTCGTGCTGGACCATCTGGACCTCCAGCTCCACGCGGGCGAGAAGGTCGGCATGGTCGGGGCGAACGGCTCGGGCAAAACGACCATTCTCAGACTGGTCACGGGCCAGATCCGTCCGGACATGGGCAAGGTGATCCGGCAAAAGGGGCTGCGGATCGGTTATCTGCCCCAGGAAGCTACTTTCAGCGGCGCACGGACGGTCCTGCAGGAGATGCACGCCGGCGTGGAGCACCTGTTCAAGCTCCAGGAGGCGATTCACGACGCCTCGCACGAGATGGAACGCCTGACGGGCACGGAGCTCCGGGCCAAGATGAGGCAGTACGACCGCCTGTGCCACGAATTCGAGCTCGCCGGCGGATATGAGTACGAGACGCGCATCCAGATCACCCTGGCGGCCCTCGATTTTGCGCCGGCCTTGCACGACGTCAAGACGACCGCCCTGAGCGGCGGGCAACTGTCCCGGCTGGGCCTGGCCCAGGTGCTCATGCTCGAGACCGACTTGCTGCTGCTTGACGAGCCGACGAACCACCTGGACCTGCAGGCGACCGAGTGGCTGGAGCGATTCCTCGCAAATCATCGCGGAGCCGCCGTCATTATCAGCCATGACCGCTACCTGCTGGACCGGGTCGCCTGCAAAATCATCGAGGTCGAAAACCACCAGGCCAGGGTCTGGCCGGGCAACTACAGCAACTACGTCCAGACGAAAGAGACCGTCCGGCTCCAGCAGGAGCGGGAGTACGTCCGACGGGTCGAGATGGTCGAGCGCACGCGCGACTTCATCGCCCGCAACAAGGACCAGGAAGGCATGCGCGGCACCGCCCGCGGCCGCAAGACCCGCCTCAACCGCCTGCTCAAGGAGAACCCCGATTTCCTCGACAGGCCGACCAGCCAGAAGACCATCAGCTTCTCCTTCGGCAAGACCGATAAAACGAGCGACCTGATCCTCCGCTGCGAGGGCCTGACCAAAGCCTTCGACGGCCTGACGCTGTTCGAGGGTTTGACGTTCGATATCCTGAGCGGCGAGCGGCTCGGCATCACCGGCCCCAACGGTACGGGCAAGACGACCCTGATCGAGCTGGCTCTCGGCCGGATGGAACCCTCCGCCGGCAGCATCCGCATGGGCGAGAACCTCCGCATCGGCTACCTCGACCAGCACGGCGACGTGCTCGACCCGAACCGTACCGTCCTTGACGAGGCCGCCAGCGCCAATCCCGACCTCGTGCCGGAGCAGGTCCGCAACCG
>CAYFUB010000069.1:0-1910 GCA_964346195.1 uncultured Pirellulales bacterium
TGTGACCTGTTCGAGCACGGCATCATAGACCCGGCCAAGGTCACCCGCGCCGCTCTAGAGAACGCCGCCTCCATCGCCAGCCTGGTGCTCACCACGGAGACCCTGGTCACGGAGATCCCGGAGCCGCCGGCAGCGGCGGGGCCCCCGGGCCCGCCGCCCATGGACTACTAGAGCACGGACAGCCGGGCTGAAACTAGCGAGCCGCCCCGCCGCACCGGCGGGGCGGCTTTCGTTTGGCGACTCACGCCTGAGCCCGTAACCCGGTTGGCGGAATCGGCCGCGATAGACTGCTGCGCCACATCAGCCGCTGCCAGCGGAAGCCCGACGAGGAATGCCGCAGCTGCCCCGGTGACAACTGTCGGCTGCGGAGCTATACTGAATTCGTTAGGGGGGTGCTCTGCGTGGAGCTTCCGGCGAAGCAGGCCGATACAGTTGGCTGCCCGGCGCAAGGGGATGACGCCAGCGGAAGCGTCAGTGCTGGTGGCATTGATGCGCGGCCTAGGCAATCAGCAGATAGCTCGAGAGAGCAGTGACGACTGCAACGGTGAGAACGCAGGTCGGCAGATGCTTGCAGAAACTCGATCTGTCCTGCAGACATCAGCTGCTGGCCCTGGCGCACGTGGCGGAAACCGAGCAGGGCAACACCGGCGATGCGGAGGACACGGCTAAGACACTTCTCCATCTTCTTGACGAAGTGCGCGCCCGCCGACGCGTTTCCTAGCGAACGGAACATCGTCCTCTTGTCTCAGGTTTCATCATCCGAGGGCTGATGACACCGTTTGCAGCATCGCAGTAGGCTGAGGGCTCGGAGGGAAGGAGATGAATCTATGCCCCAGAAGGTCTTGTTTCTGGCCACGGCTGCTATCCTCCTCGGGGCCGGCATCGGTTCCTTCTTTGGCATCCGTGCGATCGCGGATGACGGGAACGGAAACGCCCCTCAAGGTGTTGCACGGGGAGGGGGCCCGCAACCCTATCCCACCCCGATCCCGGTGATGCCCGGCGACTGGGTTCCACCGGCTACGGAGCCGGAAAACGTTGATCGAATACCCGAAGTATACGCGGGAGAGGCTGGCAAGCCCCTGTTCGCCGGTGTCGTGAACGGCTTCCGATTCTACACCAAGGACGACGAGTTTCAGCGACTTCCCTGCGAGAGCACTGCCGTCTCAGCTCGTAACGTCACAGCCGACGCCCTTCCGTTCGATGTCACGTACTTCCCACCGGGAACGGCAGAGGAGATACATCCGTATCTCCAGACCTGTCCGGACGGCACCCTCCACTTCGCCGTTCGCGGGTTCGCAATAGGGGCAGCAGGCTTCTCGGTAGCATACTTCGGAGGTGAATTGGCGATACAGAACGACAGCATAGCCGAAGACCGCGTCCAAGCGGCTGAGGTGCACGGGAAGGCGGGCGTGATCGTCCGGCCGATCACGCCGGAGGGGCATGGCGAGAGCATAGCGGTCTGGCCGGCAATGGATGGCTTCATGCGGATCTACGCCACGGATCTGCCCCTTGAGGAGACGCTCAAGATCGCGGAGGGCGTCACATGCGAAGGCTGCTAGCGTTCTCAGTCGGTCTGCTGGCTCTACTTGTGCTGCTCGCTCTTGGCTCAGACTCCTCAGTTGCCGCGACGGCGGCCCACATGTAAGCGCGCCGACAACCCTTCGATGGCAGCGAATGTCAAGTCGCCCGGCCCCATCGCTATCCGCCGTTTCGTTCCCATCGCATCATATCCTCACGGACGTCTTCCTATCTCGCGCGTTGTTGGCTCTCGAAGTCTGCCCCCAGCCCTACAGATCGACTACCAGGCAAGTGGCCGTCCGCTCCACCCCGTACAGCCGGTGAATCCCGTGGTCGACGGCATGGCCCAGTCTATCCAGGTCATGCGACTCCAGCAGGACGACGACATCAAA
>CAYFUB010000070.1:0-6828 GCA_964346195.1 uncultured Pirellulales bacterium
ACGGTCTCGTTGTTGCCGCTCAGGTACGGCCGGTAATCGTAGTCGGCGGTTGTCGGAGGCGATCCCCGTTTGACGTACAGGTCGGCATCCCCGGTGCCGCCGGATATCTTGATCTCCAGGTTGATCTGGCCGGCGGGCACGTCGATACGGTAGATCTTCTCGCTGCCCTTGGTGCCCGAGAGACCCTCCACGGGAACCCCGTTTTCCAGCGGGGTGCCGATACCGCCGCTGTAGCTGGCCAGCAGGGTCAGGCCGGCAAAGGCGTTGTACGCCCGGATCATGATATACCACGTGTCGGCCGCCGGATTGTTCACGGCCACGGTCTCATTGTTGCCGAACTGGAAGGGCCGGTAGTCATAGCTGCTGGTGGTCGGCAGAGCGCCTCTCTTGACGTACAGGTCGGCGTCGCCCGTGCCGCCGGAGGTGCTGATCTCCAGCTTCGTTTGTCCGGCGGGCACGTCGATACTGAAGTACAGTTCCGTACCTTCGGGTGCCGCCAGGCTGGTTACGGGGACGCTGTTGGTCAGCGGCGTGATGACAATGGCCGCGGAGTAGGTGGCCTTGAGGGTGACGCCGGAGTAGGCGGTGTAACCTCGCAGCATGATATACCACGTCCCCGCGGCGGGATTCGCCACGGTGACCTTCTCGTCGTTGCCGGGTTTGTACGGTCGATAGTCGTAGCTCGTCGTTGTCGGCAGTGAGCCCCGGCGCACGTATAGATCCACGTCGCCGCTACCCCCGGTAGTGCTGATTTCGAGCTCATCCTGACCGGCCGGGACGTCGATCCTATAGAATGTCTCGCTGCCCGCCGCGCCGGAGATGCCGGTGACCGGTACGCCGTTGGCCAGAGGGGTTTCGGCCCCATATGCCGCAGATGCGAGCACGCCTAACGTCGCCAGCAGGACTACCAGGCCTTTTGCAGGTGTTCCATGTATGCTGTTCATTTTGTACTCCTCTCTACAAGGTTTCGTACAGAGCATGATTGCTATTTCGTAGTACATGTCGGACTGATACATGCTCAGCATAAACGCCATTGACGCGCCGATTCATGTCGCTGGTTCCATAGCTCTCCTCCTTCCCGGCATAGTGACGGCCGATTGAGATTCTCCGCCGACATAGTCACGGCACAGCACGACCATCGGGTCCGAAAAAGACATGGAAGCGGCGGCTGCAGATAGCCGCAAGTGCTGACCGACTGAATGTCTCCCCGAACAACACACCGTAGAACTCCGGCACTAACCGCGCCTGTATGGGCCAAGCTGCAAGTCGGAGGTCTTGCAGTTTGCTGCCACCCGTGAATTCAACGCTGGTTGTTTGTCGGTAATGATAATTATAGCACCATGCCCCAGGTGTGTCAACGATTTCGTGCCCTCTAATTTTCTTTTTTTGTGCATGCGACGCGGTGATGTTTTGTCCGATAACTTCTATGATTCTCAAGCCCTTTTCCGCACTGCCGGCGGGTCCGCCTGCCAACTTGACACGACCCGTCCCCGACCTCGTTGCCGAAACCACCGCCAGTGTCCCGCGAACACGGCCAAATGTGTGCATAAGTGCCGGATACGTCGTCACTTACGGTCCGGTCGCTCCGTCTGGCACGGTATGCGCAAGGACTGCTTGATGGCGTATGGTACTGGGAAACACCATGATGCAATATGGTCTGAGAAAGGAGGTCGAGTTACGCTGGTTGGCCGATTATTCCCGTTTTTCGATGCAGGCAAGACATTGGCGGAAATGGACAGCGCAAAGAGAAAGAGACAAAGTTCTGAGTTCGATATGGCCGGCGTGGCGAAGGAAAATGTGGATATCACCATTGACAAGAACACGCTCACCGTCACCGGGAAGGCGGAACCGGATAGTCCGGCCGAGCCGAACCAGAGCCGACGGGAAACGTTTTCGTCGCGAGCTCGGCGTTCGACGAACGCGAATCCGGCGGCCGAGGCCGCGTGTCGCAAAGGGCGAGCCCCCGATGGCTCGTATCGTACCCGCCGCCGAGAAAGCATAAATCCGGGTCGAGAAAAAGACTCTCTTGTTGCAATCGGTCCTGCAAGGCCTCCACCTGCCTGGCGATCGTCTGGTGCTGGGTCTGTTGGTGCGGGGAGACCCGCGCATACAACGCGGCCCGGATCCCGGGATGTCTCTCTACCATGCACATAGGCGTCCTTCCCTGACCTCATGGTGGCTGCTGCTTTGCGCCGGCTGCCCACAAGCGAACCGACGGATCGGCACGAGCCTCTCATAGGTCGCTGTCAACCCCTGACGCCTGAAACGGCCGGGTGCGAAGGCCCGGTCGATGCCCCTGCCCTGGAGCTTTTTCCTGACCTCTTCCATCGTTAACACCTCTTCCTGGAAGGTCTTCGCCCGTTCGCCACGAAAGCTGCGCACTTCCGCCACCGCCCCTTCCCTCGGGCGTCTGCGGTCGGGCTCCGGATATGGCTACCGCGAGGATGGCTGGACGTTTTGCAACATTGTTGATGGCGTGAACCCGCCGCCGAATGCTGACCGCACCCCCCTGACCGAGTACGCGCGATTGGATCTTGCAAAAGCGGGCTCGGACGCTACAATGAACCGCTCAAGGGTATGCCGTCGTAGAATCAGTGCGGATGACCCGGTTTACCTGACAGACAGAGAGGATTTCTGTGTTTGAGTCGTTAACGGAGAAATTCAATTCGGTCTTCCGGTCGCTGTCCGGCCGGGGGCGGATCACCGAGGCGAACGTAGCTGACGCGATGCGCGACGTTCGGAAGGCGCTGCTGGAGGCCGACGTCAACTACGGGGTCGTCAAGCAGTTCACCAAGGACGTGCGGGATAAGGCCATCGGGGCCGAGGTGGTCAAGAGCCTCCACCCGGGCCAGGTCATGGTCAAAATCGTGCATGACGAGCTGGTCGGTCTGATGGGCCCGGTGGATACACGGATTTATTTCGTCTCGCCCGGCCCGACGGTCATCCTGCTGGCGGGCCTGCAAGGGTGCGGCAAGACGACCACGGCCGCCAAGCTGGGCAAGTACCTCGTCGCCAAGGGCCGGCACCCGTTGCTGGTCGCCGACGACCTGCAGCGTCCCGCCGCCATCGAGCAGCTCAAAATCCTCGGGGAGCAGACGAGCATCCCGGTTTACAGCGATGAGACGACCAAGGACGCCGTACGGGTCGCGAAGGACGGCGTCCGGTATGCCAAGGAGAACGGCCAGGACGTGATCGTCATCGATACCGCCGGCCGGCTGCACATCGACGAAGAAATGATGACCCAGGTGGCCGACGTCGCCAAAGCGGTTACGCCGCACCAGATTTACCTGGTGTGCGATTCCATGACGGGCCAGGACGCCGTCAACTCCGCCAAGGAGTTCAACGAGCGGCTCGAGCTCGACGGCGTCATCCTCACCAAGCTCGACGGCGACGCTCGCGGCGGCGCCGCCCTGAGCGTCAAGGCCGTCACCGGCAAGCCCATCAAGTTCATCGGCATCGGCGAGAAGCTCGACAAGATCGAGGAATTTCACCCCGACCGCATGGCCTCCCGCATTCTGGGCATGGGCGATGTCGTGACGCTCGTCGAAAAAGCCCAGGAGCAGTTCGACCAGGAAGAAGCCCTGAAGATGCAGAAGAAGATGGCCAAGGGCAGCTTCGGCTTCGACGATTTCCTCAAGCAGATGCAGGCGGTCAAGAAGATGGGCGGCATCAAGGACATGCTCAAGCTGCTGCCGGGCATCGGCGGCCAGATCCCCGACATGGAGCTCGACGGCCAGGAGCTCAAGCAGATGGAGGCCATCGTTTATTCGATGACGCCGGCGGAGCGGCGGGACCCCGAGCTCATCGACGGCTCCCGGCGGCGGCGCATCGCGGCCGGCTGCGGCCTGCAGCCGAACGACGTCTCCGGCCTGGTCAAGACCTTCAAACGCAGCCGCGATATGATGAAGGCCATCAGCGGCGGCGGCTTCGGCGGGCTCAAATCCCTCTTCTCCGGCGGCTTCAGCATGGAGGCGATGAGCAACGCCATGAGCCACGGCCGCAAGATCAAGCAACGCTCCAAACGCAAGCGCGTCATCAAACGCCATGGCAAGATCAAGAAGAAGCGCTAATGGAGCGTAAAATATCTATCGACGAATACCTCGAAGAGGTTGCCCGCTTCTGCGATACCGAGTATGGTAACCGGGTCCGCGGGCGGTTCAAGGACGTGCGTGGGACCAGTGAGCTGGCCATGCTGGTGGCCCCGACGAACGACGAGCTGGCACAGCTCCGCCGGGCCGTGGCCATCATGACGCCCGGTGAGAAAGAGGTGGCGGATCGGCTCTCCGACGAGCAGATCGAGAGGATCGCCGTGGACGCACACGTGGACCCGGCCAACTTCGCGATTTTCATGAACGGTTACGCCCTGGTTTGTAAACGTGTTTCGTGATCTGTCGTGGCATGGGCATGGGACCCCAAACGCGAAATACTGCGTTTGGGGAACCCATCCTGCCCATGAGTTGCAGGGCCATCCTGGCCCTGCCACGGGCGGGACGCCCGTGCTACTAAACGCCTGACGGCGTCACTACCAACGGTCGCGGAAATTGATCATAACGGTTTCGACGAAAGGAAAGCAATGGCAGTAAGACTCAGAATGACACGCATAGGCCGTCGGCATCGCCCCTTCTTCCGCATCAACGCGGTCGAGGCCCACACGCCGCGCGACGGCCGGGTCCTCGAAAAGCTCGGGCACTACGATCCGCTGGAGAAGGACGCCACGAAACAGGTCGTTTTGAATCGTGACCGCGTCGAGTTCTGGCTGGGCCGGGGCGCCGTGCCCAGCGACACGGTCTCGGAGATCCTGCTGCGCCACGGCATCAAGCACAAATACGCCGAGGAGAAGGCGGCCCGCCGGGCGCAGGCCCGGAAACTCGCCCACGCCAAAGGCCGGCTCTTCACGGCGACCGAGCGAATCGTCGCCGAGAAGAAGAAAGCCGCCGAGGCCGCCAAGGCCGAAGCCAAGCCGAAGGACGCCGGCGCATAGCCGGAACTCCGTCCGTGCCGAAATCTCGGGCAAGAAGCACGAATATCGAAATTCGAGATTCGAAACAAATTCAAAGCACGAAAGCCCAATAACGGAAACGCTGTCGTGGTCCGGCGGGAGCCGTTCTGGAATTTGGAATTTCGGTCATTCGTGCTTGTTTCGAATTTCGACATTCGGATTTCGAATTTGGTCTATCGGCATAAGCTTCGGCAGGAACAAGAGTTGCATTTGCCAGACGGACCCGTTCTGAGTTGCGTGCCACGATGATGCGGATTGACATCCTCACGCTGTTTCCGGAGATGTTCGAGTCTCCCTTGAATTTCTCGATCTTGAAGCGCGCGCAGGAAGAGGGGCTCGTCGCCATCACGCTCACCAACATTCGCGATTTCGCGACCGACAAATACCGCAAAGTCGACGACAAGCCGTATGGCGGGGGACCGGGCATGGTCATGATGCCCGGCCCCGTCTTCGACTGTTTCGAGCACGTCGAGAAGCTCGCCCCCCAGCGCGGCCGCGTTATCCTGCTGACTCCCCAGGGCCGGCGCTTCGACCAGGCCAAGGCCCGCGAGCTGGCGCGCGAGGAGCGGCTGATTCTCATCGCCGGCCGCTACGAGGGCTTCGACGAGCGCATCCGCATCGGCCTCGGGGCCGAGCAGCTCTCGATCGGCGACTACGTCCTCAACGGCGGCGAGCTGGCCGCCCTGGTGATTATCGACGCCGTAGTCCGGCTGCTCCCCGGCGCGCTCGGCGACGAGGACTCCGCCAAGGACGATTCCTTCAGCGCGGGCCTCCTGGAATACCCGCAGTACACCCGTCCGGAGGACTTCCGCGGCCTGAAGGTTCCCGACATCCTCCTCTCCGGCGACCACGCCAAAATCGCCCAATGGCGCCGCCGGCAAGCCCGCGAACGCACCCAAACCTGGCGCCCCGACCTGCTCGACGGCCGGTAGATGGATTGTGCGCCACGCCTCCCGATCCGCAGGAGTGTAGCGTGATTCAAGTCAGTCGGCGCCTGGCTTAGACTTCATCCTTCTTGTAGGCCTCGGTTTCATCGCCAGGATCGATTCCCTGCTGAATCTTCGCCATCCGTTCGGCGTGTTTGATCTGCATGCGTTTGACCTTGACAACGCCCTCGATGGCAAGGCCGCCTACGATGACGATAGCTATCCAACCCCAGAGTCCCAGGGCTTCGACAAACCGAATCGCTGTGTCCATAAGCCGGTCTCCCAAATCAGGTCTCACGCCGAAACGGTTCGAGCAGCCACCACGCCATTTTACCTTATGGTCGGATGCAAGACGGCAAAATTTGAGAAGAAATCGGGATCAGACGGGTCAAGGCGACACGATCACCTCATGGTTGCCTGCCGTAGAGGGCGCCGAGACCGCACGAATTCACGTCCGAAGCAGGCTGACCACAGGACACGACTCCGTCATTCCCGCGGAAGCGGGAATCCAGTTCCTTTGTCCGCAGATTTCGCAGATTAACGCAGATTATCAGGCAGACGATGGCAAACAATGGCGGCGGCGGTACAATGCAATCATGAGAAAGCAATACGACTTCACGGCCATGAAGGGACGCAAGAATCCCTATGCCAAGGCACTCAAGAAGCGGGTCACCTTGCAGCTCAGCGTGGACGTGATTGCCTACTTCGAAGACCTGGCGAAAGAGACGGGCATTCCATACCAGAACCTGATCAACCTCTATCTGCGCGAGTGCGTTCACGAGGGCAAGAGGCCCGCTCTCTCCCGGGCCTCCTGATCGAGCCAGATATCCGCGGTACACGCGTCCCGAGGACTTTCGCGGCATGAAAGTCCCGGAAATCCTCCTCTCCAGCTACCATGCCAAG
>CAYFUB010000071.1:0-2886 GCA_964346195.1 uncultured Pirellulales bacterium
GACGAGCCGGAATCGCACCGCTCGCCCAACACCACCACGCCGGAGGCCCGAAAGCGGTAAACTCCCGCCGCGCCGTGGCGGAAGCGCTCTGTCGCGGAGCGGACCTCCCGGACGCCAACGCCACCAGGGCCGTAAGGACCGCCACTATATTCCGGCCGCACCCTTCGTTGCGTGCGACCATGTTTCGTGGGGCAGGCTATTCGAGGCGAGCGAGCCAGGAATCTGCCAGGTTCGCCAGATCGTCGCTGTCCACGATGCCATCGATGGTCATGCACAGGCCGCCGGACCAGAAGCCGGTGTCGATGAGCCGCCATTGTCCGGCGAAACGGCTGAAATCCCATAGATCGACCCGCCCGTCTGCCGTCAGATCCCCGGGGATGGGCTCCCAGGTGAGCGATGGATACAGACCCGCCATCTGCATCCGCCAGATGTCTTGCGTGCCGTTCTTCTGCTCACCGGCGAAACCCCAGCCGGCATCGAGGTAGGTGGCGGGATTACACATTTGCGCCGTAGTCTTTCCCACACCCCCGGCACTGACCTCGCAGCCCGTGGCCTCGATATCCCAGAAAGACTGCTCGACATAATTCTCGCGGTCGTTGCGGCCAATCAGCCCACCGGTGTCCTTGCCACCGCGGACCGGGCCGGCCGCATAGCACCGGGCCACACGCCCACGCTCGAACTCCGCGCAATAGCACGACGGCCCGTGCAGGCCGACGAGGCCGCCGACAACGGTCCCGCCCGTCACATCAGCCCGGGCATAGCAGTCCGCGAAGGCGCCGCCGTTGCTGCGCCCGATGAGCCCACCCACACTGGCACCACCTGTTATCACGCCCCCGGCCCAGCAGCAACCGACCCGGGCCAACAGATTGTCGCCCACCAGGCCGCCAACATAGGAGTCACCGGCCACGACGCAGCGCGCATGACACGCGGTCACTGCGCTGCTGCTGTTTTCACCGATCAGGCCGCCCATGGCCCAGGACGCGGAATCGGAGCCGCCCTGCACGACGCCCACTACCCGGCAGCGTTCGACGGTTCCATAGCAGTTTTGGCCCATCAACCCACCTGCCCGCGCAACGCCGCGCACCGTCGCTGAGACCGTGCAGTCGACGACTGTGCCATCCTGGTTCTTGCCGACGAGGCCGCCGACAAAGTTCCCGCCGGAGATACGGCCTGCCCGGATGTGGCAGTTCGTGACGGTCCCCTCCCGCAGGAACCCGACGAGCGCCGCGACGTATCGGCTGGTCCCGCCGGCGATGGTCGGGGCCACGAGGGTCACATTCATGATGCGAGTCTCGGTGCCGCCGAGCAGTCCGAACAAACCGAGGTAGCCTTCATAATCACAGGAAGCGCTGAGGTTGGATATGGCCTTGTGATTGCCGTCGAAGACACCCGTGAACGGGCCGTCGTCCGCCGTACCGATAATGTGAAACCCGGTCGCCCCATAACGGCCCAGATCGATATCGGCCATCAACCGGAAGTGCTCGCCCCAGTCATCGGGGTGGGACCCGATGGCGTCCAATTGCTCGGCGGTAAAGATGAGATAGGGATGGTCCGCCGTCCCTATGCCGCCGCCATATCTCGCCTCAACCACAACCGCAAACGCTCCGACCAGGAGCGACACGGCAATGACTCGCGCGAACCGTCCTCCGCCTGAGCTGACGAACATCGAACCACGCTTCATCACCATCACTCCCAACGAGACAAGGCCCATCTCACGGGCGTGAGATGGGCTAACCTCTGAAGCCACAATAAGATATCATACAACGGAGACCGGACGGAATCAAGTCCGAACGCCCGTTCTTGAATGACAATCACGTCTCATCCGCGTGGTGGCAGTCCGGCTCCGGAGCCTGATAACACAAGCTTCGTCCGGGGGGAGTAAACGGCATGGTCCGCTCCGCAGACGGCGTGTCACCTTTCATGGTCGGCGACCGCCGCACTGACCTGGCGAGAGCCGGGGCGGAGGTCCCGGACGAGACTCGGCGTGCTCATGCCCGGTTCAATCGCCATCTCCTGCAGGTTGTCGCCGTCACGATAGACGATGGCACCGTGGCGGATCTCGTGGATGACGAAATGGCCCACCTGAGAGCCTTCTTTCACCCAGCGTTCGTTGCCTTCGGCTGAGCCAAGCTCGGCAATCAACGCCATTGACCTGCTTGGCTGGTTCGGATAATAGCTCGTGCCGTGCAGCGTGAACTTCACAGAAGGGGCCGCAGGGCGAATGGCCGGTACGGGTGATGCGGTACTTGCCGTCAGTGCCGGGGCTGAAGGCACGTCCGGGCTTTTCGGCGGATTCAGATACCGGGCAAAGGCCTCGGCTTGAACGATCAGGGGGGCCGTGCCCCCGCCAGCGAGGTCCCTGCCCTGACCATCGCTTTCTTTGAACCGTTCCACGGCGCTGGGGCGATTGCGTATCTCCTCAAGCTGTAGATCCGCGCGCGACCACGCGCAGACCGACAGGGCAGCAATCCCGGCCGCCAAAATAATCAGCTGGAATGCTCCAGCAACCGCTGAGTCACGGCTGTAGACACACCCCTTTGAGCCAAGAGCGAGGCAAAAGTCTTTCGTTGGGGATTGTCGACATTACAAGGTATTCGAATACATCGAGATGTTCTATTCCCTATTTGCTCTGCCAAAGGCGGTTGGCTGCAGCGGCGTGTCAGCCAACCTCATTGGCTCGAGGCGAATGCACCAGCCAGACAAGGCCAAGTCCAGGAACAATACCGTACGCGATAGACTCGACCCCAGAGTTAACACCGAAACGAAGCCAGGCCACGCCGGCCAGCATCCATCCTATCATGCTAAACAAAATCCAAAGGCTTGCCCGTTGCATGTGCCGACGGAATATCCACCACTGTGGAACAGTTAGAGACAATCCGTATATGG
>CAYFUB010000072.1:0-2444 GCA_964346195.1 uncultured Pirellulales bacterium
GGCTTGTACTCCATGTTGACAGAGACGAGCTTCTCGACGACATCGAGACACTGCTGACGATCAAACGCAGGCCCAAGCGCGCGTGATGCTGATCGCGGCCCGGGGGACGGAGCTTTGGGCACTGACCATGGTCTCGCAGCGATGATTCGAATTCGCAGATGCCAGCCGGACGAGAGGACACCCAAAGACCTGCAAGATCAGTCCGTCCTGCCAACGGCGAAGGCGGTGGCCTTTGACTGCCATGCCATAGTTGGCGCGGGGACCTTATCGGGACACAGGAGCCCGAGGCATCATCAGCGCGGACCGGGCAGAGCGACGGTCTCGCCGACGGCAGGAACCTTGAACTCGCGGTAGGAGCCGAGCCCCCGAGGCCGCCAGTCCCACTGCAGCCAGTGGAGGGAGGGATCTTCCAGCGGAACGGAGAAGTCCACCTGGACCGCCTGCGGCGCCCCATCCTCGGTGACCGAAACCACCTGTATCGCCATACCCGTCACCTCCACGCGCCGGCCTGCCTGAAACGACTCGTGGTCGCCGCGGAACAGCGTGTTGAACGTTCGATACAAGTAGAAGAAGCTCGGCCGCATGTCCGTGCTCGACTCATCGACCGACAACACGCTGCCCTCCATCGACCGGACCACGAGCGTGCGCTGCCCTGTGCGGGTAATCTCCAGTGGCCGCCAGCCGGGAACGAGCGCCCGGGCCAGCTTCGGCATGGGCTTGCCTTCATAGCTCCTCAGGTGAGGCAATCCTATAAACAGAAACGGATTCGGCGCGTTCACCGCCACCACGCTCCTGTTCGGCAGATCGGCCGGCTCTCCAATATCAACTGTCGAGTAGATGATCTGCTCGACCGCGGAGAACATCCGTTGCGACCATATCCGCCCTCCGAGAGCGACCGGGACATGGATAAACAGGAGCGCGATGCAGATAATCCCCATGGGGACGCGATACAGTCTTGACTTGGGGACCCAGCTCTGCCCGGCAAGCATCCCGGTAGCGTAGCGCGCCGCCAGTCCAAAACCGCCGACAGCCACAAACAACAGGTTTCGATTCATCGGCACCGTGGCGCAAATGGGCAGGATGCACAACAGCATCCCCACGAGCCAGAACAGCGATACGCGGTCCTTCTTGACGAGCGGAACGACCCCAACCAGCACGACAAACAAGAACGCACACCCGGCAATCAGATATCGCCCCACCGCATATTCGGAAAACACCCAGTACGTATCGGCCGGCAGTGGCGACCACTGCCCGATGAGCAGCAGCGGCGCCCGCTCCAGCACGGCCCGCAGGTACGCCAGAGGCTCACGCCCCGGATCGAGCACAAAGCCGCCGCCCGAGGCGCCGTGGCCCAGGGCGTTGTACACGACGCGCCAGCCCACGATCACGACAGCCGAAGGAACCAGGCTTAAGACGCGCTCGGCCTTGCGGCCGCGGTCAATCACCAGTGCGTACGCCAGGAGATAGGCAAACGTCGCTATCCCGGCCTCGGTCGACAGTAGTGCAAGCAACAACAACACCGGCGCCGCCGCGGCACAACCCTTCGCGCCGCCGCGCCGCCAGCGATCGTGGCACAAAAGCGCCAGAAGTGAGAAGAACAGGGCCATCAGAAGATTCCTGTTGGCCAGCCACCGCACGGGGAAATAGTTGCTCTCATCTATGGCATAGAGAAAGGCCGCCAAGCCGGCGACCCAGACTGCCCCCATCATCTGCCGATAGAAAGTGGCTACAAGCACAATCACGGCGCCGAACCAAACGAGGTTATGCACGTGCATCAGGGCCGGTGAATCCGGGAAGAGTCGATAGTCCAGCCAGTGCGTCAGCGCGGTCAAAGGCCGCCAGTTCGAGGCCCGCAGACTCTCCGACGTCCACCATGGCAACAGGCCCAGTTCCTTCAGGCGCAATACGTCGTCACGAGACCGCGTTACACCGAACATGTCTCGCATCGCCCCGGCCGGCGTTCCGGCATCGGCGGACAACAGAGGCGTACCGTAGTATCGCTCCGGCAGCACCCGCTCCTTGACAAGTTTGGCACGATGGACCAGGTCGTCCTGAAACAGCCCGCTGCCGACGCTCGGCACCATCAGCGCCAGCGCCGCCAGGCCCAATGCGAGTGGGAACAAGCGATGCTCAGCACCAGCCCGAACCAGACGTGCCGGTCGTCCGAACCACATGGGACCTCACAAGACCACAAACGTGGGCGGGCGGGATCCGCCGGCTACCAACCCGAGAAGATCAAGCTACGCCGCGGCGGTCTCACGCTCGTATTCGTCGAAGCGGACGGCGATCTTCTTGCTGAAGCCCTGGACCTGCATCGTGACGCCGAAGAGCTGCTCGACAATGCTCATCGTCCGCTTGGAGTGGGTGACGACGATAAACTGGCTCTCGATCCCGAAGTCGCGCAGCAGCAGGTTGAAGCGCTCGTTGTTCGCCTCGTCCAGGGC
>CAYFUB010000073.1:0-4064 GCA_964346195.1 uncultured Pirellulales bacterium
TGACGCCGAAATAGGGCCACGGCCTGGTCGAAGTGAGCGCCAGCGGCGGATAATCACCGGGCGTCTGTGGGGTGATTTGCGGCAGCGACATCGCCTCCATCGAGTAGAGGTCGAAATACTCCCCCGGCGTCACCCACGGGCAGTGCGGCTTGTAGAATCCGGCGGCGATGAAAAACGGCTGGTCTTTGTGTTCCTCGAGCAGACGGATCGTCTCGGCGGCCACCTTGCCGTCCGTGTGCTGGCCGTCGGTCCCGGCCCGGTCCGCCAGAAACGCCATGGCCGAGCCCAGGCCGCGCTTGGGCGTGTAGTTCATGATGTCGGGCTCGAGCGCCGTCTTGTCGCGTCCCGCCGGGTTGAAGCGCTCCAGCCACGACACCCGGTCGTCCAGGCCGTTGGTGCCGATGTCCCCCGGATTGCCGTAGTGATACATCTTCCCGACACGAGCCACGTAGTAGCCATTGCGCATGAACAACTGCGGCAGCGTCACCACGTCAGGCAAATCCTGGCGGAAATGGTACCGCAGGTCGAACACCCGCGTACTGTCCGGCCGCAGGCCGGTCAGGAGCGAGGACCGGCTTGGACTGCACAGCGGAAACTGGCAATAGGCGTGCGTAAACCTTACGCCGCGTTCCGCCAAACGGTCAATGCCCGGCGATTTCACGAGCGGATGGCCGAAGCAGCCGAGGTCATTGTTCATATCATCCACGGCGATGAACAGGACATTCGGCTTGGCGCGACCCGCGAATACGGATCCGACCGGCAGCAACACCAACACGACGGCAACAAGACTGATCAGGGTCTTCATGGCACGATACTCCTTCCGATTCGGCCTTTCTGCATGATTGCTCGGCACTTCGAGCGCGACCTCAAGGGAGTTGTCTCAACGCGGCCTGGCGCACTGCCTGCGCCATCTCCAAGGCGCGCTGCGCCTCCTCCACCGTTATAGGCTCCCAGTCACCAGGGTAGCGGCCCTCAATGACGTAACGGTTCAATGGAATCACCTGCTCGCGTTGCAGGCCGAGCGAAATACCGACCGGGAGCAAGTCCAACGACAATCTCAGATCGTGCGTCCTGGGAAAAGCCACGCCTTGGTACAGCAACAACGCCTTCAGATACTTCTCTGCACACTGTTGAGAGTGAAAACAAACAATGTCCGTCAGCCCCTCCCCGACCAACTTCATGGCGTGTTCCGCCGCCATGAAGTCGTGCTCCGCCTTCTCCGTCCAGCGGGCGACTTCTTTCATCAGATCAGGCCGCCCGCTCATACAGCACCTTTCCTTCCCGCACCGCCTCGCGGATGATCGTGCCCATGGCATCACGATGCTTCTCGACTTCCTCCGGCGTGGCCACAATGAGATCGATCGGAATGGGAATGCCTTCCAGGGCCAAATCGATCTGTATGGCCTGCTGCCGTTTCGAGCCGTCCACCGCCATGACCACCAGCAGATCGGCATCGCTGTCCGGTCCCCCCTGGCCCCGGGCCCAGGAGCCAAACAGGATGATCTTATCAGGGTGGAATCGGGTCGCAATGCGGTCTATCGCCTGTTGCAGCGCCGATTCTGATTCCGCCTGCGTTTGAACCATCGTCCTTTCTCCTATCGCGAGACAGCCAGGAGCCTGGCAGCCAACAGCCGTCTTTCTTTGCCATCGACAAGATACCGCGCCGACGGCACATTTGCCAGAGAGAACAAGTCGCAACCGCGGCGAGAAGTTGGCAAAGCAAACCCCGAGGCCGACGGCGTGCCTCGCATAGTCTGTGCCGTGCCCCTCTGATTTCCGCAGTTGTATTTATTCTCTGGGCTGGAACAGTGGGAATTCAGTGATGGTCAAGCCGTAGGCCGGATCGTGCTGATGGAGATTGGAGGCGGTGGTTTGCACGTCCGGCTTGACCACGCCGGGACCTGTCGCCTCCAGCGGTGGGATCCCAGCCGCGGGACCGTCCAGTGTCAGCTTGACGATTGTATCGACATCCTGCGAATCCGGCCGGGGAACAGTCAATGTAATGCCGGAATCGGTCTGTATCACGGGCACCGTGCCGCCCGTGAGCAATTGGCTCGCGATGATCTTCTTCGGCAAGGGCGGTAGCGCGAGCGTTTCATCAGACCATTTCAGGATATGGACGTAGACGACGTTTCCCTTGCGGGTGCTGACCAGAGCGGATGTGGGTTTGAACGGTCCGCCGCGCGTGCCGTAGATGCTTTCACCATTTTCCCGCAGCCAGGCGCCGACCTGCCGGAGCACCTCGACCTGCTGCGGCTCCATGCGGCCATCCGGCATCGGACCGACGTTGAGCAGCAGATTCCCGTCGCCCCCGACGACGCGGACGAGAATGTGGATGACTTCCTCCACGGACTTAATGGTGTCGTTCGGCTTCCACGACCACTGCGTGCCGAGTGTCATGCAGGTCTCCCAGGGCCGGCGGTCGTCGTAGCGGCCGATGCGCTGCTCCGGCGTATAGTAATCGGCCTGTGGACTGCGAATTTCGGTGTTGTCGTGGCCGACGCCGAGGTCGAGGCGGTTGTTGATGACGATTTCCGGCTGCATCTTCCGCACGAGAGCGTACGTGTCAAGCTGGTCGTAAAGCGGCTCCCGGCCGTCCCAGTCGAACCACAGCAGGTCGATGCGTCCGTAGTTGCCGAGCAGCTCTGTCACTTCCTGCTGCATCCGCCCGACAAACGCCGCATTGCGCTCGGTGCGGAAGTCCGGATCGCGCCAGTCCATCGGCGAAAAGTACCAGCCCAGCCTCATTCCTTTCTCATGTGCCGCCTGCGCCAACTCCCCGCAAACATCGCGCCCAAACGGCGTGCGCGCGATGTTGTAGCCATCCGCCTGCGAATGCCACAGCAGAAACCCGTCGCAGTGCTTGGCCGTAAGCACCATGTACTTCATCCCGGCCGCCTGTGCCGTATCCACCCACTGGCCGGCGTCAAAATGGACCGGATTGAAGCGCTGGTAAAGCTGGTCATAAACCTCGACCGGCGTCGGGCCCTTGTTGGGACACTTCGGATTCGAATTGGCCCGCGACCAACTGATTTCCAGCCCCGTCAGACTCACCGGCCCCCAATGAATAAACATCCCAAACCGCCCCTCGCGCCACCACGCCATCCGCGCCTCGCGCCCGCTTGCAGCCTCTTCCGCCCCACTGACCGGTCCACCCTCCGCCGCCGCAACCGACAAAGGAACCAGAAACACCAACATAAGGACCGTTGCTCTCCTCATGGCCGTCTTCCCTCAAACCTCGCGAACAAGACTTCACATACGCGCATTGCTATTGCTCACAACACCCATGTAGCGATTGCACAGATGCAAGGGAGTATTCTATCCTGCTTTCCTGCTGGTATCCATCCACGCCTGCCGGCGGCCCCTATGTACGGGGGGGCTGTGCCACCGTATTCCGACCGCACCCTCGAGCGTGAAGCTGAATAGGATTCTGGCCTTGCATCCGCAAGGGACCGGGGTTAGGCGGATGCCGCGTATCTCCGCTGGTACCCTTCAAAGCGACAAAGGCCTTGATTCTGGCTCTTTGGGCGGGGGCCTATCGCTATGAAGCCATCTGCGTCCGGGTATGCAGCGTGCACCTGTGCCTGTGCCGGGTACGAACGTTGGTCATGGCGGAGGCGGTAAAGCGGTAAGGCTCAGGTCGGCCGTTGGTGTAAGACAAGGCCGCTGGACCACGCCGTTAGGGCTTTGCGAAGAACCGCCCGCTTTTGTAAAATGAAAAGTATGGACGCGTATCCATTGAAATCGGTGCCGGTGTTCAAGCAAAGGATCTGGGGCGGGCAGAGGCTGCGGGAGGTGTTCGGCAAAGACCTGCCGCCCGGTGAGAAGATCGGCGAGAGCTGGGAGATCGCCGACCTGCCCGAGGGCCAGTCCACTATCGGCAACGGGCCGTTGCGCGGACGGACGCTGGGTGAGGTCATCCGCCGGCACAGGGAACAGATTCTGGGGACGAAGGGCTCTCGTCGCGAGCCTGGGTCGCGGGTGTCCCGGTCGGCCTTGGGGCCGGCGGCCGCTGAACAGAAAGAACGAGGGCAAGATGCCCTCGCCACGCAGCTCGAGCAGTT
>CAYFUB010000074.1:0-1717 GCA_964346195.1 uncultured Pirellulales bacterium
TCGGCGGTGAACTGACAGAGTAGCTCGTTCTGAATCCCGCCGCCGACGAGATGGAGCACTTCGATCCGGTCTCCCGTGACATCTTCAATGGCGTTGAGCACCGACCGGTACTTCAGGGCTAGGCTTTCGAGGATCAGGCGAAGCATCTGGCCTTTGTCTTCTGTGGGCTGCTGCCCCGTCTCGGACAGGCACTTGTTGATCCGTGCGGGCATGTCGCCGGGGGCGAGGAAGTCACTGTTGTCGCAGTCGATGTATCCGAAGAACGGCTTGGCGCCGGCGGCCATCTGCGTCAATTCGCCGTAGGAGAGGTCCTGTCCTTCGCGCTGCCATTGACGTTTGCACTCCTGCACCAGCCACAGTCCCATGATGTTCTTCAGGAGGCGGATCGTGTTTTCCACGCCGCCCTCGTTGGTGAATTCGTACTGAAAGGCCTTGTCGTTGACGATGGCCTGCGGCAGCTCGACGCCCATCAGGCTCCATGTCCCCGAGGACAGATAGGCCCATTTGTCCCCGGTGGCGGGGACGCCGAGCACCGCCGAGGCCGTATCGTGCGACCCGACGGCGATGACGGGGACCTTCCCGCAGCCGGTCTCCTTGGCGACCTGGTCGGTCAGATTCCCGAGGATGGTCCCCGGCATGACAATCTCCGGCAGGATTTCCGTCGGCAGTGAAAGCTCCTCGAAGATCGGCCCCGACCACTGCCCGGTCCTCATGTCCATCATCTGCGACGTGCTGGCCAGTGTGTACTCACTGAGGGCCTTGCCGCACAGGAAATACGAGAACAAATCCGCCACGAAGAGCAACCTCTGGGCCTTCGTCAGCACGTCGGAGTTCGCCAGGCGCATGGCCAGAAGCTGGTAGAGCGAGTTAAGCTGCATGAACTGGATGCCGGTACTCTCGTAGACCCGTCGTTTGGGCATGAGTTCGAACGCCTTTTCCATCATGCCGTTCGTTCGGTCGTCGCGGTAGTGATAGGGGTTTTCGAGAAGTTGTCCGTCCGACCCCAGAAAGCCGAAATCGACACCCCACGTATCGACGCCAATGCCCTGTACTCTGCTGCCGACGGTCTTGGCCGCTTTGGCGATGCCGCTCTTGATCTCGGCCAGCAGCCGCTTGAAGTCCCAGCGCAGGGAGCCGTGCTCCTCTATCGGCCCGTTGCCGAAGCGATGGACCTGCGCGAGCGTCAGCCGGCCGGCGGTGATTCGGCCCAACATGACTCTGCCACTCTCGGCGCCGAGGTCGACCGCGATATAGTTCGCCTTCTCAGCCATCGCCTGCTCCTTCTCTCAATTCTCTGTCCTGCCGGTATGATGCCCCGATTCCGAAGGCGGATGGTTCAGAATGCACCATTGAAGACCGCGTACAAGATGGAGATTAAAAGCGTGGCGACGAAGCTCGTCAACCATAAACTGCCCGGCTGCGGCACGGGGGGTGCGGCCGGCATACCGTGGCGGATTCCGGCAACCTCCGGCGCGCGCTGCGGACCCTCGGGAGCCTGCCGGCGAAACGCGGGCAGGGAGTTTGGCGCTTTGAGGCCACCGGCGGGGAGGATCGTAAGTATGGGTCGGCGGCCAGGACGAGCCGGAATCGCACCGCTTGCCCAACACCACCACGCCGGAGGCCCGAAAGCGGTAAACTCCCGCCGCGCCGTGGCGGAAGCGCTCTGTCGCGGAGCGGACCTCCCGGGCGCCAACGCCACCAGGGCCGTAAGGACCGC
>CAYFUB010000075.1:0-3985 GCA_964346195.1 uncultured Pirellulales bacterium
CCGTTCGACGGCCTGGTTATTATCAGCAGCAAAGAAGCGCTGGAACTGCCGCAGATTCCGCAGTCCATGCTGATCGTCGGTGGCGGCGTGATCGGCTGCGAGATGGCCTGCGCCTACGCAGCGTTCGGCACGAAGGTCACGATTGTCGAGGCCCTGGAGCGACTGCTGCCGATGGAGGATAGCTGGGTAAGCCGGCTGCTCGAACGCGAGTTCAAGAAGCTCGGTATCGATTCGATCACCGGCCGCAAGGTCACGGCCGTGGACAAGGGCATATCATCGGCACGGGTGAGCCTGGACAACGGGCAGACCATTGAGGCACAGAAGGTGCTGGTGGCCGTGGGCCGGCGGGCCGCGGTGGACAAGGAAATCGTCGCGGCCCTGCAATTAGAGATGAACGGGCCGGCCATTCGAGTGAACGAGAGGCTGGAAACGAACGTGCCCGGCGTGTATGCCCTCGGCGACGTGGTCGGCACGACCTACCTGGCGCATGGGGCGACCGCCGAGGCGGAAGTCGCCGCCGCCAACGCCACCGGCGGCAGCGAGGAGATGCTCGACTACGGGCTCATCCCGCGTGTGGTCTTCACGTTCCCCGAGGTGGCCTCCGTCGGCAAATCGGAGGAAAAGTGCCAGGCGGCGGGCCTGGACATCGCCGTCGGCAAGGGCTTCTACCGCGCCAACGGGCGCTGCAACGCGGAGAACTACACCAGCGGCCAGTTCCACGCCGTCCGCGACAAGTCCATCAACGAGCTGGTCGGAATCACCATGGTCGGCGACCTGGCGACCGAGTTCGTCGCCTTCGCGCGCACCCTGATCGGCACCTGCGAGCCCATCCGCCGGATTGCCTTCCCGCACCCGACCATCTCGGAGACCGTCGAAGACGCCGTCCACGAGGCCCTCGGCGAATTGCTCCTGGAAGGGTACTGACAGAGTATTACGACTTCAACAGGTTATTGTATCGCTCAATGGTGATTTCGATCTCGCGCAGGATTTCCCGCTGCAAGGGGCGAGCAGGGAGCCTGCCTTTATGACATGTGGCAGTGTCGTAGTCCTCCCATCGGGATGTCTGTAGAAAGCGTGACTGCCTTTCCGGCGAACCTTCACAAAGCCCTCAGCCGGCAGAGGCTTCTCCATCCGCCGGGCATCGATGAGCTTCAGCTTGCTCACCCGGCCACCTCAAGCTGCTGGATTCCGACAAACTCCGGGATGTGCCTTCTGGCCTCCTCATCCATCTCCTCAAGACACAATTCGACGACCTCCCTGAGATTCTTCTGGAGTTCGTCCAGGGTCTCGGCCTGGGTGTGAGCGCCGGGAATACCCGGCACAATGGCCACGTACAGGCCCGTTTCCGCGTCTTTCTCAATGTATCCCGTTACCCTAATCATTTCGCGATCCCCAGCGGATGTTCTCAGACAGGCACCCGCCTCACACAACCTTGCCAACCTCGGGTACTTCATCAACGGCGTTTCCATAGGAAGCTGTTCAACGCCTGAGACGGGGGCCGTATGGGCTGATACGGATTCCGATTGAATCTTTCGTAGTGTAGCATGAGCACCGGGTGGCAGCGTCAAGACCGGAGGTCTTGGCGATGGTTCGTGCGCAGGCAACCCGGCCATCGCCAAGCTGCGCTTGACGCTGCCACCCGGAGATACGAAATTCTCAAGCGTAATCGGTATGAGTTCTCTGAAACATGGCAATCCGGCCTCAGCACAACGGCTGCAATCAAGATAATTGATATGCAGACCGCAATATCCACTAACGACTTTGTAATTGACGACATCAGCATGACCGCTGTCCCCCAGCCCGCTATGGTGGATATCAACCCGGATACTCTTGATCTCAAGAGCACAGGTAAATGGATCACGTGCTACATCGAGCTGGGAGAGGATCATGATGTGGGCGCTATCGACGTGAGCACGGTGATGCTCAATGGACAGGTCTCCGCGGAATCACATCCGACGGCGATAGGGGACTACGATGAGGATGGCGTGGCCGACCTGATGGTAAAATTCGACCGGTCCGCTGTGCAAGAGATACTGGAGGTCGGCGACACGGTCGAAATAATGGTGACCGGCCAACTGACGGATGGAACGCTATTTGAAGGAACCGATACGATTCGCGTGATAAGTCCAAGCGGCCAAGGCCAGTAATCGTGTGTGTCGACTCTGGGCGAATCGGCGCTACGGCAATCCGGCGCAACCCTCTTCTATCTCGCTCAGTTAAGATCTGCGGCAACACTGGCCGTTCTTCGCTTTTTGGGCTACCAGCAGAGCCGGAGAATGGACCACGAGAACCAGATAACAGACAATAGCCCTCAGTGTTCCTGCTGGTAGCCTGCCGCGCGATGAACGCAATGTTGTCAACGGACCACGAACACAAAACCCGTCGCTTACCCAGTCTTGGTCGTCGTGAAAGGCAGGCTTGTGTGTTCGCCGGTGGCTTCGTTGACCACGATCAGTTCGCCCATGTCCTCGCGCTGCAATTGCTCGTTGGCGTTCAGAAGCTCGATTCCGTAGACCGTTCCATCCGGTGCAACGTCCACCACGAGCTCATCGCTTATCCTCAACGACTCGACCTCGGTGCGTCTCTCTTGAAAACGTATGTAGGCTATGTTGTGCCTTGGATCGTAGGTGAGCTTCATGTCGGTATACCCTTAGAAGTACCGGACTATAACAGTGATAACCAGCCAATCTTGCCCCTCGCGGACCGCATAGGCTTCAACCTGTTTGGTCCTATAGAAATCGTGTCGCCATTCTCTCTCAAAGACGAAGTTCCTGCGAAACCCCGTCCTGCCGAATTTCGCCTCGAAGCGTTCCCCTTCTTGGATTGCCGCCGACACTTCCGTGTCCGTGGCGCCCCGCTCAGCCATCCTCTGCCTGGCATGTGGGCGAAATCGAACAACCATGAAATGTATGATAGCACTTTCCAGTTAGGACTGCCAGCCGTTTTCCTTCATCCATGACCGAAAAGCCAGCTCATGGGGTAAAGATGTGCAATCCACGTGAGCAGTGATAGAATAGTGGTGTGGAACAACCAATAGAAAAGAGAACGAGTCACAGCCTGCGTATCCATGATTGCGGACTTGCCGAGTATCGGCGGGTGCTGGAACTCCAGGGGCAGTTGCAGGAGCAGCGCCGGGCTGGCTTGATCGGGGATACTGTGCTCATCGTCGAGCATCCGCCGGTCATCACGCTGGGGGCTCGCAAGAGTGCGAACAGATTGCTGGCCGACCGCGAGGAACTGGCGAGACGCGGCATCGACCTGGCGGAGATTCGCCGCGGGGGCGGAACGACTGCCCACAATCCGGGTCAACTGGTCTTCTACCCCATCCTACACCTGCAGGAGCTTCGGCTGGACATCAACAAGTACGTGCGGACGCTGGAGGCCGTTGGGATCGAGCTGCTGGCGGGGCTGGGGGTTCGGAGCGGGCGGCGCAAGGGATTCCCCGGCTTGTGGGTAGGCCAGAAGAAGATCGCATCCATCGGCGTGCGGGTTTCGCGCTTTGTGACGTGTCACGGCATGGCCATCAACATTCAGAACGACTTGGACATCTTCGACCTCATGGTACCCTGCGGGCTGGACGGCGTGGAGATGACTTCCGCCCAAAAAGAAACGGGCAGGACGTACGATATGGGCCGGATCAAAGAGCAGTTGGCCACCTTGCTGCTGCAGCATTTGGATCGTGCATCGCGGCGAGGGCATCATGAGTGAGCCGGTGCGAAAACTGCCGCCGTGGCTGCGCCGGCCGTGGCCGGCCGGACACAGTTTCGAGCAGACCCGCGCGACGCTCGAGGCGCTGGGTCTGGAGACGATCTGCACCAACGCCAACTGCCCGAACCGGGGCGAATGCTGGAGCCGGGGGACGGCGACCGTTCTGATCCTGGGCAACGTCTGCACGCGCAACTGCAAGTTCTGTTCCGTGGCGACGGGCCGGCCCGCGTCGCCGGACCCGACCGAGCCGGCCCGCCTGGCGGACATGGCCCGGCGG
>CAYFUB010000076.1:0-2826 GCA_964346195.1 uncultured Pirellulales bacterium
CGCTTCTGGCCGTACATCAGGCCGGTCTGTACAACTTCCCAAAGAACGCCCATTCCTGTCCTCCAGATATTGCTGCTTTGTGGGCTCGCCGTCGCGGCCCCGCACACATGAACTGCTGCGACCATCTTATCCCGGCGGATGTAGCGAGGCAAGAAGCCCTCTTGAAACAGGGAAATGAGTTGGACCATCGCCAAGGCCTTCGGCCCATTCGACTTCGCTCAGGGCAGGCTCTTGACGCTGCCACCCATGCCAGGAGACGGGCGGCGCCTTCGACAGGGCCGTTTTCCAGGCTCTGCGATCACCCTGTGAAAACAGGGAAATGGCACCGGGGGCTTGTCTGAGCAACGGGGATGTGATATAGTACCGCTCTTTTAGTGCCCCCCAATCGGAGGTTGCTCAGCAATTGTCGGCCGGGGGTGGAAAGAGGTTCACTTAGAGGAGTCGATAGCATGAGTTTCTCTCTCGAGGATACGCGTAAGAACGCTGTCCCCACGATCAAACAGCTCACCAGCGCCGGGACCGTCGCGCTGGACAATGTAAAGGATTGGCTCAGAACGATTTATGAGATTCGGTTCTTCGAGGAGAAGGTGTACGACCTGCTCGGGCAGAACATCATCAAAGGGGCCTCCCACCTCTACGCCGGGCAGGAGGCGGTGGCCACGGGGGCCGTCGCGGCCATCGACCGGGGCGACGTCATCGGCTCGACGCACCGCGGTCACGGCCACTGCGGGGCTATCGGCAACAAGTACGCGAATTCCGAGCAGGAGCGGCAGCAGCATTGGAACTGCATGATGGCCGAGTTGATGGGCAAAGAAACCGGCTACTGCAAGGGCCGGGGCGGCTCGATGCACATCGCGGAGGTGGAACACCAGAACAATCTCGGCTCGACCGGCATCGTCGGCGGCAACCAGCCGCCGGCCGTGGGTGCGGCGCTGGCAGAGAAATTCAAAAAGAGTGGGAAGGTCGTCCTGTCCTTTTTCGGCGACGGCTCGTGCAACACGGGAACCTTCCACGAGTCGATGAACATGGCCGCCACACTGAAGGTGCCGCTGGTAGCCATCATCGAGAACAACCTGTACGGCATGAGCGTGCCGTTCTCCGGCAGCGAGGTGGACGGGACCCGCTGTGCGAGCAGTATCGAGGACATCGCCGGGCGGGCCGCCGCCTACGACGTGCCGGGCATGATCGTGGACGGCCAGGATGTCGTGGCGGTCTTCCAGGCAATTCAGAAGGCCGTCGGGCGGGCCCGCCGACAGGGCGAGATGACGATCATCGAGTGCAAGACCTATCGCTGGTACGGCCATAGCCGCAGTGACCCGCGCGCATACCGGACCAAGGCCGAGGAGAAGGCCTGGCACGACCGGGACCCGATCACGGTTTTGCGCCACAAGCTCACCTCCGAAGGGCTCTGCACAGAACAGCAACTGGATCAGATCAAGGACAAGGCCTTTGCGACCATCGAAACCGCCACGGAATACGCCATGAACAGTCCGTGGCCGAATCCCGTCGATGTCGCCAAGGACGTGTACGTCGAGGAGACCTGGCCGGCCGCGGTCGTTGAGACCGACAGGAAGCTGGCCGACAGAGTGCGAGAGGCGCAGGCCGTCTTTGAGAAGACGATGGCAACCTGCGGAGCCAAGACCAGGAAGGAAGCGACCGAGCAGGCGCGGGCCCAGATCAAGTCACAATATGGCATGGACATTCTGAATATCGCCCAGGCGGTTTCGCTGGCGCAGGCGGAAGAGATGCGGCGCGACCCGCGCGTCTTCGTCTTCGGCGAAGATGTCGGGCTTTACGGCGGCGCTTACCAGGCGACACGGGGCTTGCTGGCCGAGTTCAGCAAAGAGCGTGTGATCGATACGGCCATCTCGGAGGCGGCCATCGCCGGCGCGGCGGTCGGCGCGGCCCTGCGCGGCATGCGGCCCGTGGCGGAGATCATGTACGTGGATTTCACGACCATCGCGATGGATCAGCTCGTACACGTCGGCGCTTACAACCGCTACATGTTCGGGGGCAAGGCGAAGGTGCCGATGGTCCTGCGCACCGAAGGCGGCGTGGGCCGATGCATCGCGGCCCATCACTCGGAGTCACTGGAGGCCTGGCTGATGCACCCGCCGGGGCTGTACGTCGTGATGCCCTCGACGCCGTACGATGCAAAAGGTCTGCTCAAAGCCGCGATTCGCAGCGAGAATCCGGTGGTCTTCATCGAGCACAAGGCGACCTACGGGCAGGTCGGCCCGGTGCCGCCGGAGGATTATATCATTCCGCTCGGTGTGGCCGACATCAAGCGGCCCGGCAACGACGCGACCATCGTCAGCTACAGCCGGATGGCCATGCGGTCCCTGGAGGCGGCGAGGATCCTCGTGGACGAGCACGGCATCGACGCCGAGGTCATTGACGTGCGGACGCTCAAGCCACTGGACATGAAGACGATTGCCGAATCCGTCCGCCGGACCGGCCGATTGATCACCGTCAGCGAAGGCTTCTGCTGGTGCGGCGCGGGCCGGGAGATGGCGGGCCAGTACATGGAATACGATTTCGGCGACGGGACACGCGGCTTCGATTACCTGGACAGCCGGCCCATCAATCTGGCTGCCCGGGACGTGCCGCCCCCGATGAGCGAGCCTCTGGAAGAGGCCAGCATACCCAGCGTGCCGCAGATCGTCGAGGCGGTGAAACAGGCCGTCGGTCAGTGAGTCGAGGGCCGCTGATTCGACAAATCACAAATCAGAGATCATAAATCGTCAATCCAAAGATGGGGACGACATAAATGGCGAAAGAGATCAAACTGCCGAAACTGGGCCAGACGATGGAGGAAGGCACGAT
>CAYFUB010000077.1:0-10242 GCA_964346195.1 uncultured Pirellulales bacterium
GCTCCGCTAAAGCCACCGCCGCCACTGAACCCGCCGTCCAACATCTGGGCGAAGGTAAAGTAGCCGGGCCCACTTCCACCCTGAAGTGATAGATCGAAATCGAGCGAGGGTAGTTTCATACTCTCAAGAATAGCCAGGGCCGCCGAGCCGAGAGCGGACCCTTCGTGGGTTATGAACAAGTCCGTGATGTCCACCTGAAACTCGGTGTAGCCGCCCGCCACGGTGCCGATAGTACCGAGATCGCCCATGCCCAGCGTGCCGGTCATGTACGTGGTGCTGCTGTCGGCGCTCTTGATGACGATTTCCGGCGAGCCCAGCGGCGTCAGGGTGTACGGGGCGCCGGGGATGCCGCCGACCTGGAACGTCGGCAGGTACACGCGGGCGCCGACCAGGGCGTCGTAGTTGCTGCCCAGGGCGCTGTCGATCAGGATGTCCTGGTCGAAGCTCAGGACGCCGGCGCCGTTATAATGCCATTCACCGGCGGTGTCCGGGGCGGGGCTGAATTCCGCGATTCGTTGCGGCGTCACGGTGTCCGCCAGCATCGGCGTCGCCATCGTCGCAATCAGTGCGGCCATCAGTGTCATCGTCGTCTTCATCTTTTCTCCTCCGGTATCAAGTTGCCTGGATGTCTGGTTCGTGTTACGCTTTACTGCTGCCACGTTTGTTTCGTATCCGCGCTTCCAGTTCGTTTTCTGGTCCGCGAGCCTGTCGGTATCCGGTCACGCCGACCTGCGCCTGCGGCCGAAGAAGCCGCACATCCCGCCGAGACCCAGCAGGAGAATCGTCGCCGGCTCCGGGACCGCCACGAGGTAGTTCTGCTGACCGTCGTGGACGAAAGCAAGCAGGTCTGCTTTCGGGCCGCTGCCGGTGAGGTTGTGCAGCCATTTGTTGGCCGTCTCGAAGTCCAGGTCCTCGGCGCGGAAGCCGCCGAGTCCTGTGGTGCCGTCCACCGTGACGTCCCAGCCCGCGGGCGACACGGGCAATTTCTCATACACGATCTCCCAGACGGCCGCGGCGAACGCCTCGGCGGCTCGGTTCTGCTGCTCGGTGTAAGTCCCGCCCGCGGCCCACGCCGGGTCGTAGAAGCGGGCCCACAACTCCCGCAGATAGTTCGCTTTCGTGACGCCCAGTACTTCACCGGTATAGCTGTTGTACACGTCGTCGGGCATCATCACGGTGTACGTGTGGGTGGTCTCCGGAGCGGGCTCGTGGATTTCCATGCAGAAGCCCGGGACCAGGCCGTTGTGCCAGGTATCGCCGATACCGGTGCTGTTGGTCTTGTTGAGCTGATAGACGCCGCTCATGATGACGTTGCCGTTGTGTCCGCCCCCCCAAAAAGTCATAGCGCCGTAAGCACCAAAGCCATCGTGTACGATATCGACCGTATTGGCCCGGGCGGTCCCGGCCGCCGGCAGGGACAGAGCGAGCATAAAGAGGATAAGATGTATCGTGTTATCCGGCTTTCTCATCACCGTACCCCCATGAGACTGCACCCTTTCCGTGTCGAGAGTCCTATCGCGGACTGTCCTTGTCGTGTTATGGTGCGAGAACTGTTGGCTCGAAACCAGGTCTGCACCCCCCAGTAGGTGACCGGCGTGAAAATGCCCCCAGCCGTAGAGACGAAATCGTCAAGCCACCTGATCCACCATCTTCATGAGTGCTTAACCAGGAGAGAATCCTGAGCACCCCCCATTGTTCATCACCCCCATTGGCGATTGACAAACGTAAGTTTACCCGATTCGCGCGGGCGAGTCAAGCGAATTAGACCATCTCTTGTACGGACATGCGAGCCTGACAGAAGACACCGCCTAGCGTGCGACGGGGTCGCTCATTATCGGATGGAGCACACAGATCGCGGCAAGAAACGCGAAAAAAATTTGGGCCGGCGTCCTCACGACCACCTGTCGTTGGGCCCGCTGTTGCGGAGGAACATCCGGGTGGCGGGATTGTGGAAAACATGTTAATAGTGCGACCGGCGTAAGCATTTTCCTGGGTAAATGGGTCGGCAATTGCTACACGGCCTCTGGAGTTCTAACGGATCGCCGGTTAGATTGTGACACTTTTTGGCCTGCGGGCACTCCATAAGCCTCTTTGTAGCAGAATCTTATGAAGATCGGCGTTCTCCGTTCCGGCGGGCCGGAATCGAGAAGATGACGTGGGATTGCCCTCGCATCCTATAGTGCCCATCTTATCAGATTGTGGAGGGGTTGCTGTATGCGCGGTGGAAAAACCGGGGACAACCTGCCAAGCGGCGAGAATGTACGGGATGTCGAGACGCCCGCGGGCAGGCGTCGTGGCAGCTCAGTATTCTTTGAAGCCTCTCATCCATTCGGGCCAGTCGGAGGGGGCGATGCCGCCGCTGAGGGTCCAGCGACCGCCGGTGTCGAACTCCTTGTGCCACTTGAGCGTCCAGAGTTCCTTGATGCCGACCGCGCGGACGGACCAGTCGAGGAACAGATGATTGTTCGTGCCGTTGTGCCGGTCGATGCAGAAGTGCTTCATCTCATGGCCGGCGCCGAGCCACTGCCCGTTGAACTGCGGAGGATCAATGCGATGGGTTTCGTGGTAAGTGGGCCCGCCGCCGCGCCACATCGTGTCGGCGAACACCGGGATATAGCCTGCGCCTTTGACGTTCATGCTCCGCCAGTGCCATTCCGAAGGTCGGCCTTGGATTTTCTGGACCGACGGCAGCGGATTGAAAAGCCAGTTGTTCTGGCCGTAGCTGGCCTCCTCCTGGAGATTCCCCAGGCCGCCGGAACCCATGACGTAGGTATTGAAGGGACCGCCGTTTTCGTCCCCACTCGGCAGACGCTGGGTCGCCATAGGGCAGCGGAGAATCTCGGACCGCGTCTCGTACAGGTTCCGCAGGTCGATCACCCACTCCCCGCGGGTCCAATTCACGCCGCGGTTACCGTTGGCGAAATAGCCGTTGTTGTCGTTGCAGTACATGTACCAGATGGGGCCCCATTGCTTGAGCATGGCCCGGCAGGCGACGCTACGGGCCTGTTTCTTGGCCCGGGACAGGGCGGGCATCAGGATCGCCATCAGCAGGGCGATGACGGCGATGACCACCAGAAGCTCGATGAGGGTAAACGCTCTGCGTTTGCTCATATAACGGCTCCCGTATGCGACTGTATTCAGTTGCGAATCCGGCGGCCAGCCGGGCTACGTACACCCACTCTCGGACGTCCCTGACCTGTCCTCGATCACCTCCAGTGTAGACGAAGGGGCGTCTTGATGCAATAGGATAATGCCTCAGAACGCTTAATAACCATGCGCCCGTGCGCACCGTCACTTGTTTCCCGTCTTAACGTGTTTGCGAGCCCATTGCGTCGTCGCGGCGCCGTTGTCCGTAACCCTTTTAGTGGCAACAGGTTAGTGGCGACGCTCCAATCAGCGTGGTCATACCCGGGCATTTTTCAAGAATCAGTGTTGGCCCGGCCCAGTCGATTTGTTAAAATAGGCTTGATTTGGAAGCGGCGGGTTTTCATGCGCCGGTTCCTCAAATCCGTACCCAGTATCGAAACAGGAGGCCGGGTCATGTATGCCACCATGTCGACACATTTCAGGACCACATGCGCCCCTCGCTTCCTGATGAAAACCACAAATTCGCCTCGGAAATGATACCCGGGCGTCTGTGGCCGGGCCAGTCCCGGTCGTAAGATGTCCCGTTTGGATGCTCGGTGAGAGGTTCATTGCTCCGATCCGCAGGCCGTAGACCGGAGATCAGTGGTAACGTCCCGACACCGTCGGGCACAGCCGGCGGTTTCTGCGCGGGACGGGGCAAGAGTGTGACGACTGGTTTTCTTGAAGGAGGACGACCATGGGTAAGAGACTGATGATTCTGGCCGTGACAGTCATTCTGGGGCTCGTCGGCTCCATCCCCGCTGACGCGGCCGACCCCGACCTTGTCGGCTGGTGGAAACTCGATGGCGATGGGTCCGATTCGTCCGGCAACGGGCACAATGGGACCCCGGCGGGCAACGCCCGTTTCGACGTGGGCTATCGGGGCCAGTGCCTGGTCCTGGATGGCGTGGGCGACTACTTCACCGTGGATGGCTACAAGGGCCTGATGAGCGACAATCCCGTCACGGTGACCGCGTGGGTCCAGACGACGGGCAACGGAACTATGGTTTACTGGGGCAGGCATTCAGGCCGGCGCAGGGTTGATTTCCGCATCAATGCCGGCCGGCTCCGCGTGGAGCATGGCGGGGGCAATCTGCAGGGTGACACCGTACTGAACGACGGTAGCTGGCATCACGTGGCCCTGACGATTGAAACAAACGCTGTTGTTGGGTATCCCGAGGTGAAGCTTTACCTCGATGGGCAAGACGACAGCCGGAACACCAGAGACGCCGAAGAGGACAGGTTCCAGCTCATCGAACATGCCGACAATGTGGACCTCACCATCGGTCGGCGCACCCCCAACGATGACAGGTACTTCCCGGGGCTCATTGACGACGTCCGGCTCTATAGCCGGGTACTCGGTCAAACGGAGATACTGGACTTGATAAAGCTCGGGTATCTGGGCACGGCGCGGAATCCCAGCCCGGCGGATGGCAGCCTGTTTGAACAGCATTGGACGACCCTGAAGTGGGATGCCGGCGAGGCGGCCGTCTCCCACAACCTGTACCTTGGGACCAATTTCGACGATGTCAATACCGCGGCACCGGAGACGTTCGTGGGCAATCTCACCGATACCGCTCAAATCGTGGGCTTCCCCACGTTTCCGGCCCCGGAGGGTTTGGTCCCCGGCACGATGTACTTTTGGCGGGTCGACGAGATCAATGACCAACATCCCGACAGCCCCTGGCGCGGGCCCGTGTGGAGCTTCCGGGTCCCTCCGACCACTGCCTATAACCCGGCCCCGGCGGACGGCGAGCCGTTCGAGTTTCTCGATGTCGATCTCGCCTGGGCGCCGGGCTTGAAGGCGGTGATGAGTGCCGTGTACTTCGGCACGGACGCCAACGTGGTGGCCAGTGACACCGGGGCCGCGCCCCTTCTGGACACCACCTTCGATCCCGGCGAGCTGGCCATGGGGACGACCTACCGCTGGCGGGTGGACACGTTCAACGGCGCGGAGTGGGTCAAAGGTCCCGTCTGGAGCTTCACGACCCTGCCCGAGATTCCTCTGACGGCCGATCCGAGCCTGGTGGCCTGGTGGACCTTCGACGAAGGAGCGGGCAATAATGCTCTGGATTGGTCCGGGCACGGCCATCACGCCGACTTCACGGGCGCCGCGCAGTGGGTCGAGGGATATGACGGAGGCGCTCTGCTGTTCAGCGGCTCCGGTCAATATCTCGAAGCATTCGGTTATCCCGGCGTGTTGGGCACGCAGGACCGCACGGTCGCCGCCTGGATTCAGACGACCGAGCTCGGTGATATCATGGCGTGGGGCCTGCAAACCAGCACGCAGAAGTGGAACTTCCGCGTACAGGACAATAACGGGAATCCCGGCACCATCCGCGTCGAGTGCCAGGGCGGGCGCATCTGCGGCTGGACGGACGTGCGCGACGGAGAATGGCACCACGTCGCCGCCGTACTGGAGAGCGACGGGTTGCCGACGGTCCTGGATATCAGGCTCTACCTGGACGGTTGGCAGGAAGCGATCAGCGATTTTCAGTTGGTCGATGTCAATACCTTCAGTGGTGAGCGCAACGTCCGGATCGGCGATGGTCACCAGGGCCGGCCGTTCCAGGGCCTGATCGACGATGTCCGCATCTACGACAGGGCGCTGAGCGAGGAGGAGCTCAATCTGATCATGCGGATCGACCCGTTGCGGGCCTGGAAGCCGCAGCCGATCCACCCCCGAATCGTCGATATCCGCACCGCAACCCCGTTGACGTGGGAGGCCGGCGACAACGCCTCCAGGCACGATGTGTATTTCGACGTGAACGAGGCGGCGGTCGCCGCCGCCACGACCGAGACGCCCGGCGTCTACCGCGGCCGGCTCAGTGCCGCCACTTACGATCCGCCGGAGGACATGGAATGGGGTCAGACCTACTTCTGGCGCGTCGACGAGATCAACGCGGACGGCAGCGTCACCATCGGTCAGGTCTGGCAGTTTACCGTGGCCGACTACCTGATCGTCGATGATTTCGAAAGCTATACGGACGAGGACGAGGCCCTGGGCAAACGCATCTACCAGACGTGGATCGACGGCTGGGTCAATGGCAATGGCGCGACGGTCGGCAACTGGGACCCGCCCTTTGCCGAGCGGACCATCGTGCACGGCGGCATGCAGGCGATGCCGATGGATTACAACAACGTCAACTCGCCCTGGTACTCGGAGGCCGAGCGGACCTGGGAGAAGCCGCAAGACTGGACGTTCGGCGATGCCAATACGCTGGTCGTGTACTTCCGCGGCCAGGCGCCGTCGTTCCTCCAGACGGCCGACACCATCACCCTCAGCGCCGCCGGCTGGGACATCTGGCACGATTCCGCCCTGACGCGGTTCGACGAGTGCCGGTTCGTCTACAAGCGGCTCAACGGCGACGGCAGCATTATCGCCCGCGTGGACAGCCTGGTGGACACGCATGCCTGGGCCAAGGGCGGCGTGATGATTCGCGAGACCTTCGCTTGGGGCTCGCGTCATGCCTCCGTCTTCGTGACCCCCGGCAACGGCGTGGCCTTCCAGCGGCGTCTGGCGGACAACGATGTCGGTCTGAGCACCGCCGAAGGCGGTATCGTGGCCCCGCACTGGGTGAAGCTGACCCGCAACGGCAACACGTTGACGGCCCAGCACTCCGCCGACGGTGTCACGTGGGTCGATGTGACTCATGCCACCAACCCGACCTCGGATACGGTCATCATGAGCAGCAGCATCTACATCGGCCTGGCGCTGACCAGTCATAGCGCCGGCAACCCGACGACGGCGGTGTTCTCGGGCATCCAGACGACCGGCAGCGTCAGTGGTTCGTGGCAGGTGGCCGACATCGGCGTTACCCATCCGGTCAATTCGCCCGAGAGCGTCTACCTCGCCGTCGAAGACGGTGCAGGCCAGGCGGCCACGGTGAGCCATCCGGACCCGGCGGCGACCACGCTGACCGACTGGCAGACATGGGCCATCGGCCTGGCGACGATTCGCGACGCGGGCGTGAAGGTCCATCAGGTCAAGAAGCTGCGTATCGGCGTGGGCGATCGCGACCACGCGCAGCCCGACGGGGCCGGCCGGCTTTATATCGACGACATCCGGGTTACCAAGGGTGTGCCCGTCGAGCCTAACGACCCGAACGCGGTCCCGTAGTCGAACGGATCTTTCACCGGGAAAGAGCATGCTTAGTGCTGTGCGGAACTGTGCAGGTCCGGTGTTTGTTGCTGTTTTTGAAAGAGGATGGCTATGAGTAACAGAGCGACGATTACTGTGATGATGATTCTTCTTGTGGGGCTGGTGGGCCCGCTGGTGGCCGGGGAACCTGACCCAAGCCTGATGGGCTGGTGGAAGTTCGACGGGGACTGGCTCGACTCTTCCGGCAACGGGCGCAGCGGCACGCCGGCGGGCAACGCCACGTTCGGGCCCGGGCTGGACGGCCAGGCCCTGCTCCTGGACGGGTCCGGCGACTACTTTACCGTCGACGGCTACAAGGGTATTCTGGGCGGGAACGCCTTCAGTATCGTGGCCTGGGCGCAAAGCACCTCGACCGGCAACGCGACGATGGTGAACTGGGGCTCGTCCACCGGCGGCCAGCGAGTGGACTTTCGCCTGTTCCAGGGCCGGCTGCGCGTGGAGCACGGCAACGGCAACCTGCAGGCCAACACGACGCTGAACGACGGGGAATGGCACCACGTGGCGCTGACGGTGAAACAGGGGGCCACGATAGGATACCCGGACTGTAAGCTCTACCTCGACGGCAAGGACGACAGCCGGAACACGAGCGATCCCGACACTTTCAACATTACGCCCGTGACCGATGTGACGATAGGCCGGCGCGGCACGCACAACGACCGGGCTTTTCCGGGCAGTCTCGACGAAGTCCGGATCTACGACCGGGAGTTGACGGCCGCCGAGATCCAGGCGTTGGCCGTGCATCCGATAGCGTATGACCCGAGTCCCGCCGACGGCACGATGGGTGTCACGAATCCGCTGCTAACCTGGAAACCTCGCGAAACGACGATCTTCCACGATGTATATCTGGGAACCGACCCGAATCTGGGTCCTGAGGACCTTGTGGCTCCGCAGTCGATGGGCACCGCTTATTGGCACGGCCCCGGTCTGGAGCCGGGAACCACGTACTACTGGAGAATAGACGAGACTGACCCTGATGGAACGATCCGCCCGGGCAACGTGTGGAGCTTCTTCTATTCCCCGCAGGAAGCGTGGCAGCCGAAGCCGGCGGACGGCGAGCCATACATGGACCCCAATGTGACGCTCACGTGGATGCCGGGTCTCGCCGGATTCACTCATGATGTCTATTTCGGAACCGATCAGACGGCGGTTGCCGAAGGCACGGGCGACACCTTCAAGGGCAACCAGCTTGAAACCACGTACGTCACCGGCGCGCTGGAGGCGGATACGAGGTACTTTTGGCGAATCGACGAGGTCGAGCTCGGCGGGGCCAAAGTGCCGGGCCTGGTCTGGACGTTCAAGACCGTGCCGGAGGTGCCGGTGGCCGACCCCAGTCTCGTCGCCTGGTGGACAATGGATGAAGGCGTGGGCACGCGTGTCGTCGACTGGTCGGGTCACGGGCATAACGGCGATTTCGTCGGCAGCCCGCAGTGGGTGGACGGATACGACGGCAGCGCTCTCCAGTTCAATGGCGTGGTGGGCGAGCGTGTCGAGATGTTCGGCTACGAAGGCGTGCTCGGCACCCAGGATCGAACGGTGACGGCCTGGATCAAGACGGCCGAGCTCGGTGACATCATTTCCTGGGGCCAGAATGCCGACACGCAAAAATGGATTTTCCGCGTACAGGACAACAACGGGAATCCCGGCACCATTCGGGTTGAGTGCCAGGGCGGACGCATTTGCGGCTGGACGGACGTGCGCGACGATGAATGGCACCACGTCGCCGCCGTGCTGGAAAGCGCCGGGTTGCCGACGATCCTGGATATCAGGCTCTACCTGGACGGCTGGCAGGAGGCCATTAGCGATTCGCAGTTGATCGACGTCAATACCGCGGGTGGTCGCAACGTCTGGATCGGCGACGGCCATCACACCCGGCCCTTCCCGGGTCTGATCGACGATGTCCGCATCTATGACAAGGCGCTGACCCAGGAGGAGCTCGACCTGGTCATGCGGATCGACCCGTTGCGGGCCTGGAAGCCGCAGCCGGTTCACACCAGGATCGTCGATATTCGCAGCGCAACCCCGTTGACGTGGGAGCCAGGCGACAACGCCTCCAAGCACGATGTGTACTTCGACGTGAACGAAGCGGCGGTCGCCGCCGCCACGCCCGAGACGCCCGACGTCTACCGCGGCCGGACCGGTGCCACCAGCTATAATCCGCCCGAGGACGTGGATTGGAGCCAGACCTATTTCTGGCGTGTCGACGAGATCAATGCGGATGGCAGCGTCACCACGGGCCAGGTCTGGAAGTTCACCGTGGCCGACTACCTGATCGTCGATGACTTCGAGTACTATACGGACGAAGACGAAGCCTTGGGCAAACGCATCTACCAGACGTGGATCGACGGCTGGGTCAATGGCAATGGCGCGACCGTCGGCAACTGGGACCCGCCCTTTGCCGAGCGTACCATCGTGCATGGCGGCATGCAGGCGATGCCGATGGATTACAATAACATCGATTCGCCCTGGTACTCGGAGGCCGAGCGGACCTGGGAGCAGTCGCAAGACTGGACGTTCGGGGACGCCAATACGCTGGTGGTGTACTTCCGGGGCCAGCCGCCGTCCTTCCTCCAGACGGCCGACAGCATCACCCTCAGCGCTGCTGGCTGGGACATCTGGCACGATTCGGCCCTGACGCGGTTCGACGAATGCCGTTTCGTCTACAAGCGGCTCAACGGTGACGGCAGCATCATTGCCCGCGTGGACAGCCTCGTGAATACGAACAACTGGGCCAAGGGCGGCGTGATGATTCGCGAGACGCTCGATTGGGGCTCGCGCCATGCGTCCGTCTTCGTGACCCCGGGCAACGGCGTGGCCTTCCAGTGGCGTCTGGCGAACAACGATACCGGCCTCAACGCCAACCAGACGGGCATTGTGGCCCCGCACTGGGTGAAGCTGACCCGCAGCGGCAACACGCTGACGGCCCAGCACTCGGATGACGGGGTGACGTGGGGCGA
>CAYFUB010000078.1:0-2443 GCA_964346195.1 uncultured Pirellulales bacterium
TGGACCGCCTGTCGTAGAGCTTGAACTGAAACGTATACGTGCCGGATTTCAGAATGCGGTATTGGGAGGTCACATCGTACTCTTCGGCCAAAACGATTGTCTCGCCCGGCAGAATTGCATCAGACCCCAGGGCAAGCTGGTAGCCTGTGTCCACATACGGCAGCACCTGACCATTCGGGTCGGTCACCAGCATTGGATCATCGGCCGTCACATCCATACGCCAGTAGCCGAATGGCTTGTCTGCGGTATTCGTCATTTCAAGGCGGAACCGCATCGGTCGCCCAATCACGAATTCGTCGCTGATCGGGGTCAAAATATACTTGATGGCCTTATCGAATTCTCCAGGCTCCGCGGTCCGCCCGCGCTCCATCAGCTCCCGCTTGATCCGGGCCTTTTGCAGGAAATCCTCGCGAGAAAGCAACTCGAAATCGACCCGCCAACCTTTATCGACCCTGACCAGCGACCACGGCCACCGGGGCCACCAATCCTCCTCGCCCTCGACATAGAGACCTACGCCGGCCGACATCTTCATGATCCTGCCGTCGCGACTGGAGAACAGATTGGGACTGAAGGGCCGCAGGAGGATTTCCTTTACCGGCACAAGACTTTGAAAGAAAGCTCCGGGGGAGTCGAATTCCGCCGCTTTGGCCCGAACCGGCTGCGAACAACAGGACAAGGCTCGATCCCAATTCGACGTTTTCACTGCCTCCTGGAACGCGCCGGCCACAGTTGCCGGGTCGCCATCAATCTGCGCGAGACGCTCGACGGGAGTTATCCGTCGGAGCCACTTGGAGCGTGCCTGCATTTCGTAAAGTACCCTGACGGCCCTGTCGTTCCCGTCGAAAGTCACGCGTATGACACCAACCTCTTGCTCTTTCCACGCTGCACTGGCCGGTTCGTCACAACACCACGAGTAGGTCCAGCCGCTTTTCACCGTCGGATAATAGCCGAGAAGAGAAACCATCTGCCGCCGGGAGCAGGAGATCCTGGGCGGCAGGTAGGCAGGTGCCCCCGGCTCTGACCGAGAATCGTCGATGCGTGAGCCGAGGTCAGATGCGCCGATCTTCCGGCCGATCTCAGAGCGCCGTCTCTGCCGGAATTCTTTGCATAGGGACGCCAGCTCATCGGGCAAGGCGGGTAACTCGTTGAACGGCCACGGCCAGCCACGGCGAAACCGCAGGATCGAGGTCTCGGCATAGACACGGTCCGCCACCGCCGTCAGGCGCCGCACGGCTTCCTTGTCCGAAGGATCGATCTCGATGACATCGTCGGCAAAAGCCCAGGCGACATCGTACGGGCAATCCCGCCGGACAAACAAGGCATAGGAGAAACTGGGCTTCAGGGCATCGCGGCAGGAGGCATCGGCAGACAGCTCCCGCAGATTCTGCACTTCTTCCTTCTCCAAGTCGCCGGCCACGATCGTTCGAACGATCCGCGCTTTGAAATAGCACACCGTGCCTTCTTCCCGAGCGGACAGAATCTCTGCCACGACGAACGAGCAGCCGCTCTCCAAGGCTCGTTCCAGAGTCGCCTCGGAAAAGACCGCACTATTCGCCGATGCCGCCGAAGGTACTGATGCCCCTGCAACAAGGAGAAGCACGGATGCAATGCCGCACTTGTCCATTCCTGTATCCCTCCAAACAAGCCCTCAAATCAGGTCCATTCTACCACAGAATTCGAACAGGCAACTGTAAATTGCGTGCAAAACCGCAAGTACCATGTCGCGCGACGTGCAGTCTTGCCGGTGATTCGCAGGTTCGGGGTTGCCGCTCGGGCGGCTCCTGATATACTACAGCGGCCGATATGAACCAGACCATGAATGAGTGTCAAACCATGAATCGCACGAGGAGACTGGACGAGGTCAGCGTATGGCAGAGAGATTCGATGTAGTCGTCATTGGAGCAGGGCCGGGGGGATTCAGGGCGGCGAGGCGGTGTGCGCAGCGCGGGGCGTCGGTGGCGGTGGTCGAGAAGGAGTTTCCCGGGGGCACCTGCACGAACTGGGGCTGTATCCCCTCGAAGACCCTGCTGGCGGCGGCCCATCTTCTGCTGCGGGCCCGCGCGGCGGGCGAGATGGGCATCGACATCCCGTCCGCGACACCGAACTGGGCCAAAATCCAGCAGCGACGCGAGGCGATCATCCTGAACATTCGCAAGGGCATGCACGGCACACTGAAAAACCACAAGGTGACATACCTCGAGGGACGGGCCGTCGTTACCGCGCCCGGGAGAATCAGGGTCGAATCGAATGGACACAACCGCGAGTTGGAGGCCGGCAGACTGATCCTCGCCACCGGCTCCGAGCCTATCCGGATTCCGAGCATGCCGTTCGACGGCCTGGTTATTATCAGCAGCAAAGAAGCGCTGGAACTGCCGCAGATTCCGCAGTCCATGCTGATCGTCGGTGGCGGCGTGATCGGCTGCGAGATGGCCTGCGCCTACGC
>CAYFUB010000079.1:0-17810 GCA_964346195.1 uncultured Pirellulales bacterium
TCATCAAGGCGAGGACAGTCGCCAAGAAAGGGTGGCGCAGGGCCAGCCCGCGACAGTCCGTGATCGTACTGAAGTCGCTCTCTTCATCCGACAGCGGGACAATGACCCCAAATGCCCCAAGAATCGCAATGAAATAAGCCAACAGATAGAACATCACCGCCGTCTGGGCCAGCCGTCCCCCGGCCAGGAGGGCAACCAGCAGGTAGCCCGTGTGGGAGAGCGATGAATAGGCGAGCAGACGCTTGAGGTTGTCTTGCAGCAGGGCCAGGTAGTTCCCCAGGAACATGGTGAGGATCGCGACCAGTGTCAGAAGGAAAAGGAACGATGTGTGCGCCTCGGAGTACAGCGCGCCAAAGTAGCGCAAGAGCAAGGCGAAGACCGCGCCTTTCGACACGGTGGCTATCAACGCCGCCACCGGGGCGGGCGACCCTTCATAGACGTCGGCGGCCCAGAGGTGAAACGGCGCCAGCGCCAGCTTGAATCCAATGGCCGTCAGCATCATCCCCGCACCCAGCAGGACGAGCAGAGGCGCGGGTTGGTTCGATACCTCAGCCAACGAGACCGATTCCGGCAGTGACATCGTTCCCGTTCGTGCATAGACCAGTGCCATTCCGAACAGAAGGAAGGCGCTCGACGTGGCCCCCGGGAGAAAGTACTTGATGCCCGCCTCGATGTCGGTCTGCCGCGCGCGCTGATAGGCGATGAGGGTGTAGAGCGAAACGCTTAGCAGTTCCAGTCCTATGAGGAAGGAAGCGAAGTGCACGCTCGAAACAAGCACGGCACAGCCCAGGACCACGATCAGAATCAGGATGTACAGTTCCTCGCGAACGACACGACGTATCTTCATGTAGCCATAGGACGTTATGGTAACCGCCATGCCTGCGGCCAACAGAAGTCCCGTGAAATAAATGGCATAGCCATCGAGTCGAATCAGGCCGGCGACGTATTGGCCCTTGCCGAGCAGCGCAAATCGAAGTGCGATGAAGGAGAGAACGAGCGACGGCAGAGTGAGTACGAATGTCGCGGCGTGGCTGCGATGGACGGCGATCCCCAACATGCCGAGCACCGCGCCGACAGTGAGAATGAGAAGAGGCGAGATGTGAAACAAGTCAGCGGTTGTCACGCTTGGTACCGAACGACTGATCGACAGGTGGTTCTCGGGTGGCGGGCCCCACACCCGGGCGTTCACTATCAACTAGCGAGGTTACCAGAGAATCCACCTGCGGCTTGACGGCGTTCAGAACGGGCTGCGGGTACAATCCGAGCCAGAGAATCCCGGCGATGATAAAGCCCAAAACGATGACCTCACGTCCTCTCAGGTCCCGCGCGGGGCCTTGCGGCGGCACCGGCCCCTGGAACACGCGGTAGACCAACCAGAGCGAGTAGATGGACGAAAGGACGAATCCCAGAGCGCCGAGGGCCGCCAGGGCGGGACTGACGACGTACGTCCCCGCGAGCACCAGGAACTCACCCACGAAATTGGCAAGTCCCGGCAGGCCCAGTGAGGCCAGGGCCAGGAACAGAGCGACGCCACCCAGGCGAGGCATCGACGACCACAATCCGCCCAGGGCATCCATCCGTCGGGTGCGGAAGCGTTCCTGCAGGATTCCGACCACGATGAAAAGGCCCCCCGTGCTCAGGCCGTGCGCCACGAGGATCACGACCGTGCCATACAGAGCCACGCGTGTCCCTGGATCAGACCGGCAATGGTCAGCACCACGAAGAAACCGGTCAAGCCGAATGTGACCAGCCAGAACTGCGCGTAAACGAGATTGCCGGAATAGACCTTCCGGTGTGTCACCTGCGGCAGGATGTACCACATCGCCCCCAAGGCGATGAAGCCGCTGAAGCCCAGGATGGCAATGTGCCCGATGGTCCAGTTGTTGAAGTGCGTCACCTGCTGGAGAGAGGGCAGCGACTGGAGCGGACCCTGGATGCACGTCGGCGTCCGGGTCACACATGGAATCACGTAGAATGCGGCGCCCACAGCCAGCGGCGTCAGCAGCAGTCCCGGCACGTCGTGGCGTAGACGGTCCAAATCCCCGGCGTCACCTGGGGTCTTTCCCGGACCTCAGACAGCCAGTGATCGGGGCGCCGCTCTATGGCGCCGCCTGCGCGGGCCGCGCCGGTGCCGGCGATCAAGTGAAGAAATGTCCGTCTGTCCACAGGTTTCACACGCTCGATCCCGGCTCCAGACAGCGTTGGCCGCCGGCCTTGTCGGTTGCGCATGTGCGTACCGTTCAAGAGCACCGTTGTTTCTATGGTCTGCGGATGTGCGGCAGGACGCCGCAATACGGAAGGTAGCAACCGAACCTCGCGCGACAGATAGGCCATTCCCTGTAATCGTGGAGGGATTATGCCCACCAGCCCCGATTCTGCGGTCCCGTCGCGCCTCATACGGCACACCAGCAAGAGTTGACCGGCAGGTTCGACTGGCGACACCACCCCTTGAGGGTGGTTTCTTCAGGTGGATCGGGCAATTTTCCTACGGCAGAAGCCGGCGTGCCTGTCGAGCGCCCGTGGGACCGTAACGGCTGAATTTGCAGGAAACTGGTCGACTCTCAAAGGTGCTGTGATTGTGATCGTGGGCGCTTCTTGTTGTGAATTGCTGTTCGGAAGAGAGAGGATGCAGTGGTGATGGAGGTATGCAGACAGGAACGCTCTTGGCGATGCTGGCAGGATGGCTGGATCATCCGGTAGGAGCGCTTGGCGGAGTGTTTAAGTTCCACCGGAGGGCCGGCTGATGGACAGGATGAGTAAGCTTACGGCTCGGGGCGCCGGTGACCGAGGCCGTCAGGGGTATGCTGACCCGATCAACAGCGAGCTTGGGGCCGCTGTTCTTGCGGATGAAGGGTCAACTCACGGGTGGACAACAGCGTTCCGCACGGGGGTCAAGAGGAGACACTTCATCAAAAAGCTCGCTAGTGAGCAGTGGATACTGAGTTGCAAGTCACTTGGGCGTTCACTTGTACACCACCTGTAACCCTCGTCTTGTGTCCCCCAAATCGGTATAAGCCCTTTCCGGTATCGCACTTATACGGATTATGGAAAACTCCTGCGCGGCACAGACTCAGTCATCCTGAGGCGAAGCCGCAGGATCTGGCCTCCGGATGCGACGTTTCTCCCGTTCGTAACGCGGATCCTTCACTGCGCTGCGCTTCGTTCAGAGCCTGCCCTGAGCGTAGCCGAAGGGATGACACACGGGGCGCAAGAATTTTTCATAACCCGTATTACAGGCAGGCTATTGGACGGAAAATCCGTGTGTCGGCGGTTCAGGCCGGCGGTCGCCACGTCTTGCGGCCGACCGGTCAGGTGGTACTTCCTGGTGGTGTCGATGTTCGAGTGTCCTGAGAGTTGCTGAACGACCTGGATCGGAAGGCGTTGCGTCCGGTTCATGGGCGCCGATCTCCGCAGGTCGTGAAGCGTGCATCGGGCAATACCGGAGCGACGGCGGACAACGTCGAGATCGCGACCGAGATTGTCAGTCGCGTCCGACCGGGCATTCCACGATTCGCTGCCTCTCGCTGGCAAAAACGTCCGGTATTCTTCAGCCGGGACGTAACGAAGGTTCTTACCGGCCTTCTTCCGTTGTCCGATCCCTCCGACGGGATTTGGACCCTCTTCCAAGTGGCCCCGTGGATCGATGGCCGGACTGAAGATGTGCCTCGGTCTACGGACTTTTCAAAAAGCTTGAGTATTCGTTTCTGGCCCATGAGTGTGGCATACGCCACCCGGTGTTCTCGACCGGGACTTCGAGCAAATGGCGTCAGCACGTTTCTCATGTGGCTATCACTCCCCCTCCCACAGTTCTACCGTCTCGCAGGATAGCGAATCGCCCGAGCTCCGGCACGACTTCAAAGGAATCGATACAGATGGGCGAGTCCGTTCGGACGATGACCTCAGCTACCTGCGAGTCCTCGAGACGGGTAGCCTTTGTCTTGATGACCTTCAAGGAAATTGGATCGACCACTCTCGTAATGCCATCAACATGCGCGCAGCGGCCTTGGGTTCCGCAGAGGATCTCGATCCCGTCGTTCACAGCAAGCGGTCGTGGACTGATCCAGAATACTCTGGCCGTGATGCGGTCAGTGATTACCGGGGCGTGTTCGCCGCCGTAACCAACGTGTCCTCTTTCTACGGGAGCTGCGTCCTGAAGGAGGATTCCCACACACTGCCCCGTTGTGGCCACGCGGATCTCCCGCTGGCCTACCGCCACCGAGGTTACGACTGTCTTATGGCCGTGAGGGCCGAAGACGAGGGGCTGGCCTCGCCGGAGAGCGCCGGATACCACTTTTCCCAAGATGGCCCGGCCGCCGTTCACAGGGAAAGGGCATTGAACGAGGAACCGTAATGGCTGATCTCCACCCTTCTTCAGGGGAACCAGCCGGTCTAACGTCTCCGCGAGAGGGGGCGTTGGGTTCCATGACATCCTGTCGCTGCGTTTGACAATGTGGTCTCCCTGTTGCGCAGACACGGGGACGACCAGGACCGGCGTTATACCGATCCTCTCCAGGTGAGGGGAAAGCTGATGGGAGAGGAATTGGAACCGGGCGCGGTCATAGGAGACCAGATCCATTTTATTGACTACCACGATTACCTGTCGGATACCCAGCATGGCGATCAAATAAGCGTGCAGATATGTCTGCGCCAGCGGGCCTTCCCTTGCATCGACCACCAGGATGGCCGCGTCGGCCCGAGTGGTCCCGGTCACCATGTTCTTGAGGAATTCACGATGTCCGGGAGTATCGATCAGCGTATAGTCTTTTCCGGCCGTGCGGAGTTGCGCCTGTGCCATGTCCAGAGTGAAACTGCCTTCCTGTTCCTCGGACAATTGGTCCGTGACAAAAGCAAAAGCGGCGGCGCTGTGGGGCCCGCCTGCTCCTTCGAGTTCGTGCGCTACCTGTTGAGGCAACGACCCGGTTTCATACAGGAGCCTGCCGATGAGCGTGCTCTTGCCATGATCCACGTGGCCGGCCACGACGATCTGAACGTGATCCATATACAGATTCCTTCACATGTATCCCAGTGCTCTCAACTGTTGCATGGCATAGGCGGCCTCTTTGTCCTGCGCCCTGCCCTGTCGCTCTCCGACGCGCGTCGTCTCCAGTTCTCGGAGGATGTCATCCAAGGTCGCGGCGTCGGAATCTATGGGCTCACAGCAAGGCTCGCATCCGATACTCCGATACCGTTTGCCCTCTTTCGAGAAGTACAGGTCCACGACGGGAAGCCTCTCTTGCCTGATATAGCGCCAGACGTCCAACTCCGTCCAGTCGAGCAGCGGATGGACCCTGATATGGGTATTGTCATCGGCCCGGGCCCCGAACAGATCCCACAACTCCGGTGGCTGGTCCTGATAGTCCCAGCGAAAACTCATGTCCCGCGGCGAGAAGTGACGTTCTTTTGCCCGAACCCCATGCTCGTCCCGTCGAATGGCCAGCATGACCGCATCGAAGCCCTGTTCATGGATCAGTTGTTTCAGGGCCTCGGTCTTCAAAGCCGTGCAGCAGGCCAGTTTGTCGGAGTAATCTGTGTTTCCGGATGTGCTTGCGGTATTCCGTGTGATCAGAAGCTCGAGTCCCCATAACCTGGCCCACTTGTCGCGAAAGGCGTACATGGAAGCGAACTTGCGCCCCGTATCGATATGGACCACAGGAAACGGCACGTGCCCCGGAAAGGCCTTGCGGCACAGGGCGATCAGCACGGTGGAGTCCTTGCCCATCGACCACAACACCGCCGGCTTTCTGAAACACGCGTAAGCTTCGCGGATGATGTAGATGCTGCGGTGTTCAAGCTCTTCCATTCGCTCCATGAGGGAACCTCCAATACCTTCTGAGTCATCGCAGGAGGACTGCCAGGCTGTCCAGGCTGGCCTTCAGAGGTGCCTTGGACACGTGCGGCGTCTGCAGCCGCAGCACCCGCGCCAGCGGGATGCCCGCCTCCAGCAAATCCGCCAGTTGCTCCGTAAACTCCGCCAGCGCCGCCAGCCCGACTCTCCCCAGCCGCCTGTGTCCGGCCCATCCCTGGACCCACGACGTTCCGCGCACGCGCATTTCGACACGAACGGGGTACAAACCCTGTGTTCTCAACCGCTCGGCCGCCGACGGGATCGATTCCGCTTCGATCGTCCCTTCCTGGACATGGCGAGGATCAACTCGCGCGACGTACTCGAATGTGGCCATGTCTGTCTACCTGATCAACAATCGTGTCGGGAGTCTCAGATGCCGCTCACGGCACAATGCGTCTCGTTCTTTTCGAACTGTCCGTATTTGTGGAATGTGGAACCGGTGGCCACGTAACCACTTCCCCCTTGCACTGGATCATTCGGATCAGTGACTATAGAGGAGACCTGTCGTACTCGACCAACCGAGTCAGACACAGGTGATAATTCAGAGTCTGCTATCCCTGACTTTGCCCTCAGAAGTAATGGCGGTCTCTTTGTCATTAAGGGTGCTCTAGAATGCGTTACCGTCCTCGGGCACCAGACAATGAGGACTCGATCCGTTGTGCCTCCTGATAGTGACGAGATGCTTCACTATACCGGCCGTGCATCCGGAGAACGGTGCTCAGGTTCCGGTGTGCCTGAATAAGGTCCGGCTTGATCTGCAGAGCCCGGCGGAAGTGACCGGCCGCTTCCTCGCATTGCCCCTCACGAAGAAGCACAACACCGCAGTTGTTGTGCAGATAGGCATTGGTCGGACTTACCTCCAGGGCATAGGCAAAAAAGTCCTTTGAATTGCGCCAGTGTCGGACATGCCACCACGAACAGGCCATGCAGGCCCCAATTGCCGCGATTGCACACATCAGACCAATGCGACGGACCAGGAACCGATGCGTCGACCATTTTTCCAGGATCTCCCTGCCCGTCCAGGCAATCATAATGAACAAGCCAATCAAGGGCACATACGTGTACCGGTCCGCCATGCCGGGCTTGCCGAGCTGCACCAGGCCGATGACCGGCACCAGCGTGCCCAGATACCACAGCCACCCTACCGTCAGGTACCGTCGAGAGCTCAGCCGTGCCACCAGCACCGATATGACGATCAGCACGAGACCGGCACCGATGATTTGCCAGGGTGCCCAGGGAGTGCCGCCCGGCAGGTTCGGGTGGACGTAATGTGGGGAAAGCTTACTCGGCCAGATCATTTTCTCCATGTACCAGACGTAGGACACCACCGCGTGGGCCACACGCAAAGGGAAGGGGACTTTGCCCACTAACTTCGTTTCTCTCGCCCCTCTCAGCATGAGGAGCGCTACGAGGCCAATAACCGCCGACAGTAGGAGCAGAGGGACCTTCTCGAGCACAACGCGCCGGATAGACTGCAAGGGGCACACTGCGCAGGTATCTCCGCTGACGGGAGAGTTGTCTTGCCGCCCCACGCGCACGCGGCACAGGGGCCAATAGTCCAGCAGCAGAAACACCAGCGGCAACGTCACGAGCATGGACTTGGCCAACAGGGCCAGCACCAGGAACAAGGCCACCAAGGCATATCGACCGAACCCGCCTCGTCGTGCATAAGAGACATAAGCAGTCATCGAGAGCAGGCCGAAGAACGTGCTCAGCACGTCTCTGCGGCCCGAGATCCATGCAACCGGTTCCACGTGCAGTGGGTGGAGCGCGAACAAGGCGGCTACCAAGACACTTGGTCCTCTATCGCGCGTCATCGATTGGAGTACGAGGAAAAGCAACAGCGTATTGAAGATATGCAGCATGAGGCTCGTGAGATGATGGCCGCCGGGATTCATCCCGTACACACTGACATCTGCCATGTGCGAGATCGTGGTGAGCGGCTGCCAGTGGGTGAGCATCACGTCCTTAAAGGCCCCTAGGAGATTACCAATGGTCAGGCCGTCTTGTACTCGTGTGTTGTCAACGACGTTCTGGCCGTCGTCCCACAACAGAAAATCAAAATGAACCACCTGTCCATAGACGAGAAGTATCATGCTTGTCAGCAGTGCGACCACAATCAGGTCATAGATAATACCTGCTCGGCCGTTCACGCCGAACTGCAGGTCACGGCTCGTCTTGGATTCCATACACTCTGGAGCCGGCGGGGTGAAGGTCCGTTTACCATTCATGCGTAGCTTCGATTCTCCTTCCTGCCCCACGGAGCCTTCCGCAAGGAGCATCTATCATGGCGGGGCCGATCCGGTACACACCGGACTGCCCTGAGGCTCTCCGGGTCACACGGCCAGAGGCAGTCGGTTTAGCGGCGGACTTATGCCACCGTGTGCCTTGTTTTCTCTGAGTGTGATGTGTGCGGAATATGAAACTGCTGTCATGCTGCTACCGATTCACACGCTTGCAGACGCTCTCCGCTATGTAAGGTACCATCGCATTGAGCAACAGAGTCAACCGCTGAGATGAATGTGACAAGCCCTTTGTTGTTCTGTGCCGGCAGAACCGGCGACACGTGACACCTCAGACACTGCTATCTGCAACTTCGCGTCAGAAACAGGCGGCTGTCTCTTCAGCCGCCCACGGATGTGACTTCGCTCTGATGTGATTCGTCACACCTGTTGCTTCTCCTGTGGCAGCATCAGAGTGTCAGATCGGATCTTAGCTATTCCGGATGCACCGGTGACTACAGTTATAGGCAGGGAGTAACAATCCCTTCAAAGGGAACCTCAGCAACCGCTTCTTCTGGATCTTTGACTATGAGCCGAATGGTCCCGCTGAACACCCCCCTATCAGGTAGTTTACGCAATGAAATACCAATCATGGCAAATCCAAGTCTGTTCTGAACCATGCTGCACTCGACCGCTGGTGAACTGCTTTCTACGCGGAGCACCCGATATGTAGGGTACCTTGGCACATAAATAACGGTCCGGTTCACGTCCTGCCTTGGTTTCACGTTGCTGAAATACAGGCGAGGCGGAAATGCCACGCCGGGGCCAACACTGTTGCCTCTTACAACAAGAGTCTGAGGTTTCTGCTTGTCGTGCGTAGCCAAATAGACCCTGTACTCAAAGACCCCGAGGTGCCTTCGTGGAGACACGTGGATGGATAGCATGCCCTCCTGTCCACCACGCAGAACTTCCTCGCTTGGAATTACCTCCACGCAAGAGCATGAAGCCTTCGTCTTCTCACGATCGATCCTTATCACACCTCGTCCCGTGTTGGCATACGATATGTTGCGGACCATGGGCGTGCCAACGGGAACATCACCGAAATCCACGACATCCGTACCAAAAACCAGCGAGTGCTTGGACTCTAACGAAAGTGTGCATCTGGTACCGACATACGCTATGGCGCCCATCATCATCAAGAACAGGGATCCCCAAGTAAGCACGCATCGGTGCTCAGGTCTTCTACGGAGCACGATCGCCACACAGCAACCGACCGCCAACCCACACGCGACCGCTAGGTATGAAGCGAAATGAACGCAGATCATTTTCGCCGTGTCAACTATCGGACTCCGGAAAAACACGACACACTTGCCGTCCCACAGTAGACTTAGCTCTTCCTGAGATAGCATTTCCCTGGCCACGCCCCTAGCTGGATCGATCAACTCAAATCCACCGTTTCGGTACGAGGCAAACACACAGAAATGGTCCTTTGCATCAGGGTAAGATACGTGGAGAATTGCGGGGCGATTCAATACGGCCAGTTCTCTCTCCGTGAGCTGCATCCCCCTCGCATTCTGGCCCAGTCGGCGGGCGGCTCCTACCAATCCCTGCATCGTGGTTACGCCTTGTTCCGTGGTGTTAGCAAGATCAGCACACATGGGTGCCTCCACTGACTGTCCTACCAACTCCAGACATGTTTTCAAGGCCAGAGGGCCACACGAGTTCCATCTCTCAACTTCCTTGCTGGCCCCTTTCGCGCACCCCACACACACTGGATAGAGCATAATCAGCACAAGGACATGTCGAATATTCGATTGTGGGCACATACCATTCCCCATTCAGTCGACGGTTATCATGAGCGTTCGCGAAATATCCAGCCCACGCTCATGTTAGGCCTAAATGAGCAACTGACAGTAGCCTGCTCAAACACATACGAGCGTTAGAATGATCGGTGTCAGCCCGCACGTTTCCTTCGTATCATCAGGACAAAGACGCTTGCGCCCGCAGCCACCAAGAACAGGCCAAGCCATCTCCCCATCATACGCATACCATACGCCATCCCACGATGTCGATCCGCGCCTTCCTTTGTGGACTCCGGGGACTGAGGGGCGATTCTCCCTCCGGAAAGATCATTAGCCTCATTGGCATCTTTGACGCTCATGCGCGGCAACGTAGCCGTGTTGCTGTCTCCTCCCACATCTGTCATCATCATCTTGACAGTCTCATCGATGGCTGCAGTAACCATGCGGTCAAGTCGTCCTGCGTCATAACCAACGATGGCGTTGAACACTTTCGTATGCTCAGGAAAATCAAGCCGAAAGAGGGAATCGGGAATATCAGCCCGATCCACAGAGATTGAGTTGGGATCCACGTGCACATCCGTGAACCCCGTAATACCATCGCCATAATGGATGTGTCGACCCTCCAGAGGCACCCATCCGCCATTGCTTAGTTGATGAACCTTCGTCACCTCTTTAAGCCCAACCAGCCTCGACTGATCACTATCCGGGTGACCCGTATACGTCTCGAGGCGCATCAACAGCCCCGTGTCACAGTCAATGTAAAATCTGCGAAACCCCACTCTGCCGCTAGTGGTATCCACCACAAATACGTCTTTGCCATTTAGTTTCCGCTTGGCAGCCCCTGAGCCCACCGATCGTGAACCCAGCCACTCGCTGAGCAAGGGCCACTCATCTTTGGATACGGAGCAAGGTCGGTAAAACAATTGGGACACGCGGTTCACCATCCATCGGTTGTAATCCGATACAGGTCTGATCGCTCCCCCTCGCAACTGGGGCCAGTCTCCACTCTTGGTGACCTCCCCGTCAACCACACTGATTTGACTTAAGCTCAGGCGGGCATCTCGGAAATCTCTGCGAACAAACCGCTGACGGATACCGTCCTGAGCCCACTCAAACTCCTGATGAGCGCCGTTGGGATCCGTACGTGAGGCCCGAGGATCGGAGTAATAGAAGTCCGGCACGCGGCCCTCACGCCTCCAAGAGACAGCGTAATCCATTTTCACCAGAGTCAGCTTCTCTTCATTAGACCGGACGCGATTGATTACATCCTGCAACGACGGGCCACCATTGTTCCCGACACTTGACTCCTGGCCCCTGGCGCCTTGTATGACCAGGCAGAGCAAATACACACAACTCCATTCCAGGAAAACGCGGCGTCTTACTTCTCTTGGCATCTTAGTTGCCCTTTCCATGTCGGCGTTGAATAATAATGCCGACAGGCCCACGACTATATCCCTTTCCTAATCATCAGTCTAATCGTTTGGATTGCCGACGTCAACCGTTACCTGCGACGTGATTACCCGTTTTGGGATGCGCCCAAGAAACAGAGGTTTTGTGCTGAAAAACGCGGTTTCCGCGTCTACCGCCCGGTTATGACGCTCGGAGCCAGAATCCCCTGGCAATGTCTCAAAGCCGGAAGATTCGCGTTTCTCAGCCAAAATCGGGGCCGCATGGCGATGCCGACGCAACGACCGGTGACCTGTCCACACAGAAACGGGTAATCGCGTCTTACCTGCTGTAAAGCTCCCGCGCTCGGTCTCACTTCGATTAACCTCCTGTCGGATGCCACCATACCACAGAGACGCCAACTTATCCACTGGTCCCAGGGACGGGGAGTATTATAGGGCTACAGTGATCTGCCCATTATAAGACCGCAAGAGCTCACCATGCGATCAGTGCTCAGCGACTACGTCGTGCAGAAGTCATCCGGGTCTGCTCCCGTACAGGCGCGGCAATCATCTTGGTAGGTCCATTCTTCCTGGGTGTCAGCGTCGCCGTACCATATATCCCCACAACCGTCCGGGTCTTCTTCCGTACATTCTGCGGTCGAACCTGGACCGCCTTGTCTCTCGCCTTCTACTTGCCACAGCACTCCTCCTGCATCCCCATCGCACCAAGAATATTGGGAGCCCTCTAGCTCAAGCTGGGTGTCACAAGTTCCCGGTTTGTAGCATGTTCCACATTGGCCCCATGTCATCCTGAGTGCGCTCGCACTTAAGTACGTTTCGCAAGTCCACAGCGCCGTTGCGCTGGCGCACAGAATGGCGCCACACAATAGTCCAACAAGCGTTTTCGGCGTTCTTATGTTACACTACTCCTTTCATGATTCGCATTCGTGTCCGATCTAGAATACCCTGCATGGTGAACTCTTGCGTCTTCTATCGCGACTTCCCGATAGCATTCAACCGCCTGGTTACACATCAATGATCCGTATCTCGTCTTCTCGCTTGGTTCCTTGGCGGGGTGCCACTGTCAAGATCATCTGAGTTTTCGGAGGTCACCTTATCATAAAGCCCCGGTTTGTGATGTTGTGCCACGAACCCGATTACGTTTCTGTTTGTTGGAGCTTTTCCTTCCCAAGCGACCTCAACAATACGTTGTCTGAGCACCAGAACCGTGGGCGTCGTAACAAACCACTCCTTCACCGTGGATAGTTGGCCGAAGCTACAGGCCGAATTCTGACTGACCGGCCACCGGCCGTAGGGAGGAATAGCCACCAGAGCGATGCGGAGGAAGTCTTCGTTGCCGGCCAAGTCGCGGGCCATTTGCTCGTATTGTGGGATGGCCCGCCGACAGTCGGGGTAATCGTGGTGATAGAACAGCAGCAGGCCCACGGCTTTCAACACGATATCACCGGCGGCCAGTCGTTTCATACTCCTTCACCATCTCATCGGAGCCGAAAATTGCCCGTCGCGGCCGAAATCCCGGCCCTCCATCCTCTTAATGAGAGATCCCGGCAGAACCTTAAGAAGATTCCGGCCATTTTGTCATTTTTTTTCATCGCCGCCCCGGGCGTGAGCGGCGCAGGCGCCGGGACGATCCCGAGGAGGACTCAAGGAAGGTGGAATCCGGCCGCGTGGCATATCCCCCATCACGGCCGCAAGCCTGTTATGGCAGACCGGCCGCCCGATCCCGCGCGACCAGCAGAGCCGGAAACGGGCGGTCATTGAAATACCGCTATCCGCCACGGCCCCGCCGAAATGGATGGCGGCCCCTGCGGCCCCCCAGCGGTTGGCGGAGCGGTCCGAGTTCCGCTGCACGCGGTCAGTCTCCTGGCAAGACACGTATCGGCACCAGAACCTCTTCCAGGCCCTCGACATCCGTCAGTATCCTCAATTGCCGCCCGTCCAAATCTTCGGTTATGGCGGGGACCGTAAGATCAACTGCATATCCTCCTGCAGGCAGCGTCGTGATTTTCGTGGTGATGGAGGGTATAGGGGGGATGACGGCCTTCAATTCGAAGGTGCCAATTTTGCCAGGGAGGATGGTGGTATGGACGGGATTGAGTTGCCGGCCGTGGTCCGCCGCCAGAACGATCTCTCTCGGGAACACCACCAATTTGCCGAAGACGTCCGCTTTGACCGGAATCTCGATCGTCTTATGTTGCTCGCTGTCCGTAGCGAGGCAGATGGTCCCGCGCATCACTCCCTCCGGAAGGGGAGGTACCGTTTTGATGGATAATGCGTAGGATTTGCCCTTCTTATTCGCCTCTACTTCCGGGCGAAAGTACGGGCTATCGGAATTGGATTGCACGATGCCGAGAACGACGTCCGGATCAAGAACCTCGATGGAAACCGTCCGGCACGTCTCTGTGTCGCCGTAGATCCCGAGAAAGGAGACCTCGCAGGGTCTCACCTCCACGCGGCGAACAACGGTCCCGGTCACGGATAATATGGTCTGGGGATTGTACGGATCGTTGGATTCTATCAGAAACTTCTTGTTGACATGACCGGATGAGCCACACAGGTGCATTCGCATACGCACAGTGGTCTCGTCGCGCGGCGCCAGTGCGTCCTTGGGGAGTTCTCCCACGCTGCAAAGGCAAGAAGACCGCACCCGTTTTATCCGGAGCGGCGCGTCACCCATGTTCTTCACCACAAAGCCGTGGTCGATGATGTTCAGGCTGCTTTGTGTTCCGAAATCGTAGACGGGCTCCTGGCATACCAATCTCGGCAGGCCGGCCGCGGGTCGCTTGCGGCAGCCCGCCCCGGCCAGGAGGGATACGGCACACAGGTACAGCAATATCTTCATCGCCTTCATCAACGTCACTCCTACTCTCATATTGCTAGTGAGCGGCCTGCGTACTCGACGGTTGCCCAATATGCGCGCGCGCCATACTGATGATTTCCTCCGACTCTGCCGGCGTGACACTCCGGTCGACGAACAAGCCCTCCGCCTGTTTCGGGGCATACCACCTGCTGTATTCGGGGACGCGCAAGACCTCCAGGTATTTGGCAAGCGCCACAGCCGAGTATTCCCGTACGGGCTTTCCGTAAACGGGATGAGGTTGGATGGAATCGAACCGTTCTCGCGCATCGAGGGATTTCAGAATGGAGGAGACGGCCTGGGTACGCTGGTTCGCGTCTTTCCATTGACTCATCACCTGTTCGGAAGTCATCAGGACCTCCATCACGGTAAAGGAAAACGGCCTCTTTTCCCAGGGAGCCTCCCGTACGTGCTGCAGCAATGGTTCGCGCGCTGAGGCGGCCATCAACTGCTCGGTCTTGGCGTAGAAAGGATCCGGTGTGCGGGCGGCCGCAATCACGTCAGACAGTCTGCCGTACTCACGCCTCAATACCTCGGCGGCGTCCGGACGGTTCAGGAATGCCTCCACGCCGTTGAAGGTCCTGGCAAATGCCCTGAGACCCCCATCCGGATAGGGCTCCAGCATCATGTGAACGACCATGGGCGTCGATACGACCTTCTCCAACAAACGGTCGGTCGGGAGTGTGGCCAGCTCTTCTTCCGGAATCTGAAGCGTCTTGTGATGCGCCTTGATGCGCTCCGGTCCGGACGGTTTGTTCTTCAAATCGGGTCGCTTTGCTTTCTCCAGGGCGATTCGTACGGCCATCGGATTATGTTCGGGCAGCGGAACGAATGGCTCATCCATCACCGTCTCCTCACTGCCGCCGGCCGCTGGGACGGCGACCAGCGGTTCGCGTGCCTGAGCTTGCGTCCGATTTTCCTGAGAGTCTGCTTGTGCCTCGTTTCCGGCGGGGTTCGCTTCCTTCATGGAAGTGCTCTCCCGGTTCTCTTGTGCCCGCGACGACACCCGGAGGGTGAGGGTCAATACACAAACACCGATGCCGGCCGCGACGAGAATCGTCCCGACCACATAGAGTCTCTTCTTGCCCATCGTATCACCTTGTTTCTTCACAAAGGTCAGCGAAATCCTCTTCCTCGCGCAGCCCTCTCATGCGGACAACGCACGCGGATGGCCCTAGCGGCCAATACGCCATGAGTCGAGGACGGGACCGAACGTCTTGGCGCCAGGTCCCAAACAGCCCTGCCGGCATGTATGTCGGCAGGGCTGTAGTGATCCACCGATGTCACTGGCGGTCCGTCCTGGCGACCCCGCGCCGGGGCCGGGCGTACGCCCCTGACACGCACGTCAATAGTTGCAATCGGAGTTGGGGGGACATGCGTCACACTCCGTACGGGCATAGGCGGCGACCACGTCGCCGTATATGCTCGGCACGTAGTCCCAATCGTGATAGCAAACGGGATATGATCCCCATTTGCTGATGGCCTCATAGTTGCCCTCGTCGTATGCACTGTGCGTCGGACCGTGGGTGACGCAATGTGCGTACGTCAATCGATCTCCGCCTTCCTCATCGTCATACGAATCTATGTAGGGTGCGGGATCGTTGAGCCATTTGGACGAGGTGGGAATCCAAGCATACCCGTGACAGTTGTACAGTCTTGACGGTGGATGGAGGACCGTCGCTTCGGGATAGATGGCCGCCATGTCGGCGAGCATGTCTGCCTTTTCCTGATCAGTGAAGTCATCGCCCTCGGGATCATCGGAGATGCGACAGTACACGTCGGTTCCGCAAGGAGTCTCCGCATAATAGCCCCAGTAAAACGTTCCGAGGGCGGAAGTGGCAAGATAGCCGCTCACCATCAGCATCAGAACGAGAGTAACTTTGATTCGTCTTGTCAGTTGAGATTTCATGTTGGCTCCTTTCATAACAAAAGCCCGGGAAGAACGATGCACATTTGTATCCTCTGTCTGATTTTCCCCCGCTCATCAACAGCTCTGCCGGCACGTGTGCCGGCAGGACTGTAGTGGTCCACCGATGTCACTGGCGGTCCGTCCTGGCGACCTCGCGCCGGGGCCAGGCGTACGCCCCTGACACGCACGTCAATAGTTGCAATCGGAGTTGGGGGGACATACGTCACACTCCGTACGGGCATAGGCGGCGACCACGTCGCCGTATATGCTCGGCACGTAGTCCCAATCGTGATAGCAAACGGGCAATTGTCCCCATTTGCTTATGGCCTCATAGTTGCCCTCGTCGTACGCACTGTGCGTCGGACCGTGGGTGACGCAATGTGCGTACGTCAATCGATCTCCGCCTTCCTCATCGTCATACGAATCTATGTAGGCTGTGGGATAGTTGAGCCATTTGGACGTGCTGGGAATCCACGCGTAGCCGTGACAGTTGTACAGTCTTGACGGTGGATGGAGGACCGTCGCTTCGGGATAGGTGGCCGCCATGTAGGCGAGAATCGACGCCTTTTCCTGATCAGTGAAGTCATCGCCCTCGGGATCGTCGGAGATGCGACAGTACACGTCGGCTCCGCAAGGAGTCTCTGCGTAATTGCCCCAGTAAAACGTTCCGAGGGCGGAAGTGGCAAGATAGCCGGTCGCCATCAGCATCAGAACGAGAGTAAGTTTGACCCGTCTTGTCAGTTGAGATTTCATGTTGACTCCTTTCATAACAAAAGCCCGGGAAGAACGATGCACACCTGTATCCTCTGTCCGATCTTCCCCCGCTCATCACGGTTGTCCCTCATTGTACATCCATGGCAATCACCTCCTTTCAGCGCGGAAATCACCGTGAAAGGGCTCCTTCCTCCGATCGGATCCAGGACCCGCATGAATGCAATCGGCCCACTGGGATTCGGCGGCGGCATGTGAGGCCGGCGCCAGAGACCCTTGGCCGGCGCGGCGGCCGCACCGAATTGCCCCTCTGCCGCGTGGGCGATGGTTAACAGCGGCAGGCCCAGGACCTTCAATACGATATCACCGGCGGATAGTCGTCTCATATTCCTTCACCGTCTCATCGGAGCCGGGAATTGCCCGTCGCGGCCGAAATCCCGGCCCTCTATCCTCTTAATGAGAGATCCCGGCGAAGCCTTAACAAGATTCCGGCCGTTTTGTCATTTTTTTTCATCACGGCCCCAGGCGTGAGCGGCGCAGGCGGCGGGACGATCCCGAGGAGGACTCAAGGAAGGTGGAACCCGGCCACCTCGCGTATCCCCCATCACTGCTTTTGCTCACGGCAGACCCGACTCAATCTGTCTCACTTGTTTCTCTGAATCGCCGATGCGCAGGATCGTCTCAATCAGCCTGTTGACCCTGTCCGAACAATCGCAGGGGTCTGCCTTTGCCCCCGGCGCGGACAATTCGTGCAGGCGTCTCGAACAATCGGCCAATGCTCTCAGTTGTGCGTCCAGGAGGTGCAGGACCTTGTCGGCGCCCGTACCCGGACGATTACTCTCCGGGTCCTGCCTGATAATCAGCGCCGCCAGGGTTCGCGTATTGGTCAGGTACACGCAGACTCTGGACGAAAGGAGCAGCGTCATTTCATCGACACGACCATCCCCGGCGTGCGTCCGGTTGTCGAATGATTGGGCCCATTGTCTGAAGCCCGGCGCGATCCCGCCGGGCGGTTGTTCCGGCTCTCGGCGGGGGCGAGCGGTCCCTTGCCGTGA
>CAYFUB010000080.1:0-6352 GCA_964346195.1 uncultured Pirellulales bacterium
AACGGCGAGAGGCCCTATTGGTACGGGTACGTCAAGGACGTGAAGAAGGAGGACGTGGACTGGCAGGAGTTTCTGCTGGACCGGCCGGAGCAGCCGTTCGACCCGGTGAAGTATTCCGGCTGGTACGGCTACCGTGAATTCTCCGACGGGCCCGTCCCCGGGCTGGGCAGCCACTTCATCGATCTGGTGCATTATATCACGGGGGCGAAGTTCCCCGGCAGTTGTGTCTGTCTCGGCGGGACGTTCACGTACAGAGACGAGCACCACTTCACCTGTCCCGACCACGTGCAGGCCCTGTGGGTCTATCCGGAAGGGTTCATGGTCAGCTACTCGACCAACTTCGGCAACGGCAGCGGCAACAGCTTCAAAATCTTCGGCGACGAGGGCGTGCTCGATATGGTCACCTGGACGGCCCCGGTCCTGAGTGCCGAAGGCGGGGCCAAGCGCAGGGGCAAGATTCGCGGCAAGGTCCCCGTGAAGGACGTGCCGCGGCCGGACCATTTCCTCGACTGGCTTCAGTGCCTGCGCTCGCGCAAGACGCCCAACGCGCCCATCGAGGCGGGTTACCAACATGCGGTCGCCTGCCTGATGGCCGTGCGGTCGTTCGACACGGGCAAACGCACGGTCTATGACGCGGAAAAACGCGAAATCCGAGAGGGATGACGAAGGACATCAGGCGTGCAAAGAGTCGATTTGTGTGTCATGCTGAACGGAGCGAAGCGCAGTGAAGCATCCGGCCCGCGAATGAGAGGCACCGGGACCGTAGGGCGATTCCCCCTTCGTTACCCAGATCCTTCGCTTCGCTCAGGATGACGAGCAGATGAGACTCCAAAATTCCTGACGAGAGGATGAAAATGGGCTCAGAACAGCATCTTACACGACGTCAGTTTCTGGATGAGTCAGTGAAGGCCGGGGTGAGTCTGGGCGCCATGTCGACGCTGGCGTGGACATGTTCTGCCTGCGACCCGACGCGTGCTTATGCGAGTGCAGACATGGCGGAAGGCGGACCATACATGATTGGGTGCTATACGCGGCCGTGGGCGCAGTATGATTACCGTGTCGCGCTCGATGCCATTGCCGAGGCAGGCTACCGCTACGTTGGCCTGATGACGGCGAAGGCGAAGAGCAACCTGGTGATCTCGGTGGCGACAACGCCGCAAGAGGCGACTCGGATTGCTGAAGAGGTCAGGAAACGCGGCCTCAAGGTGGCGTCGGTTTATGGTGGTGACATTCCGGTTGCCAAGTCGCTCACCGCCGGGATCGAGGGTCTCAAAAGGCTGATCGACAGTTGCGCCGCCTGCGGGACAATGAATCTTCTCATGGGCGGCACGGGCAATCAGAAGCTCTATGAGTCCTACTACAAAGCCATTGCGGAGTGCTGCGATTATGCGGCCGAGAAGGGCATGGGCATCAGCGTCAAGCCGCACGGCGGATTGAACGCCACCGGCCCGCAGTGCCGCAAGACGGTCGAGTTTGTCGGGCATAAGAACTTCGGCATCTGGTACGACCCCGGTAACATATTCTACTACTCCGACGGCAAGCTCGACCCGGTCGACGACGCCCCGACCGTGGATGGGCTCGTCGTCGGAATGAGCGTCAAGGACTACAAGCATCCGAAGGAGGTCGCGGTCACACCGGGGACAGGGCAGGTCGATTTCCCGGCGGTCCTCGCCAGGCTCAAGGCGGGCGGTTTCAAAGGCGGCCCGCTCATCGTCGAGTGCCTCGAACCCGGGGACCCGGAGCATACGCTGGCAGAGGCCAAAAAGGCACGTCAATTCCTCGAAAATCTGACCGGTCAAAAGTCCAAGGAGTCTGCGCATGTGACTGCGACGACGGGACAATTACAGGCAGGCGTGGCGGTGGCCGATATCACGCCGCCGATTGGCTATCGCATGTGCGGGTATTTCAACGAACGGTTGAGCACGGGCATCTTGAACCCGCTGCACGCGAAGGCCCTGGTTCTGCGGCAGGGGGGCACGCGGGCCGCGCTGGCGTTCTGCGATATCATCGGGCTGTCGGCGGAAGTCTCGAAACGCGCCCGCGAGCAGGTGGAACGGGAAATCGGGATTCCGCAGGAAAATATCCTGCTTGCCGCCACGCATTCTCACACCGGGCCACTGTATTTCGACGCTCTGCGCGACCATCTCCACGAGAGAGCGGTGGCACAGCACGGCAAAGACCCGTGCGAAACGGTCGATTACTCGTCGAAGCTGGCGGCAGGTATTGTCGAGGCGATCAAGGAGGCCGATGCCGGGCTCCGGCCCGTGCAGGCCCAGGCGGCGAAGACCCAGCAGCAGGGATTGTCATTCAATCGCCGCTTCCACATGCAGGACGGCACGGTCCGCTTCAATCCGGGCGTGCTGAACCCGAACATCGTTCGCGTGGCCGGGCCCATCGATCCCGATGTCGGTATGGTCTTCTTTCGCGATGCGAACGGCAAGAATGCTCTGGCGGCCCTGGTGAATTTCGCGCTGCATTTAGATACCACGGGCGGCACGCTCTACGCGGCGGACTATCCTTACTTTCTGGAGCAGAGCCTGCGCGAGCAGTTCGGCCGGGATTTCGTGCTCCTGTTCGGCACGGGCACCTGTGGCGATATCAACCATATCGACGTCACGACGAAGGACCGGCTCAAGCCCGAGGCCATCGGCGCGACTCTGGGCCGGACTGTCGCGTCCGGCCTGGCGCAAGCGAAGGCTATTGACCAGCCGAGCCTTGCAGTCCGGCGCGCGGTGATCGAAGTGCCCATGCAGCAGTTCACGGCGGCCGAGATCGAGCAGGCGAAGAAGGACATGGACAAGATCGGCACGCGCGATTTGTCGTTCCTCGACCAGGTCCGGGCCTACAAGATCATGGACCTCCAGGGACGCGGCGGCTCGACGGTGCCACTGGAGGTGCAGGCGTTTCGCTTCAGCGATGAAGTAGCCGTGGTCGGGCTGCCGGGGGAGGTCTTTGTCGATCTCGGACTGGCGATCAAGAAGGCCAGCCCGTTCCCGGTTACGCTGGTCATCGAGCTGTGCCAGGACGACCCGGCGTACATTCCCACGCGCCAGGCGTTCACTGAGGGCAGCTATGAGACGGTCAACTCGCGCATCGCCCCCGGCGGCGGCGAGACGATGGTTGAGGCGGCCGTCAGGCTCTTGGCAGAACTCTGCACAGAAGACGCCCCTCCGGCATGATCACTCACGTCGCGGTTTCTGCACCGCAGAGCGGGTCCGTAAATCACGCCACCTCATAACCGGAAATATTTTGCATCCGTCCTCAAGAAGGGGGCCGGTTCCGCCGATTGTACCCTCGACGAAGGTATTGCTTCCTATCAATGTACCTTCTGTGCGCCGATTCTCGCGATGCCGAATGTCGCCATCGCGGGAAAGGCCCGGGTTGCGGTCACGAGATACGCGGATAGCGGAACTATCACAGCGATCGGATCACGTCCTGCGTCTTGTGCATACGCAACATGCCGGACGCATAAGGCCAAGCGTGACCGTGAGAGATAGGAACGCCGGACCCGGAAGGATGGCGAAGTCGCCGAGGTTCGTTTCAGCGGGTAATGTTCATGGTCGTCATCGAAGGTGCGAAAAGCCGCTGGATGCTATGCGGGGCATCCGCCGGACAAGCACATGCAGACCTGTGAAAGGACGGGAACATGCAGAAACAATCATGTATGAGATGGAAATGGGTCGTCGCAATATTGGCAGTGACAGCGGTAGCCTCGGTCGGATACGCGGAAGAAAAACCGTGGAGGCGTGCCTACACGAGCGATATCTATGCCATCTTTCAGATCCTCGGCAGCGACAAAGTCTCGGCCCTGGATGGCTTCGGCGAAGCCGGTGTAGATACGACGCCGATTTATGGCTTTGGCATAGGACACAACTTCAATGATCATCTGAATCTGAACACGGAGATCATGTTGGGCTGGTGGGACACTACCGAGAGCTGGCCCAGTCTGCCGGGCGTGGTCATCGAGCATAAGGACGACTCGATGTACCTCTGGGAGGTCAACCTGGACTACAACATATTCAAGGGGCGCCTCACTCCGCTTGTCAGCGGCGGCATCGGAGTGCTCGGATACAACGGCGAAGATCGTATTCACGAGGTCCATTTCGCGTACAATGTGGGTGGGGGCGTGCGTTGGGATATCGCCGAACATTTCGCGCTGCGCGTCCTCTACCGATCGACAAGGTGGGAGATCGAAAACGGCGACGAGCCATTTCAGTTTGACGGCGTGTCGGCAAGTCTTATCTACACATTCAAATGATGCGTCCGGTCTGGCCGGGCGCCGGGCGTACGCTCGTACGAGCAAGTGTTCTCCGTTGCGGGAGGACATGTGAGATTCCCAGATGTAACGGGTGTTACTCCACCCGCTCGGCGAGGAGGCTGCGGCGGCGGTAGCCGGTGACGCGGACGTTGAAAAACTCGTTCAACGGAAGACGTTCCCACACCCCTACGACAATCGGGTAGCTGCCGATCTGGCGCATATAGGTGGTGCCGCCGTTGTGGACCTCGCTGCACAGGTCTTTCAGCACGGTCCCGACAGGGAAGAGCCTTTGCAGCATGGGGATGTCGATCTCCTGGCGGACCCTTTCGATCCACGCCTTGTAGTATCGCTGATTGCGGCGGAGGTACTTCTGGCCGGCCTCTTCATAGAGTGCCGTCCCGGGGAAAGGCACGACCCGGCGGATGTTGATCCGACGGACGAGCAGGCCCTCGTCGAGGATGCGCTTGAGGGCGGCGAAGTTCTTGTCCAGGGTCCCGGGCGTCTCGCCGGCCAGGCCGAGCAGGATGTTGACGCCCGGCAGCAGGGCGTGACAGCCGTTGGCGCCGCGAAAGCCGCCGACGCGGTTGACGGTCCGGATCGCCTCGAAGGCCATGTCGTACGGACAGTTGAGATTATTCGCTTTGGTGACTTCCGGATCGAACGACTCGATGCCCATGGCGGCGGTGCTGCCCGGCGTCAGGTACTTGACGAATAGTTCCGTGCGCCGCTCGTCGATCATCATGGGATTGGCGTTGTCCATGTGCAGGACCGTCGGCTTCAAGGTGGCCAGGCCGGCAAGCAACGTCTCAAGCTTCCGCGGGTCGCCACCCTCGTAGCTGTAGATGCAGGATTGCTTGCCCAGCCGAAAGGCCCTGGCCCCGAAGCCCATCAGCGTTTTGACCTCCTCGATGACCAACTCGGGCCTGCGCCACAGGACCTTGTGCTTGATAGGCTCGGTGCAGAACGAGCAGCCCTTCTCACGGGGGCAGCCCCGGCCGGTCTCGATCTCGATGATGCGATTCGCCAGCCGTGGCATCTGCGTGATGAGATGCGCCCCTTTCAGTGTCAGTGGCTGCAATTCGTCGTAGTTGTCGAACACGATAGGGCGCAGCTCCTCGAAGTCGCTGGCCTCCGGCAGTTGGGGCCGGGCGCCGCCGCGAAACTGTGTGCCGCCGGTCAGGACGGGCCCGGTCAGAACCTTGCGGAGACTGGACGAACCCAGCAGCTTATTGACCTCGTGCAACGTCCCGGGGCGCGCACTGAGATACTTGCCCGGCGTCTGGACGCCCACGACGATGACCAGTTCATCGGTGTTCTCCAGGACCTGTTTGATCTCCTCGTAGTCCCGCGTGTGATTGAGCACTTCGATATGGGTCCGTCCTGCCGGTGGGTCGATGACGACCCGAGGGACGGATTCGACGTAGCGGACCAGCCGGAGGTCGTCGATGGTTAAGTAGCATGGGCATCCTGCCCATGATTCCGAATCCACGGGCGAGACGGCCACGCTAGTGCCACGGGCATCTTGCCCGTGACCCTGATTCATGGGCGGGACGCCCATGCCACTGCACCACCCGGCCGCATAGCGGGGCCAGACGCCGATGAAAGGGGGAACGCCCAGCCCGGCCGGCTCATCGGTATAGCAATCCAGAATCGCCCTTAGCATTTACTATTTACCATTTACGGTTTACCATTTACCCTTGTGAACGGCTGTTTACGGTTTTCGGCCCGCGACTGGACGAATTGTAGATTGTCAACCGTAAATTGTAAATCCAGAGGGGAGTGTGCCATGAGGTCCGGATACCCTTCACTTTCACTATTCCTTGCACTTGTATCGCTCCCGATTCTGCTGGACTCCGGCGTGGGTGGCAGCGTCAAGGCCGAAGGCCTTGGCGATGGTTCCTCTATCATGGGGGAAGACCATCGCCAGGCTGCGCTTGACGCTGCTACCCAGTTGATCACCGTGGTCGAGCCTCAGAATACCGAGCTGCCGGAGCATTTGGCCGCCCGGGAGATTCGACGCTATCTCTACCTGCGAACCGGGCAGCTTGTTCCCATCGTTGCGGGCGGCGCACAGCGACCCTCCGGCCGGAGCAT
>CAYFUB010000081.1:0-24688 GCA_964346195.1 uncultured Pirellulales bacterium
CGGGCACTGGGCCACATACCACTGAGGGATCGTCGTGCCGAATTCCCTGACGAGGTTCAGCATCCAGCGGAATTCGCCGGTCTTCGAGTCGAGGCAGGTGACGTGCCCCTTCGGGCCTATCGTGACGACGTGCTGATCGGTCACCGCCGGAACGGTGCGGCTCATGCCGTGAAGGCGCTTGACCTTCACCGGGTAGGAGTATCTCCAGATCTCCTTGCCGTCATTCAGCGACAGGCACCGGACGATATCGGCCTGACCGGGCTGGTCGTAGTCGAGGAGATAGACCCTGCCGTCCAGCACCGCCGCACCGGCGTACCCCTCGCCGACATCGACGGACCAGAGCAGGCGCGGCCCCTCGGGGGGCCATGTCCCGCTGAGGGACACTTCTTCCGGACTGATGGCGTCATAGTTCGGCCCCCGGAACCGCGGCCAGGCGCCGGGTAGGTCGGCAGGAACTCCGTCGGACTTTGTGAGCGTGCCCGAAATCTTGATTGGCTCATCCCCGCCCGCCGCATCACTGGGCCGGTTGTCGCCGCCGGGCAGCCGCTCCTCAAGGTCCACGGCCGCATCGGCGCTGAGCCACACGTACATCAGCGACACCACGCCCGCAGCAACAAAAGCCATCGGTATAACGTCGGCAAGGACAGATTTCTTCATCGGTCACCCGGTGGAATGGTGCGTGATACGCACCCTACACTCCAATCCGTTTCGAATCTTGGATTTCGGTCATTCGTGCTTGTTTCGGATTTCGATATTGGAATTTCGTGCTTCTCTTCCCTACTCGTGTCGCAGCGCGTCCAGCAATCCGCCGCGCAGGGCCAGCGTCCCGGCGAGCCAGACCCACACGGCCCCGCTCAAGGCTATCGCAGCGACCATCCCCAGCAGTGCCACGTACGGGACCTGTCCGCCCGGCGATTGCACGGCCGGAATCACCGCCACGACGGCGGAGATTACGCCGCAGGCCAGTCCCGCCAGCATCAGGCCCCAATGCTCATTGAGGACCATGCGTTTGAGCCGGCCCCGGCTGAAGCCGACGGCCCGCAGCATCGCCAACTCCCCGCGCCGCTCCAGCATGTTGCGAAGCACGACCAGGCCCAGCCCAATACTGCCAAGGACAAGCCCCAGGCCGCCCAGGACCATGAAAATCGACAGGTACGTGTTCTCCACGGCACTGAAAGCGGCCAATCGCTCTGCAGCCAGCGTCAGGACCAGCCCGTAGTCCTTCAGGCCCGTGGATAGCTCCTGTGCCACAGCATCGACCTCGTCCGACGGGGCGTCGACCAGGAAGGCCCGGTAACCATCCACCGACGGGAACCGCGCCACGAATTCATTTTCGGCGATGATCAGGCTCCCCTGCAAGATAGAACTTGCCAGCATGCCCACGATACGGACGCGGAACGTCCGGCCGGTCTCGTCAGTATACTCAAGCTCGTCGCCCACGTCTTTGCCTAGAGCCCAGAAGACGGTCGGGTAATCGCCAATCGCCGGCACCACGCCATCGTCCAGCTTCATCTGCAGCAGGTCCCATCCCCGCTGGTCTTGTGCCCCCTCAGCCGCAGCGGTGAACGTGAACGCCTGCCGCTGCCGGAGAGCATCCGCCTGCACGGCGAGAAGCCGCGGCCGCTGAGCGCGGTTCAGGTTCAGACAGCTTGCATCATCTCCCTCCTGGACCCGGAATTGAACCACACCGGTGTCATTGAGCCCGGGCCCGGCCAGACCCAACTCGCGTCGCCCGGACACGCTGTTCAGATCGTGCAGGATCCCGACGGAGGACTCGCCGTAGAGGGCGAAGCCGCCTGTGCCGGAAGCCCTGCTCTGAGGCTCTGCCAGTGGATTGTGGCGATTCGCCCCGACAGCCACGACCATGAACACGCCGCAGGCCAACAGCCCGATAATCGCCAGACTGCGACCGCGCCGCCGCGTCATATTCCGAAAGCCCAGCCCTCCGAGCGAGACCATCGGCCTGCTCCAGCCGCCTCCCACCCGACAAAGCAGCGAGTAGCCCAGGGCCAGCGTCCCGAGCAACAGCAGTGCACCGGCGCCGAAGAACGCGCCTGCCAGGGCCTGACTGTCCCCGCCGGACGTCATCACCAGAAGAACGGTTACCCCGACAAGCGCCGCGACCGCCACTGCGAGGCCAACCCTGCCGCGAGAGCGGAATCCTCCGCCACTGAAACCCACTTCAAGGTCGCCAACCATCAATTGACGCGCAGGCCGCTTCACCTGCCGGCGCAGGGTCAGCCAGATAGCAAACAGCGCGGCAATGAGACCGCCGAGACCGCCCCACAGCAGTGTAGCACCCGTTGCGTGGAAGCGGATTTCGGCGCCGGTGACCGCGCCGCTCCAGAGCGTGGCCAGGCCGTACAGCATCAATCGGGTATAGAGCAGGCCGGCGCCGACGCCGACGACGGTGCCGAGTAAGGCGACGAGCCCGCCCTCGGCCAGGAGCAGGCGCTTGACTCGCCGAGCGGGCCAGCCGACGGCCAGCAACATCCCGACCTGCCCGCTGCGGCTCTCGACGCCGAAGACGAAGAGCAGCCCGGTCAGAACCACCGCCGAGGCGATCAAGAACATGCTCAGGCCGAGGAAAAGCTGCCCGAAATCGGTTCCCTCCCGGCCCGCCTTCAGCCCGCGCTCGCGCACCGGTTGAAAGGAAAGCCCCACGGACGCAGGGGCCAGTTTGTCCCTGAGGCGACGGTCAATCCTCTCGGCGATTCCGTCCGACCACGGATACCGCACAGCCGTCAGGTTCCCATAGCGATTGCTCCAGGCCGCCTGGCCGGCCTCCAGGGTGATAAGTGCCTTCGGCGTCCCCCGATACTCGTCCCAGTACTGTTCGTCCTTGGGCCGAACCCTGTCCAGGTCGAGGGGGATTCCCGGCTTCCAGTCCCGGCAATTCTCGACGTCAGCCAAGCCCGGGTACTCGGGCATCAAAGTAGGGTCGCGGGCAGGTTCCTCAAGTGGCACAATGCCGGCGACACGGAAGCGGCGGCTTTCCTCGTCGAGCTTACGCATCGGACCGACGCGATAATAGACCATTTCGAGTGAGTCGCCGACCTTCGCACCCAGGTCGTCGGCCAGCCACTGATTGATGACGATTTCATCGGGACGCATGTCTTGCGGGAGCAGACCAGCCGCGCCTGCGCCGTTACCTACTGCCGCCACAATCGAGTACGGCGTCGTCCTCCCATCCAGCCGGATCTCGTTCACGAAATAGGTCAGGATACCCGTCGCGTCGTTGCCGGCCGCGAGACCCTCGCCAGCGAGCGCCTCGTCAAGAAAGATCCGCCCGCTGCGAAGCTCCAGCACGTTCGGCTGCTCCAGGCGCCGCAGCTCGATACTCGCGTCAGCCAACTGCCACACGTTTCTCATGGCCTCGCTCAGCGCCGTCTCTGTGAACCCTCGTGGATGGTCCATCGCCAGCAACATGTTCACTCGGTCCTGTTGCCCAACCTGCCGTGCCAGAGACGTCAAGGGGACGAAGACATTGAGCGGCGCCGTCTGGTTGGCCTGGAGATCGAACCGGCCGAATTCGTGCGGTCCGGCCACGGCCCGGACTTTCAGGCGAGAGGCGATCGTCCGGTCCTCGTCCGATACCAGCGGGACATCGCGCGGCATCAGCCCCGGCTTCTCCACACGAAGCACGACCTCGTCCCCGGCGGCAATGTGAAGTGCCTTCGCGACCTGCTCGTTCACAACGATCCCTTCGCCCGTCTCTCCCACGAAAGGATTGCCCCCCGGACCGACCTTGTAGAACGCGTCATTGACGCCGAGCACTTGCACCTGGTTGAGCCGGCGAGAGCCATCCTCGTTCGTGATCATGCCGGAAACCCGCAGAACCGGGGCAACCGTGACGCCGAGCTGCTGCTGCAAATCCCCGGCAAGACCGACCCGGAAGAAACGGCCCTGCGGCAGGACGGCAAACTCGACCGCCCCCAGACGGGCCTCCAGTGTCCTGCGCAGCGTATGCTGCACGGAATCGCCGACGGCGAGCGCGCCGGTGAGCACGCCCGCAGCCACGACGACAGCCAGCAGAACGGCGAGATTCGTCCGCCAGTAAAACCGGGCGCTGCGTGTTACAAGCCGCCACAGACTCATCGCCCGCCCCCGTCCGTGAGAATGCCGCCGCTCAGCTTCATGACGTGCCCCATCCGCGCAGCCAGGGCCAGCGAATGCGTCACGGCGACCAACGTCACGCCCTCATCCTGATTCAGCCGGACCAACAGATCCGCGATGCTCTGCGACGTGTTCTCGTCCAACGAGCCGGTCGGCTCATCGGCCAGCAGCAGCTTCGGCTCGTTGATCAGCGCCCGCGCGACGGCGACGCGCTGCCGCTGCCCGCCCGAAAGCTCGCCCGGCCGGTGCGACATGCGATCCTTCAGACCCACACGTTCGAGCAGGGCCTCGGCCCGATCCCGTGCCTCGTTCGGCGACGAACCCCCGCGCTCGGCCAGCGTGGGAATCAGCACGTTTTCCAGCACCGTGCATTGCGGCAACAAATGGTGCAACTGGAACACGAACCCGATTTCACGGTTGCGAGCCCGGGCCAACTCTTCGTCATTCAGCTCGGCGAGGTCCCTTCCATCGAGCAGCACACGACCGCCCGTCGGATGGTCCAGCGCCCCGATGACGTTCAGCAGCGTGCTCTTGCCGCAGCCGGAAGGGCCGACCACGACCACCGACCCGCCCCGCTCGATCTTCAGCGTGATGCCCTTGAGCACGCTCACGGCTCCGGGCTGCCCCGGCTCGCCGTACATCTTCGTTACATCGACAAGTTCGATCATCATTCGCCTCGTCTGGACTGTCGGACAATCTGCTCGCAAATACGGACCATCTCGTTCGCGGCCCGCTCGATATTGAACGCCCTGAGTACTCCCGATCTGCCCTCGGCGCCAAGCCGGCGGGCCGCCTGTGGGTCCGACAGCAACGGCGCCATCACCTCCGCGAGTCTCTCGGCCGTATTGGGCTCATAGAGGATGCCGCCACCCGTCAGCGCGATCGTCTCCGGGAAACAGCCGATGGCCGGCTGGATGACCGGCACACCCACCGCCAGGGCTTCCAGCACATACAGCCCGTATGCGACCGGTTTCGTCTCCGGCACCGACAGCAGGGAAAGACTGCGCAAGAACTCCAGTTTCGAATCGCGGCCGAAGGCTTCGAGGAACTCCGCGTCCGCGAGGACCCCTGCCGCCGCCAGCTTGCCGCGCAGCCGTTCGACGAAGGGCTCATCGCCGGCGCTTCGGCCGCCGCAGATACGCAAGCGCGCGGATTGGAGCTTGGGATTCTTTTTCATAAGGATAAAGGCGTCGACCAGTTTCTCCAAGCCCCGACCCGGGCACATGCGCGAGAGGAAACCAATCGTCGGCACGAGAGGATCGCTGCCTTTTGGCGCGTATCCGTCCGGCTCGACGCCCATATAAGCCACGTGCATGCGGGCGGCCTGGACTCTCAGCCGTGCAGACATAGTATCGGCAAAATACCGGCTGACGGCCAGGAACGCATCGATGTCACCCACGCGCTCGCAGACAATCTCCCAGGCCTGCTCGGCATAGGGCGAGGTCAATCCATCGAGAAAACCGTCCTCGTCCTGAAGCAGACAGAGGACGGGCACGCCGAGCCGCTCCTTGAGCCGCCGGACCAAGCCGGCAAGCAGCACGTTGGATAGGCACACGATATCAGGTTTCTCGTCCTCGGCCTGGAGCCAGTCCACAAACCGGTCCAGTTCCTTGACTTGCCGCCCGTGCTCGCCGCGCAGCATGGACACCGTTGTCTCGCCCAGGTCGCGGGCGCTGGTCATCCCCGTCTTGCGTCCCGCCCATTCGAGCAAGCGGCGCGAATCGAACCACCGGTCGATCCACCGCGGCGTCTTGCGAAACAGCGCGAACTTCTGCTGGAGATAGACGTTGACCCCGCCAAAGAAGATCGGCGCGTTACTGAGCGGCTCGACCTTGTCGCTTTGCAGGGGCAGGTACAGCGGCACCATCAGCACGTCGTGTCCGAGCTCGCGCATGGCCTTCACCAGGGCCGCATCGCGCAGGCAATTCTCGCAATAAAAATTGTCCCCGGAGCCGGGGGTAATCTGGACAATCTTCATGAGGACCCCTGCTTTGGCTCGATCTCTCCCCGCATTTGCTCCACATCAGCCAGACGCTTCTGTATCTCGCGTTCGTCGGCGCCTCGATCCAGGAGAAATCTGATATACGCGGCCAATCCGTAGTGACGCTCGTAGAACAATGCCAGAGCGGCATGAGTCTCAGGCCCGCTCTGGTATAACCCTTTGACATAGGCTTGCTCGGCCGGCACCAGCTCGCCCCGGCTCTCGAAGAACTCAGCGACCGTACCATACGCGTAGCCATCCAACACGGCCGGCCGATCTGTCACAGGCCGAAACCACCGCCCGGCTTCCAGGGGCTCATCGTTGGCCGCGGCCTTAAGACCAAGGTCATAGTAGACAATCGTGAGTCGCTCGTCCGCTTCGTCCCGCAACGGACTGTCCGAATGGGTCTTCAGGAACTCCTCCCAATACCTGGCCAACTCGGACCGGTCCCGGGGATACAACCTGGTACCTATCCCGAAATCGACATCATCGACGATCTTCGACTCGGGATACAACTGTTTGATCCGTTCAAGCATCTGCCGTTCCGTGATGTGGTTGCCACAACTGATGGCTTCCACGTACAGGCGCAGCGGCCCGGCTCCGAAGTCGTTATTGTCCCGGACGAGCGCGATGCGATACCTGGCCGTCTTCGTCATGGCCGCGCAGAGTGCAGGGTGATCGCCGCAACTATTCGTGTCCTCCAACGCCAGCTCGTAGAGAAGACAGGCCTGCTCGAGATACTGGTTCCGGAAGTGCCAGTCCGCCACCGCAAACACGGAAGCGCCCATCCTATGCCGTTTCACTGCCGCAACGATAACTGGACGGTACAACCCGGACAGGTGGCATATCGACTCGGCGGCAGCGACCTGAGCGTCCGTAAGCTCCTGCACATCCGGCCGCCCCACGGTCGCGAGGGGTTCGATGATCGGGTCGAGCCAATCCACGTCACCGTCGCCATAAGCAGCCACAAGAGGCAGCATCAGCCAAAGAAGAACCAGGGTACGGGCACGAACTCTCATGTTGCCCCCTTCATTTCGTGCGTCCGAAGGCATAGACACAGCCGTCGTCGCACCCGACCACGACGACTCCCACCGCCACTGCCGGCGACGATGTCACGGGCTGGCCGATCTCATACGACCACAATTCTCTTCCGTCCGCCAGCCGCAGCAGGTACAGCCGGCCGTCGTCGCTGCCGACAACGACCTTGTCCCCGCAAATGGCGGGGGAGCTGTTCACCTCGCCCAGCGTCTTGAATACCCACACCCGCGCGCCGTCGTTGCGACGCACGCAATGCACGTACTCGTCGCGGCCTCCGAAAACAACGACCTCCTCGCCGACGGCGGGCGACGAAAAGAACGGCGCATCGCTCTGCGCGTACTTCCAGACAATCCCGCTCCCACTCACATCGGCCCTGAGAAAGACATTTTCATAGTTGCCGACGTAGACTTCACCATCGAGGAACGCGGCGGAGGCCGCGATGTACGAGCCGGTGTCGATCTGCGAAATCCGGGAGCCATCACCAAGAGAGACCACATGAATCATGGCATCACAGCCGCCGAAAACACATTGGCCGCCGGCCACGGCGGGCGACCCGTTGATGTAATTGTCCGACTCGTACGCCCAGACGGGCGCGCCGGTCTGCGAATCCACGCAGTGCAGCCTGTTGTCGTAGCTGCCGACGAGAATCCACGTCCTCTGTCCATCCGGCGACCGGGTCCAGTTCGGGGAGCCAAGGATCTGGCCGTCGGTCTCGTATTTCCATTTCAACTCGCCCGTCCCGGCGTCCAAGGCGTAGAGATGATTGTCGGCGGAACCGACGAAAACACGTCCGTCTGTCACGCAGGGAGTCCCCTCGATCGCATCCTCGGTCTTATAGGACCAGAGTTTGGTCCCGGTTTTCAGGTCCAGGACATAGAGATGCTCGTCGGATGACCCAATGAAGACACGTCCCTCGCTTATCGCGGCCGAGGACTTGACCTCCGCGTTGGTCTTGAACTTCCACAGCAGCGTCAGCGACTCGGCCAGCGTTCCCGCCGCCCGGCCCAGCAGGCCCCGGCCGCCATGAAACATGGGCCAGTCGCTACCGGTCCATATCGCGGCGGCCTTCGACGCGCCTGGCCGGAGGGCAGGTTGATTCGCTTGCGGGTCGGTAGCCGTTGGCTTGATCGGCGATTCATCGTTCCCCGGTGTCGACCCGATACCGGCGCGGACCAGGAAGAAAGCAATCAACATGACAACGAGAGCCATGATGAAGATGATCCAGACTACAGTTCGCGTAGACATTCCTGATGCCCGCCAGTACGATGCAGCCAACGTGAACGAGACCTCGGTACGGTTAAGTACCGTACGGCACCCCCCATATGATAGTTCACCGCTTCCGCCGATGCAATCGGTCCTTGAGAACAGGCGTGCGACTGAGTTTGACGGCGGCGCAGCGGTGCTTGCCATGCGGAGCGAAGCGAAACATCCGGCCATAGAACGGGAAATCCGTGGCACACCGAAACAAACGTCTCATGCGACGCCCGGATCCGTCGCCACGCTCAGGATGACAAAGACCCTGCGAGGGACGGTTTTCCGCGTGCACGGCTTGCCGCAACGGGACGATTACCGTTTCAGATCGATCAGGGCGAGACGTGGCCCGAAGTTGACGTCAGGATCGGACTGGAACACTTCGATCTTGGTGGGGATTAGGACGCCGGCGCTCTTGGCGTAGTCATAGCCGCGCACGATGAGGAACTTCTGCCCGGCGGAATTCGCCAGCCAGATCATATCGACGAGGAATTTGTCCTGGCTCTGAAAATAGATGCCCCGTGTCCAGTACGGCTCGACGACAACGGTTTCATCCCGGCCTTGCGCGCGGGAGACAATCTCCTTGGCCCGGTATTTCGCCTCGAGGGGATGGTACCACTGCCCGGCGATCTGGACCGACAACGGCCTGCGCGTGAGCGCCACGCTGCGATCCAGCATGCGCACCGGAGCGGTCGTAATCTGAAGGACCGCTTCGGCGTATTCCCGGTAGGATTCGCTCAGCGGCGACACGGCCTGGCTCAGGTCCGCTTGCGGCGGGCTGTACTGGCCGCCAACGATCTGGCAGGCGAGGTCCGCTTGGGGCTCGCAGGCCGACACCTGTATCGCATCCGACCACGGGTACACGCGGAAATCGTGCTCGGTCAGATAGACACTGCCGTCCTGCTGATAGGCCGTCACGACCGTACTGAGTTTGAGCTGCCGGCATTTGAGCCAGGTGCCCATGCCGCCCGTGGCGTCGAATGCCGAGGCCACCCACGGCCGGGGAACCGGCAACGTCTCACGATTCGGGCTGGTGGCCAGCAGGTCCGGGTCCTCTAACGGTCCCGGCGCGACCTGCCGGCCACAACCGGTCAGAATCACAATCACCGACACAACGACAACCGCGCCACAAATCACCCTCGAAATCATGTCACTATCCTACCGTCTGCTTTTCACGTTCGGGACTCGGCTCGACAGGGGCCGGCTGCTCCGGTCCGCACTTGAGCTTCGCCAGTTGCTCCATCAACGCGTATCGTTCAACGGCGTCGCGGTTGGCGAGCTTCATCAACTCGGCCGCGACCTGGGGCTTCGATTGCTTGAGCGAACGGTACCGGTCCTCGCCATAAGCATACTCGTCGAACGCCATAGTCGGCGGCTTCGAATCGAGCTGCAGCGGGTTGACGCCCTGCTCCTTGAGCCGCGGGTCGAACCGGTACAGCGGCCAGTGTCCGCAGGCCACCGCCTTCTTCTGCTCCTCATAACCCGTAGTGAGGTTGAAACCATGAGCGATGCAGTGGGCGTAGGCAATAATCAGCGACGGACCGGGATAAGCCTCGGCCTCGGCAAAAGCCTTCACGGCCTGGCTCGCATTGGCCCCGATCGCCACCTTGGCGACGTAGATATTGCCGTACGTCATCGCGAGCAGGCCCAGATCCTTCTTCGGGGCCGGCTTGCCGCCCGCCGCGAACTTCGCCACGGCCGCCCGGGGCGTCGACTTCGACATCTGGCCGCCGGTGTTGGAGTAAACCTCGGTGTCCAGCACCAGGACGTTGACCTTTCTGCCGCTGGCCAGCACGTGGTCCAGGCCGCCATAACCGATGTCATAGGCCCAGCCGTCGCCGCCGAGGGCCCAGATGCTCTTGCGGACCAGGTAATCGGCCACCGTGAGCAACTGTTCGCACTCGGCACAATCGCCCCGCTTGCGGCATTGCTCCTTGAGCTGCTCCACACGACCGCGCTGCTGCTCGATCGCGCCTTGCTCGGGATCGTCGGCCAGGGTGGCGGCCCGGATTTCGGCCGCCAGAGCCTTGTCCACGCAACCTTTCTGCACGACTTTGTCCAGCAGGACGACGGCGCTTTGCCGGAACTGGTCCACCGTGAGCCGCATGCCCATGGCGAATTCGGCGTTGTCCTCGAACAGGCTGTTGGACCAGGTCGGGCCGCGACCGTCCGCCCGGGTCGTATAGGGCGTCGTCGGCAGGTTGCCGCCGTAGATCGACGAGCATCCGGTCGCGTTGCCGATATAGGCGCGGTCACCGAACAACTGCGACAGCAGCTTCACATAAGCCGTCTCGCCGCAGCCAGCGCAGGCGCCGGAGTACTCGAAGAGCGGCGGGATCAACTGGCTGCCCTTGACGGTATTGGGCCTGAACAGCGCCGGGTCCGTGTTCGGGATCGAGAGGAAAAACTCATAGTTGCGCCGCTCGCGCTCGCGAATCGGCCCCTGCATTTCCATGTTGATGGCCTTGCGGCCGGTGGGCTGGCGGTTCGCGTCGCGCTCCGCGCCCGGGCAGGTCACCACGCAGGCCCCGCAGCCGGTGCAATCCTCCGGCGCGACCTGCACGGTGAACTTCATGCCCTTGAACTCTTTGCCCTTGGCGTCGATGCTCTTGAACGTCTCGGTCGCGCCCTGGAGAGCCTTCGGGTCGTACGCCTTGATGCGAATCGTGGCGTGCGGGCACACGAACGAGCACATGCCGCACTGGAGGCACAGCTCCGGCTGCCAGATCGGAATATTGACGGCGATGTTGCGCTTCTCGAATTTCGTCGTGCCCGGGGGGAACCGCCCGTCGACCGGCATCCTGCTGACCGGCAGGGCATCGCCGCGCATCGCCATCAGCTCGGCCGTCACCGTCTGCACGAACTCCGGCGCGTCGGCCGGCACGACCGGCGGCATTTTGATCGTGCTCGTGACCTTCTCCGGCACCTTGACCTGGTACACCCGGTCAATCGCCCGGTCCGCCGCTGCGTTGTTCATCGCGACGACCTTCTCGCCCCGCTTGCCGTAGCTCCTGCGAATGGCGTCCTTGATGGCATTGATGGCCGTATCGAGCGGGATGATATTGCTGATCTTGAAGAACGCCGTCTGCATGATCACGTTGATGCGGGCGCCGAGCCCAAGCTCCTGGGCCAGCGAAATCGCGTCGATCACGTAGAACTTCAGCTTCTTGTCGATGATCTGCTTCTGCACTTCCTGCGGCAGCGTGTCCCAGACCTCGTCGGGGCCGTGGAAGGTCGTCAGCAGGAACGTGCCACCCGTCCGGGCCGAAGACAGCATGTCGTACTTCTCGAGGAAGCTCGGATTGTGGCAGGCGACAAAGTCCGCCCGGTTGATCAGGTAGGGCCGCTGAATCAGTTTCTTGCCGAACCGCAGGTGCGAGACGGTCATCGCACCGGCCTTCTTGGAATCGTACACGAAGTAGGCCTGGGCATAGTTGTCCGTCAGCTCGCCGATAATCTTGATGGAGTTGCGGTTGGCGCCGACCGTGCCGTCGGAGCCCAGTCCGTAGAACATCGCGCGGTAGAGCCCCTCAGCCGGAACCTCGAACGACTCATCGACCGGCAGACTCGTATTCGTCACGTCGTCGATGATGCCGACCGTGAAGCTTCTCTTCGGCCTGGCCGTACCGAGGCTATCAAAGACCGCTTTCACCATCGCCGGCGTGAACTCTTTCGAGCCCAGGCCGTACCGGCCGCCGACAACCACGGGGTATTCCTTGAACGGGGCGATCCCATCCGCCATGGCCTCGCCGATGGCGGTCCGCACGTCCAGGTACAGCGGCTCGCCCAGCGCCCCGGGCTCCTTCGTCCGGTCCAGCACGGCGATCTTCTTGACGGTCCCGGGTAGCGCAGCCATGAAGTGCTCGGTGCTGAACGGCCGGTACAGCCGCACCTTCACAACGCCGACCTTCTCGCCCTGCGAGGTCAGGTATTCGACCGTCTCATGAGCGGTATCCGCGCCGCTGCCCATGATGATGATGACCTTCTCGGCATCCGGGGCGCCGACGTAGTCGAACAGCTTGTACGGGCGCCCGACGATCTTCGCGAACTTGTTCATCGTCTCTTCCACGATCTTCGGCGCGGCCAGGTAGAACTTGTTCACCGTCTCGCGGCCCTGGAAATAGACATCCGGGTTCTGGGCCGTTCCGCCGATGGTGGGCCGGTCGGGCGTCAGGGCCCGGGCCCGGTGCTGGGCCACCAGCTCATCGTCAATCATCGCCCGCATATCGTCGAACGTCAGTTCCTCGACCTTCTGCTCCTCGTGGCTGGTGCGGAACCCGTCGAAGAAGTGCAGGAACGGCACGCGCGAAGCCAGGGTCGCCTGCTGAGCGATCAAGGCAAAGTCCATGACCTCCTGTACGCCGGCCGAGGCGAGCATGCCGAAACCCGTCTCGCGGCAGGTCATCACGTCGCTGTGGTCGCCGAAGATAGACAGGGCATGAACCGCCAGCGAACGCGCCGAGATATGAAAGACGGTGGGCAGCAACTCGCCCGCGATTTTATACATGTTCGGAATCATCAGCAGCAGGCCCTGCGAGGCCGTGAACGTCGTCGTCAGGGCTCCCGCCGCAAGCGCCCCGTGGACGGCGCCGGCCGCCCCGCCTTCCGACTGCATTTCGGTGACCGAAGGAACGATCCCCCAGAGGTTCATCTCGCCCTTGGCCGTCCTGGCGTCCGCTATCTCGCCCATCGGGGAGCTCGGCGTGATTGGATAAATCGCAATGACCTCGTTCGTGGCGTGGGCCACGTATGCCGCCGCCGTGTTTCCGTCAATCGTCACCATGTTACGCTTCATAAAATCTCCAATTCTCCTAAGGTCCGCATATACAACAACTTAGCTCAAAAAAACTCCCCGCACCGATGGTCTCTGCCCCTGTCCTGTATACGGGCCTGCGCAAGAACGGGTCCCCCTATCGTTCACGCCGACCCCGGCATGCGAAGAAAAAATGTTTATACCAGCTTGCGTCGTATCAGGCAACACAAATTTCGGCGCCCCATTTCCTCACGACCGGGCACTTTTCGCCCTTGAAAATGGACAGGAACGGGGTATAATGTATACAGGTAAGCCGTTGGGCGGTAGCGGCGCCCAGGACGTTCTTCTCATGACGAACGATCACGGCAAATGCGCAGGGGGTGAAAAGTCTCCACGGAGCTTGCGCATCTGTTGTTCCCACTCCGACACGCCGCAGACGCAATACCGACGCCTGCACAGACTGCACCGGCAAAAGGCCTTTTGCCTGCCGTGGACCCATCGAAAGACGGGTGATGAGAGCGTGCAACCTGGATACAGGTGAATCCATAGCGACGACTTTCCTTGAAGGGGCAAGATGATGAAACGCGCGATGGCAGTCCTTGGCATGGTGTTCCTGTGCAGCCCCGTCGTGTGGGCGGAGGACCCGGTGTATTTTGCGGATGACAACCTCAAGGCGGCCGTCGAGGCACGACTTAAGAAGACGAATCCAACTCCCACCGATATGCTTGACTTGGCCTTCTTAGATGCTGGGTGGCTGGACATTACTGACCTGACAGGCTTGGAGTATGCCACGAACCTCATGACCCTTGAACTTCGCGGCAATCAGATCAGCGACATCTCCCCGTTGGGCGGATTGACGAACCTGACGGGCCTTTTCCTTTCTTCTAATCAGGTCAGCGACCTCTCCCCGCTGGCCCGATTGACGAACCTGACGCACCTTGGCCTTGCCGGCAATCAGATTAGCGACATCTCCCCTCTGGCCCGATTGACGAACCTGAGACAACTATTCCTCCAGGACAATCCTCTGAACCCGGCGGCGTGCAGTGTCTACATCCCTCGGATCATAGAGAACAACCCTGGTATTCAGATTTACTATGATCCGTGCATAGGGGCAGCGGTTCCCAATGTGGTAGGGATGACGCAGGCGGAGGCGGAGGCCGCCCTGATTGACGCCGGGTTTGTCGTCGGCAAAGTCTGGTGGGGGCCCAGCGATCTGCCCGAAGGGATGGTCTATGCCCAGAACCCCGCCGGCGGTGAGACGGTGTCCCCGGGGTCGGCCGTGGACCTGATCTGCTCGCAGGCCGGCGGTGGCCCGACCGTGCCCGGTGCCGACTGCCTGATTGCCCACTGGAAGCTGGACGAGACCGGCGGCGAGGTCGCCTTCGATAGCGTCGGCCAGAACGACGGCGTCACGTACGGCCAGCCGCTCTGGCAGCCGGCCGGCGGCAGAATAGCCGGCGCCCTGCAATTCGACGGCGTCGACGACTACGCGGAACTACCCATCGGCCCGGTCATCGGCTCGCTGACCGACAGCACGTTCGCCACCTGGGTGAACTGGACCGGCGGCAGCGACGGGCAGCGAATCTTCGACTTCGGCGGCGGGCCGATCAACATGTTCCTGACGCCCTGCGCCGACGGGATCGGCCGGATGCGTTTTGCGGTCACCCAGGCCGGGGCGCGGAGTCAGAACCAGGCCACCGCCCCGCAGGCGCTGGCAGCCGGCTGGCACCACGTGGCCGTGACCATCGACGCGGCCGGCCAGACGTACCTGCTGTACCTCGACGGCGAGGTTGTCGGCACGAAGACCGAGGCACAATGCACGCCCAGCTCGCTCGGCGATACGAGCCGGAACTGGCTCGGGAGATCGCAGGAACCCACCGTCCCCTACTTCCACGGTTTGCTGGATGATTTCCGAATCTATGGATGCGCGCTCAGTGCCGCAGAGGTCACCCAGTTGGCGGCAGAGGTGCCCCCCGACCCGAATCTGCTCGCCTGGTGGAAGCTGGACGAGACCTGGGGCTCTACCGTCTTCGATAGCGCCGGCCAGAGCGACGGCGTCACCTATGGCGGGCCGCTCTGGCAGCCGACCGGTGGCCAGATCGGCGGCGCCCTGCAATTCGACGGCGTCAACGACTATGCGCAACTGCCCATCGGCTCGCTCATCCACTCGCTGACCGACAGCACCTTCGCCACCTGGGTGAACTGGTCCGGCAGCGGTGGCGACTGGCAGCGAGTCTTCGACTTCGGCAGCACGGCCAGCGTCAACATGTTCTTCACTCCGTGCAATAGTCAGACGGGCTCGATGCGCTTTGCGATCACCAATGCCGGCGAATCCGCTCAAGACCGGGTGACGACCGCACAGGCCCTGGGGACCGGCTGGCACCACGTGGCCGTGACGATCGATGCGGCCCGCCAGACGTACCTGCTGTACGTCGACGGCCGAGTCGTAGGCGGGAAAACCGCGGGCCAATACACGCCCAGCTCGCTCGGTGAGACCACCTGCAACTGGCTCGGCAGATCGCAGTGGCCCGCCGACCCTTACTTCAATGGCGCGCTGGATGATTTCCGGATCTACGGACGCGTGCTCAGCGGCGCGGAGATCGCCCAGATGACGCCCGGGGCGGCCGGCTACCCGATTCTCAGGCTGGATTTCAGCAACAACAATGTCGCGACCCAGACGGAGGCCGGCTTCACTTCGTTTACGCTGGCCGACAGCGGCTCGATGATCGACGGCATCACGGTCGAGCTCGCGGGCAGTCTCGAGGCCCGCTGGCGCGGCGCCCCGACCGGGATACCCTACGAGCTGATCTATCGCGACTTCATCTTTGCCCGGCCGGGGGGGATGACGGTCACACTGTCGGGGCTGACGCCCAATGCGGCCTATGAGATCACGATTTATGCCTATGACACCGGCAGCACGGCGGGCGGCGATCGCATCGCGGACTGGACTGCCAACGGCGAGTTTTGCCTTACCGCCGGCTTCACCGCTTCCGTCACGCCGGTGGCGGCGGAGGACTACGCCTTCACCGGGATGGCCCAGGCGAACGGCACGGGCAAGATCGTCCTGGAAGCCGGCCCGAATGTCGACACCACCGAGCAATCCGGCGCGACCAACCCGTTTGCCTTCCTGAACGCCCTGGTGATCTCCTCCGCGGAGCCGTGACAACGGCGCGGGGCCGGTCCCGGCCGACGGGGCCGTTATTGCCGCTACCGCCGTAACGCTGGACTGGGAAGGGGGCATGATTTCGACCTCCTCCAACATGCGACTTTCCCCGCTGGAGGAGCGATTCGGCGACCTTTGACTCGGGCGTGGAGACGGGCTATACGCCCACGGATGGCCTGTGGACCGCTTTCCTGAAGGCGGGCGATCCGGGCGTCTGGCAGTTGACGAACCATACCCTTGCGCCCGGGGAGGTCTTCGAGCTGAAGGTGGAAGCCAGGAACAACGGGCGCGCCACGACCTTGTCGATCGTTCTCTACTATGACGAGGCGGGGGCGCGGACGTGGGCGGCGAACCGGGCGGTCAGCGTGACAGACTCCATGCAGGAGTACACCCTGATGTTCAACGCCGCGTATGCGCCTGCCTCTATCGGCAAGCAACTCGGCATCGAATTCACGAACGTGACCCCTGATCCCTTCAGTTGGCTGGGCCTGGACAACGTCCGCCTGACCCTCGTCCAATGACCCGCGAGGAGTCCAACGGAGACATCGAAGGGGCAAGGCACAATCCCTTGCCCCTTTCCGCGCCCTTCGGTCACGCGGTGCGGCGGCGCGGCCAATCAACAGGAATGTGGGCTCTGGGCCTTGACAGGGCCGCCCGGAATTGTTTTCATAGAAGAGGGCCGCATGAGGGCCCGTACCATTCTCCGGACAGGAGGACCTACCGGGCCTGAGCCTATCAAGTCGCCACAGGATGGCCGGTGCTCAGAACGATACACACCGAATGCGGACCGCGTTCTGAAAGGGTGGAAAGATGAAGAGGACAAGAACGATAGCCACTCTGTTTCTGGTGCCGGGTCTGTGCAGCCTGGCGGCGGGCCAGAGTGGGATGGTGCACTTCAAGGGGACGGTCACCGTCGCGGAACAGCACGAGGTCGTCCCCGTCTGCTACGGAAGCTACTTCGTCAAGGTCGGCATCGAAGAGGTCATCAAGGACGATGAAACGCTGCTTGGCGACGTGACTTCCGTGGAGGTTTGCTACGTGCAAGAGAAAGGGCTGAAGGCCGGCGACCGCGTGGAAGTCTACGGGATCTACTACAAGGGACCGGGGGAGTGTCCCACACAGTACTGCACTCGCGTGATTATCTTCGACGACCCGTACTACATCCGGCTCCTTGCGGGGCATAAACTGTACGTTCTCACCCAGAGCGGGATTCTGGCCGTCTCGACGGCGGGCACGCCCCGGATGCTCATCGACGCGCACTACGACAGCTACGCCATCGAGGTCCGCGACAACACGCTGTACACAACCAGCAAGACGCACGGCGGGGACATCGTCGCCTATGACCTGCAGGGACACTATCTCAAGACGATCCCCACTCCGTCGCAAGCCCAAGATTATCTCACGTGTGTCGCCTTGCCGGGCGAACGGTTCGCTCTGCTGGACAACGCGAATGACAAGGTCTTCTTCATCGACGACGAGGGCCACCTCCTGGCGACCGCGAAGCTGAGACCCGTCAAGGACGGTTCCGCACAGAATGTCGACGGCGTCGTCGTCGGCAACCGGCTGATTGTCTCGGAGGATGGAAGCGAGCGGGTCATGGCGATCGATCTCACCACCTACGAGATATCCGTCTTCAAGGATTTGAGCGCCTCTTTGAATTCCTTACTCGCGATCACGTACGCCAGCGGGAAGTATTACATCTGCGGTCCCCAAGCGGTCTACTCCTTCACGACCGAGCCCGGCAGCCTGGAGAAGGTGGCCGAGATCGCGGACTACAACATCACGGGGATCGTCGTGCTCGGCGACACGGCCTACATCACCGTGAATTTCGCCGGCAAGATCTACAAGGTGGACCTGATGAGCGGGATAACCACCGAGATCACCACCGACCTGGATTATCCTCTGGATATTGAGTGCGCCGTGGAGACGGGCTGCTTCGAGGTGTGCATGCCCGTCAGCCAGATGTCCGTGCCGGACCACGACCTGGCCTGCTGGACCTTCCGTGAGCCCTGGTTCATGAGCCTGCCGCCCAAGCCGACCTGGGCCCCGGAGGGCGCTGTCGTCACGAAAGTCCAGTACAAGCTGGCGATCCGGGGCGCGTCCCTGCGCTGCAGCGACTACGAGGTGTCCCTGGACAACGACCCCTGCGACACGAATCCGGGTGTCGTCGTCTACGACAATCTGGGCGGGTTTACCGACGGCGGCTACGACGACGACCCCGAGACCGACAGAGACATCGAGCTGGACTGGCGCGAGACGCACGCCTTCGACGGTCAATCGGTGCACCAGGACTGGACGGTTTGTGTCGCAGACACGGTGTGGGCCTACAGTGGCTACGTGACGGACTTGTGTCTGCGCATCTGCTGGGAGGTGAAGGAAGCCGCCGGCACGTGTTGCGGATTCGCGCCGGGGGACCGCGTGGTGCTCCTGACCGACAACCCGGACGGAGCGGTCGGGCTGCCCGCCGGCACCGAAGGGACCGTGATCTGCTGCGACTCGGACAACCCGCTTGCACCGGTATTCGTTAGCTGGGATGGATGGACTAATGGCTACAACAAAGACCAGCACTGCGATGCCGCGCCGCTTCCCTATACACCATATTCCGGCTGGTGGGTCGGCTGTGACGATGTTGAGGCCGCGACCAACGGCGGCGGTGGCTGCCTGGCCGACCTGGAGGCCTGGGTGCCGATGTTCTGGGATTTCACGCCGTTGACCCTCAACATCTGTGCATCGACCCAGAAGCTGGAGGTCACATACGCCCTGAAGAACTCAGGCTGCGCGGACTCGGGCAACTTCGATGTCTGCTTCTACGCCTCAAAGAACCAGACCATCACGACGTCGGACCACCTGCTCTACCAGATTCCCAAGACCTCGATGGCCCCCGGGCAGAACGGCTCCTGGAAATTCTGGGTGTGGCTCGCTCCCGGCGAGCTTGCCCCCGGAAAGTACTACATCGGCTGCATCATCGACTGCGAAGGCGCCGTTCAGGAAGACGACGAATCCAACAACGTGGTGGTCATCGAGGATCAGCAACTGACGATTCCGACCTGTCCATAGCCAGCCCAAGGGCTGATTCACGATTGAATAGCCAATTGAACCGCGGAACGGACCATGCCATTCCCGCGAAGGCGGGAATCCGGTATCTTCCCCGGCATTCCCGGTTCCTCGTGCGCGGGGCGACATCATCGGATGCATTTGACGATTCAATAAGAACCACGGATGGGACGGCTCGCAGGCGACAAAACAGTGGCGCCAGATATGCGAGCCGCGGCCCTGGAAGCTCTTCGTAGAGAACACGCTTACGCGAGTGTAGACATGTCGTCCTGCTTCACCTGGACAAGATGCAGGAGTCAATCATGACATGTGCTACTCGTCGAGGCCGAACGCCTCCAGCCACTTGTCGGTCTCGCTGGCGGAAAGTCCTTCTCTCTTTTCTTCGGGCTCCGTCCTCTCGTGCGTCTTTCGCGCCAGTTCCTGACGAACCTGCTCCCAGAATCGCTCGGACTTCAGAGCGGTCGCTTTTCTCTCGGCGGCCGCCTTGCGCAGCCGGCGGTCGCTGCTGACCACTGTCAGCCGGCGCGGAGAGGTGTTGGCCTTGATCTTCTCCTCAATGACGCTGTCGGCGTCGCCATGAAATCCGGCGAAGAAGACCTCGGGGTTCGCGATAGTCTCGAAATCGCTCGTATCGCCCGGGCCGGCGCCATCGAAGATCACCTGCCCCGGGTCGCCGGTCAGGGCGAAATAGCGGCTCAGGACCCGTCACAGCTCGAGCTCCGTGGTAATCTCGCGCTCGTCGAACGCTTCGTGCAGCGCCCACAACAGGTTGTTTCCGTCAATGATCGTCATATCTCCCGCACCTGCCATGACAGTCGAAGGCAGTTTCGCAGCACCGAAACCTATCCTATCCTAACGTGCCGACGCATCGTTTGTTCGTGTTCCGGCGGGCATTACATTGCCGCGCGGCAAGCCGATTATGCCGTATCGTGCCCCGGCGGTCCATCCTCAGTTCTTCACGGTGATCTCGCAACGAATCATGCCTTTTGCGTCACTGTCGTCCGGCGCGGTCGGTTCGAGCACCGCCCCCGCCCCGGTCCGCGTATAGCGGAACCGCACACCACTCATCGGGTCCTTGGGCACAGGAACTTCCGTGATCTCGGCCAGCGTCTGCGGCAACTGCCCGCCGTGCGACGCCGCGTACGAACGGATGGCCTCGACGCATTGCAGGGCCGCCACATCCGTGTCCAGGCGTTTCGCGAGGGTTCGCACCCCGTCAAACGCCCTCTCCATGTCGGGCTGCTGGCCGCCGAGGCTCGCCGACGGCGCCGATAACGCCGCCTTCTTCTCGTTTTCTATCACTTTCTCCACGTCGGCAAACGGCCTGGGCAGGGCCGCCAGAGTGGCATACAGGTTTGGCGCCTCCCCCGCCTGCATAAACTCCCCAACTTCCCCGAGCATCGCCGCGTCAATCGCGACTCCCGTCAGGAATTGCACCAGGGTCGGGACCTGCGTGGAATGTCTGCCCATCCCCAGGCCGGTCCGCATGGCCAGGACCGCTCCCTCATAGTTCCCCTGTGCGATCTCATACCGCGCCCACAGACGGATGGCGAGACCGATCTGGCGGTATTCCGTGAGGTTCGCCACCTGTGCCCCGGGCGTCCAGCCAGGCCACCTGCATTCCCGGCACTGGACCGCCTGCGCCACGCATTTGAAACTCTCGACATGCTGCTGCAATAGCTGCTCGACCTCGTCCAGCGGCATCTGCTCGATCGGCATCTTCAAGTATTGCCGGACCTGCTCGTGGCTCTCTTTGCCCGGCAGCGCCTGTACCGCCTTCTCATACAGGGGAACTGCATCCCCGTCCGTCAGCGACGCCTGCGGCGGCAACAAGGAGTACTTGGCCGCTTTGGCAGATATTTTCTGGGGGCGAATCGCCAGCTTCACATCCCGCCCCGGAGCAGGCCCGCAGACCAGACTCAGAAGAATCAACCCCATGGCAGCCCCGGCCATCATGCTCTCGCGTACGTGCACCATCGCAGTTTCCTCCACAAAGAACGTCCATTTGGCTCACCGTTCGGCCTACTTCGACGAAAAGACCACGTCCGGGGTAATCACGAAGCGTGACTCCCAGGAATAGACGCTTCCCTCGGCGCCAACATCAAGGAAAATGTCTGTCCGCTCACAGATTCCCCAGAGAATACCCGCGCTTCACAGTTCGAAGCGGACTTCGCCACCCACGATGGTTTTTTCGACTTTGCCTTTGACGGTCCAGCCGTGATAAGGGCAGTTGCGGCTCTTGGAGATGAACTTGTTCACGTCGATCTGCCATTCCGCGTTGGGGTCGATGATCGTGACGTCGCCCTGTTTGCCCGGGCTGAGCGTGCCCTTGTCAATGCCGATGATCCGGGCCGGGTTGACCGTCATGAGCCGGACCAGGCCGGACCAGTCGAGAACCCCCGGCTCGATCAAGGCCTTGACGTGAAGCCCGAGAGCACACTCCAGGCTCGCGATCCCGAACGGCGCCGCCAGGAACTCCAGCTCCTTCTCGCTCTGCAGGTGCGGCGCGTGGTCGGTCACCAGGGCGTCGACCAGGCCCTCGGCGATGGCCGCTTTCAGGGCCCCCACGTCCTTCTTGCTGCGCAGGGGCGGATTCACCTTGTAATTGGTGTCGTAGTCGGCGCAGCATTCCTCCGTCAGCAGCAGATGGTGCGGCGTGACCTCGCACGTGACCGGCACCGAATCCTTCTTTGCCCGGCGAATCAGCTCCACCGAGCCGGCGGTCGAAATGTGCTGGGCGTGATAGCGCACCTGGGCCTTCCGGACCAACTGGATATCGCGCCACAGCATCGCCTCTTCCGCCAGCGCATCCATGCCGGGCAGTCCGAGGACCGTCGAGCAGTATCCGGCGTTCATCACGCCGTTGCCCGCGAAGCTGTTGTCCTGGCAATGCTGCGCGATGACCACATCGAACATCTTGGCATATTTCAACGCCCGCTGCATGATCGCGGGGTTCTGCACGCCGTGGCCGTCGTCGGTGAAGCCCCGGGCCCCCGCCTCGGCCATCAGGCCCATCTCGGCCAGCTCGACGCCCTCGCGTTTCTTCGTGATGGCCCCCATCACGTAAACGTGGGTCTTGCGGGTCTGGCGGCCCTTGCGATGCACGTACTCGACGTCGGTCTCGCTCTCAATCGCGGGGTTCGTATTGGGCATGCAAACGACCGAGGTGAACCCTGCCGCCACCGCCGCCGTCGAGCCGCTGGCGATCGTCTCTTCCTCTTCGTCGCCCGGCTCACGGAAATGGACGTGCATATCGATCAATCCCGGCGTCACGAGCTTGCCCGTGGCGTCGATGACACGCGCGACCGATTTCTCGAGGGCCCCATCGAGACTGCCCACCTCGGCGACCCTGCCGTCGGCAATCAGGACATCGCACTTCCTGTCAAGATGGTTGGCCGGGTCGATGACCCGCCCGTTCCTGATGAGAAGCTGATTTGCCATAACGCACCTGTGCCCCTGTAAGTACCATTGAAGCCCGTATATTCATACCAGAACCGCCGGAAAAAGAAAAGTGCTTCCTGGCAGGGCGAGCGCCCCCGCTCGCCCAGGGGCGTGCGGGAACGCACGACCTACAAGGAGCCGTCGGCCAACCACTCGGAAAGCAAAATCGCCAGGTCGGCGAAGTCCACGCGGCAATCGCCGTTGAGATCAGCCGCGAGCTTCGTCGGGCACGCGGCAGGTTCCGGGAGGGCCCGGTAGCTCCACACGTGGGCGGGCTGGTAGACACCGGGCTGTTGCAGATCTTCGCTCTGGCGCTCCATCCAGGTCATCGTGACGTCGAGGTCGTTCACCTCCACCACGATGTAACCGTAGCGTTCGGCATGGTAAAGTTGTGTCACAGTGAAGTCACCGTTGTCGCCGTCGTAGGGAGGGGTCCACGCATACCACGGGGCCCCGGCCGTCGCCGCGACGAACTGATGGATGTCATTGTCCGGATCGCCGTCGCCGTCGTCGATCCGTGCCTGGTCGAAGAAATGGTCATGGCCGCAGAAATACGCCCGCGCCCCGGCCGCCTTCAGGCTGCGCCAAAACGCGTCCCGCCGGGCCGGATGGTCGTCCAGGCAATCCGGATGCAACATCTTGAACGCGGGCTCGTGCCCGAAGACAAAGACGTGGGGCTTGCGGTTGGCGCGCAACTGGGAATCGACCCAGGTCTGGTCCACGGCGTGAGCCAGCCAGTGCTTCGTCCCTCCGTATTCATCCACGGCCAGAATCAGGGCATTCTTGTGGGCAATCGAGTACGACGTGTATTTCGCATCGGCCGGACCATTATCCGGCAGTCTCAGCTCGGGGTGCTCGTCACTGCCGAATACGTCCAACCAGCGATAGCTGTAGTTGTCGACCGGGTCGGGAAGAATCCCCCACTCGATATCCCAGGCGTCGCCGACTTCGTGATTGCCCCGGCAGGGGTAAACACCGATGCCGGCGTCATAAAGCGGCCGCATGATACGAACCCAGTTCCAGAGTTGCTCCTCGAATTGTGCGGGACTGACCCGTGCGCCATAGACCAGGTCGCCGGGGAAAATCACCAAATCGACGTCCCGCTGCAGGATATCGTGAACCAGTTCTGCAAGGACCTGCTCGTTAATGCCGGTTATGTAGCTGCCTCGGCTGTCGCAGGTCATGACGAAACGCCACGCTTCGGCCCCCGAGCCGACCGCCGCCCCGGCCAGACAGATCGACATAGCGAAATGCAGAAGCGCGCGCCTGTTCACAAGCTCGTTCCTGTCAAGTGAATATCCCCTGCCCTGGTCTGCCCAAGCCGGTGTGCCGCTCAATTCACCGCGCCATCGGTGAGCCACTGTGCCCGGCGGTTACGGTCGGCAATGATCGCCTCCACGTCCGCGGTATCGATCACGCCATCCATGTTGACATCACCCATGATGTACGCCTCCGGCGATTTCGATTCTTTGACGAGATTGTCCATCAGAATGCCAAGGTCCTGTTCGTTTACGATGCCGTCGGCGTTGAGATCGTGACGCAGCAAGCTGTCGTCCGCAGGCTTTTCCGCCACGCTCCAGGCCAGCGCGTACCGTTCGTTCACCGGGGCCGCCGTCCGACCGTCAGGGTTGCCGTAGGAAACCACGATCTCATACAGGACGTGTCCCGCCTCCATTTCGACATGGAGGTGCTCGACGTTATCCACCCGGCTGTCGCTGTAATCCAGCCGATCGTTGTTCGGGTTCGCCGGGTCGATCGCCCGCACCTCGAGCCGCAGATCGCTGTCGCTGTCCGGCATCCACTGGAAAGGATACTCCTTGCGATAATGACGGTTCCAGGCCAGGGTAGCCGTGAGCACCTTGCCGGCCGGCTCATCCACGATGATACGATA
>CAYFUB010000082.1:0-30762 GCA_964346195.1 uncultured Pirellulales bacterium
GTATTTCGACCTCTACTCGATGGAGGCGATGTCGCTGCCGCAAATCACCCCACAGACGCCCGGTGATTATCCGCCGCTGGCGCTCACTTCGACCAGGCCGTGGCCCTATTTCGGCGTCACGGCGGAGCAGGCACGCGAATGCAAGCGGGCGTACTACGCGTCCATTTCCTTCGTCGATGCCCAGATTGGGCGGCTCCTCGACGCCGTAGACCGGCTGGGGCTGCGCGAGAACACCATTATCGTGTTTTGGAGTGACCACGGCTACCACCTCGGCGAGCACGGGTTGTGGTTCAAGCAGAGCTGCTTCGAGGAATCGGCGCGCGTGCCGCTGATCATTTCCGTGCCGGGGCAGAAAGCGGCGGGTCGGGCGAGTTCACGTCCGGTGGAGTTGGTCGATCTGTATCCGACGTTGGCCGACCTGGCAGGTCTGACGCCGCCGCAGCATTTGGAAGGCGTCAGCCTGCGCCGGCTGCTCGACGACCCACAGGCCCGATGGAACCGCGCAGCCTACACCCAGGTCCAGCGCCGCGCCGATCCGGGCCACAGCGTCCGGACCGAACGCTGGCGCTACACCGAATGGGCCTTCGCGGCAAAGGGCGAGGAACTCTATGACCACGACAGCGATCCGCAGGAGCTGCACAATCTGGCCGGCGACGCGAAATACGCCGACGTGGTCGCACGGATGAAGACCTTGCTCAAACAAGTGCATCCGGGCCCCGTCCTCGGCGGCAAGGCACAGCCGGACACGAGGGAAAAGTTCTGCAATTGACGTCGCTGCGCGGGGTTTCGATCTCAGGCAGGCCATGATTTCGCCGGCGATGGTCTGGGCGAGGCGTTCTGAACGCAGGGGCCTCGGAGGCGGGCAGCGTTTCAGGCGTTCATTTTTTGCCGCGTCGTCCCGCCAAGATGTTGAGGAATTCATCTATCGTAAGGCCCGCGCGTGCAATGAGGCTTCGCAATGAGGCTTCGCAGTGTGCCGCGTGCCACTTCCGGATGATTTGGCACCCACAGGGTGGCGATATGGCCTTTCTTAGTCAGGATGATATGACTGCCGCGCCGGCGCGAGACTTCCCATCCGAGCTTCTCGAATGTCTTCGCAGCATCTCGAGGTTTCAGGATGGGCACGGGCGGCATTATACGGTGACCTCTACTTGACGCGTGCTAACTGTCAAAGGCATCCCCTTCTTGGCGCGCACCTCCAGACACTCCTTGATGGCCGCTCGAGTGTTCGCCTCTGCTTGGGCCTCAGTTTTGCCTTGACTGATACAGCCGGGAATGGACGGGCACTCCGCAATAAAGACGCCGTCTTCGTCTTGAAAAAGCGTGATGATGAACTTCATGGTCATTCTCCAATGTTGATCGTAGCCTGTAGATTATACCGAAGTTGGCTATACTCGTAGAGCCCCCTCTGCAGGTTGTCAGTCTTCGGCTCGTTCCCGTGCGGATACCGATCACGGGGAGAAAGTGTGCGCGGCATGCGCAGCGGGGATTGGGGCGCTGTTGGGAGACGGCGTCTACCGCAGGCAGGCCGTGATGCCGTCGGCGATGGCCTGGGCGAGGCGGTTTTGGAAGTAGGGGTCTCTGAGGCGGGCGGCGTCCTGGGCGTTCGAGAGGTAGCCCAGCTCGACGAGCACGGCGGGACAACCGGTCTGGACGAGAACGCGATAATCGGCTTCGCGAACGCCGCGGCTGTCCGAGCCTGCCCCGGTCATGGCCTGGCTGATGGCGCGGGCGGCTTTGTAGGAGTCGGCCGAAGCCGCGGTGGCGACGTACACCGTGAAGCCCTGGGCGCTGTGATTGGGGGCGGAATCCGCATGGATGCTCACGAAGAGGTCCGCGTTGCGGCGGTTGGCGAGGGCCGCCCGGTCCTCGAGCTCGATAAACCGGTCTTGCCAGCGGGTCATGACCACGCCGACGCCGCTTTGTTCGAGCAGGTTGGCGACCCTGGCGGCCACGTGCAGGTTGATGTCCTTCTCGCGCACGCCGCCCGGGCCGATGGCGCCGGGGTCGTGACCGCCGTGCCCGGCGTCGATGACGACCAGCGTCCTGGCCACGGGTCTGGGCCTGGGTCGAGGCGCCATCAGTTCCGGCACCCCCGGCACGCGCAGGTGGGGTCGGATCTCGTCCACGAGCGCTTTGGAGACATACACAGTGTTGTCGGCCTTCTCGACTGTGCCGACCGAGCCGATCACCTTGCCGTTGACGAAGAACCGGCCCTCCGCATGGGCGAAGAGGATGACCGTGTTGGCCGCGTTCTTCAGGACCACGAACGTCTCGTCGCGCTCGGCGATGCGAAGGCCCAGGAGCGCCGCCAGTTCTTCAACGGAGGTGGTTTGCTCCCGGATGATCACGCCCGGCGTGTCGCGCTGCGGCTCCTGGCAGCCGGCGACTCCCAGGGCCACAGCCATCAATGCGATGAATATGTTCGTCCTTGAGTTCATATAAGCGCTTTTATCGGAAATTGAATCATTAGAGGTTTAGATTTCGTCCGCCTATTCTTGCGTCCGTGACAAAAAAAGCAACTCTTTTCCTCCCCGTTTCACATTCATGCCGGTCAGTCACGCGCTTTTCGCAGCATGTCAATAGGCCTTGGGCCTTGTCGCCGCCACCCGTCACGCAGGGGTGAATGATTATTCGTCCCCACTCGATCGTAATCCGTATCAATCGCGGGATACGCGCCAGTTCGCCGCCAGACGCGCGAAATCGAACAGGTCCACGCTGCCGTCGCGGTTCGTGTCGGCCCGCTCGCAATAGTCATTACGCCGGGAACTCGCGGGGGACAGCCAGTAGTGACTGAATTCCGCAAGGTCGGCGCTATCGACCCGGCCATTCACCACAAGGTCGCCGGCGGGCGGCTCGACGTTGAAGACGATGGTGAATGGCTCCGACGGCTCGTAGTGGTCGCCGTCCGCCAGCGTATCGCAGAGGCGCAGCGTGATCCATTGCAGGGTCTGTCCTTCGACCGCCTGGTAGGACATGTGCATGTGCGGCTCGTCCCGCTGATTGCAGATGTGACTGTAGTCGAAGGTCTCTCCGACTGCCGCGATGATGAATTGCGGGTACTCCCGGTGCACGGCCTGCAGGCCGGACGACCGGGCGACGCATTCCACGGTGATGCCATAGTCGATCTCGGGCTTGCCGGCCGGACTGCGATTAGGATCGTAGGTGTGGTCCTCCTGCGGGTCTGTGCTCTGGAAGATGTCAAAGCCCGGCTCGCCGACGCGGTAAGGGTAGCTCGGAAAGACGCTCTCTCTCAAGGGGTAGAACCATTCTGCGTATTCCGTAGCGCCGCTGTGGCGGTATTTCTGTCCGCAATCGACGAAGAGTCGATTGTCGTCCCCCGTGCCTTCGATGCCATCGCGATTGCAGCCGATGACGAAGTGGTCGAGCGGGCAATCCGCCCGGAGTGACGCGGCGAGCGCAACGATGATTGTGATGCAGAACACATCAATGGATTTCATGTTGGTACTCCTTGTCTGCAACGGGCTCGGCGTTGATCTGCCTACGGTATTTCCGGCCATTTGGGTGCGGCCTCGGGATACCAGTAGCAGACGCTCGGCCACTCGTAGGTCTGCTCGAATCTCAGGTTGTCGGCGTGGCCGTCGGCGAAGAGATAGTTCGACGTGGCCCGGTGCCGGTCCCAGGCGACGAACTGCCGCGCGTAGTCCGGCGCGCCTTCCCACGATTCGGGATGGATATGGTCGGCCCGTCTGAAGCTCTCGGTGTTCGGGGCTTCGCTGATCCAGAGGCAGTACATCGGCCGGCGGATATTGTTGACGTTGTTGTATCTGTTACGCTGCGGGCCGTAGCGGAGGTGCACCGGGTCGAGCAGGGCGTTGACCGCGAAGCTCGAATACCGTGCGTCCTTCTGCTCCTGCAACGGCCGGTCCCAGTCCACGAAATCCTTGGCCGTATCGCTCGGACAGCGGAACAGGAGTTGTTCCCGCGTGTAACGAGTCAGAACGCGCAGCCAATGGTCGTTCGGGTCCTTGATAGAGCACGAACTCGGTGGCAGCCGGTACTCTGCATCGGGCAGATACGTCTGCAGTGCGATGCCCATCTGCCGCATATTGCTCAGACAGGTGATTTTCCGCGCCTGTTGGCGGGCCCGGTTCAACGAGGGAAGAAGAATGCCCGTCAAGAGAGCGACAATTGCAATGACGACCAGCAATTCGATCAATGTGAACGCTGTTCTTCTCATGGCCATCCTCTCCTTCAAGTGCCGTGAATCCACGTTCTTACAGGCTGTTACAGCTATCGCGAGGAGGATGGTGGAGTCGTGCCGGCGCACACAGGGTCGCTGGATGAGCGTCCCGATCGCCCATTACGCAGCGTCGATGCGCATACCGATGACACTGTCAAACCGCCCCCTCAAAACCACGGATGTAGCAGTCAGGCGGGAGGAGCGCGCGGCTGGGAGGTCCGAGGGCGATGACGAGGTACGTACTGTACGTGCGCAGTTCGGACCGCACGCGGGGCGCAGGCATTGTGCACGAACTCCACGTGCGGGCCGGGCAGGAACTTCTTCGAGGGAACCAGCAAATGCCGGCAGAAGAGACAATCCTGCCCATCATGATCCGCGCGGTGTTCGAAGCTGTTGAGATGGACCGCCAGCAGCAGGCCGCTCGTCGTGGCCACCAGGGCCGTGAACGCCGACAGAATGACGGCGATTCGTAGCGGGCGTGCAAGCTGTCGGCGACTGATTCGCATCATTTGTCTCTCAAATGCGTCCCGGCCCGTCTCTAAGCGCAGGCGGGGCACAAACCCTCCAGGCGAACCTGTTGGCGATTGATGACGAAACCCTTGTTGGGGATTCTGGCCAGAGGCACGACGATATCGGTAAGGCAGTGTGTCACGCCGCAACTCGTGCAGGTAAAGTGCGGGTGGCACTGCTTCTCCGTGCAGTGGTCGGCCAGCTCGAAGTGCCAGGCCCGATCCTGCATAAACGCGCGATGAACCAGGCCGGCCGCGACGAGGGATTCGAGCGTGCGATAGACGGTGACCTTGTTCAGAGTCTGTTCGATGAGTTGCTCGGCGATCTGGTCTTGCCGCAGGGGACTGGTCGCCTGCATAAGGACCTTCAGGATGGCGATGCGGGCTTCCGTGCAATACAGCTTCGCGTCCTGCAGCGCCTTGCGGGCCTTGTTGTCGAGCTGGACCATCATGCCTGGACCTCCGCCGCGTGTTGGTGCCCGACGTGCACGTGAGGCGTGCGAACGAACAGCATCGGAAAGATGATATCACTGACGCAGCAGGGCAGCCAGACCGCGATGAACAGGACAATGAAGGCGCCGAGGAACATCGTGGCCGATAGTTCCCGGTGCGTATTCATGAGCATGTGGAAGGAGGAGGCCCACGTACTGATCAGGATATGGCCGGCGTGCGGAAACTTCGTCCGCGGCCAAAACCACGCGACGAGGATGCCGAGGATCGCGGCCGGGTTGACCAGGTACCAGTCTTCGATGAACCCCAGGTAAACATGCGGCCTGATGGCGGGGCCGTGCTCGTGCGGCTCATCGGCACGGTCGTGGTCCGCTTCAGCGCCGGCGTCGGCCTCTTGACTGTGCGTATCCGCGTGGGTCGGCACGGCCACCCCCAGGATGCTCTCCCCAAAGAACGGCAGGACGGAATCGCTGAGCGTAGAAACCCCGATGGCCCCCACGTAACCAACGACGAGGACGACCAGAAAGCCTCTTTTCGTCTCATGCAACCGGAACAGGGAGGCCGTCACGATGGCGGAAAGAACCACATGGGCGGGATGGAACACCTGAAAGAGCCGATGACTCACCTGGGGTGCGGCCCCGGCGAACAGGAGCATGGCCAGAACCCCCGTGACGGCCCCAAAGAGCGTAAATGGGGCATGCGACCTGAGTTCCGCGAATACGGCATTGAACCTTCTGTACATTCTCCCATCTACTCCTCAAACCCAACGGCAAGATGGTCCACGAATATTATCCTATCCGAAGCGGGTGGAATTTGCAACTAAGTTGCAGATTTTTCTTATGGGGTTTTATTTCGTACATTCTACGTGGAGCCAAGTGTTCGTTTTGAAAGAGAGGCATCGTGGTCCCGACTTTTGAAGAACTAGTGACTCAGCCGGCCGAAGGGGCGCTACCTGCGATATTCTGGGCGGGAGCGGCAGCCTCGGTCGGTTTGTGTGCCGCCGTGCGACTGCCCGCCGTATTGGTCTATGTGGCGGGCATGAGCAGGTCCAAGAAACATGGACTGCTTCTGTCGATTCTCTTTGCGCTGGGGCTGGTCGCGGGCGTCGTTGTGCTCGGTACGACAACTGTAGTGGTTGGGGACGGCGCTTACCGGGTCCTGCACACCGACAAGGTTATGTTCTGGGGCTTGGGCCTCGCTTTGCTTGTTGTCGGAGTGCTCATCTCAGGTCTGAGCGGCCCCCCGATTCTGCCTCGGCGAGTGGAGAACATCACCGTGCACCTGCGCAAGATGGATACGCTCGGGGCACTTCTGTTGGGCGGCGCCTTTGGCCTGCTCCAGACGCCCGCATGTCCGAACTGCGGGCCGGCGCTGCGCGCCTTGGTCGAAGCGGCGCCCGTGGAGAGCCACGGCCTTGTTCCATTGATGAGTTTTGCTGCAGGGCAGAGTGTGATGGTCTTGTCGGTCGGGCTGTTGACGAGTCTGATCGGGCGGGATGTGATGATGCAGCTTCGCACGCAGATGTGCTCGCTCGAGCAGCGGGCTCAACTGCTGGCCGGCAACATACTCATGGTGTTCGGCATTTACTTCGTGATTATCGGTTAGCGGGCCTTCTATGGAAGACAGGTTGACTATCAGTCGTCAACGCAGAGAGCGCAGGCAAGGGCAGAAGGAGCTTGTGGCCAATACCTGTTACAGCGTTCTGATCATCATGGCGGCGCTGGCTGTGTTACGGCCGCTGATGGTGGCTCAAATCCTCAACCGCGCCAGCGCGTACTCGGCGGTCGGGCAGACCGAGGAGTCCAGGCGACAGTGCAACAAGGCCCTGCTTATCGATAGTGATAGCAGCCAGGCATGGTACGAGCTGGCCGGGATCTACAAGGCTGCCGGCGAGCGGGAGATGGCTCTGGCAGCCTACCAGAAGGCGACGCAGACCGACCGCACGGACCAGGCGGCCCAGTTCGAGCTGGGGACGATGTACGTCGAGGATGGCCTGCATGAGTTGGCGATACTCTGCTTCGAGCAGGTGCGCGCGTCCGGGCCTGATCGGACAATAGACCTGCGGCGCGGGGCTGTCTCCTATCACAGGGATTCGCTGGACATGCTGGCCTTGTGCTATGAGAAGACCGGCAACCTGACAAAACTGGAATTGATCCTGGCAGAGCTCAGAGTCTTCTATCCCGGACATGGCGACGCCGAGGAGCGTCTGGCCCGGCTCAAGAGCGGCCAGACACGCTGAAAGCAGCCGTCCCTCATCCTCACTGCCCTGGAATCTCCGCAGACACGACGCAGATGTCCCATGTCTGGTGAAGTAGCCACTGCGGAAAAAGCCGTTGCACGTCTGTTCGCACCCGGTAGACTGTTTCGCAGGCTCGTACGCCGGCGGGTGGTCGGGATACGCCGTTCCTGCCCGGCGGGCGATTGAGATGGAGATTGTACGAAACGGCCTCAGGATATGAGGATTCTCAAACAGTTATCGGAATTCGGGCAGGTCAGGGAAGGATGTGTCCTGACGATTGGGAACTTCGACGGGGTTCACGTCGGGCACCAGGAGATCTGCCGCACGGCCTGTCGCCTCGCACGCGACCGGAGCACCGAGATGGCCGTGATGACCTTCGAACCGCATCCCGTGGCAATTCTGTATCCCGACAAGGCGCCCGGGGTGCTCACGCCATTGCCTCTGAAGCTGCACCTGCTGCAAGAGTACGCGGATAACTGTATCATCGTTTTGGAGGACAACCGGGAATTGCTGCACCTGTCGCCGGAGGCTTTCGTGGATGAGTTCCTGATGGCCGTGGTCAAGCCGTCGGTCATCGTCGAGGGCGAGGATTTCCACTTCGGGGCCGGCAGGGCGGGGGACGTCAGGACCCTGGAGGAGCTCGGTCGGAGGAAGGGCTTCGATGTCGCCGTCGTTGCCCCCAAGCAGATCAAGCTGGCGACGGGTCAAACGCTGCGGGTGTCGAGCACGATCATCCGCTACATGCTCGAGAGTGGACACGTGGCCGAAGCCGCGCTGGCGTTGTCGCGGCCGTACCGACTCATCGGCCCGGTTGTGGCGGGCTGGGGACGCGGCCGCAGGCTGGGATTCCCGACGCTCAACATGAGCAAACCCAACCAGATCATCCCGGCCGAAGCTGTGTACGCGGGCTTCGTGGAGATGGCCGCCACGCAGCAGGAATTGCTCCAAGTGCACGAACAAATCCCGGCGGTCTTCAGCATCGGGCAGGCCCGCACGTTTGGCGACCGGCACCCGCTACTGATCGAGGCGCACCTGCTCGTTGAGAACGTGGGCGATATGACCGGCCGCTGGATGGCGATGGATTTCGTGCAGCGGCTGCGCAGCCAACACAAGTTCGGTGCGCCGCAGGAGCTGGCCGCCCAGATCGGCAGGGACTGCGAGAGTGCCAGGGCTGTTCTGCAGGAAGCGGCGACAGGAAGTCAGCATGAACAAGACGAGGCACATCATACCGGGTGTCCGGACAATGATCTGCGATGAGTTCTGCCGGCGTGCCGCTGGAGCGTGGAAAGGATGTCTGCGTGAGCAATGAAGCGTATCAGCAAGCCATCGCGCTGATTGAGAATTCGAGCGTTGTCCTGATCGCGACGCATACCAGGCCGGACGGTGACGCATGCGGGTGTGTGGCGGCGATGACCAACGTGTTGAGGGACCTGGGCAAGACCGTGCAACCGCTCATGCTCTCGCCGATGCCGGAGTGGTATACATTTTTGTTCGCCGAGAAAGTCCCCGTTCTGGGCGAGGACGTGCAAGTCGGGGACCTGACGAGCGGGGCGTTCGGGACGGTCGACCTGGTTATCATCCTCGACACCAATAGCTACAGCCAACTGCCGAAATTCGAGGATTACCTCAAACAGAACACCCAGCCGGTCCTGGTGGTCGATCATCACGTCACCAGCGACCATCTCGGCCAGGTGGAGATTACCGATACCACGGCCGCGGCCGCCGGGCTGTTGCTGTTCGATCTTCTCAAGTATGCCGGCTGGCCGATCTCGAAGAGGGCCGCCGAAGCCCTGTTCGTGGCGATTGCCACCGACACGGGATGGTTTCACCTGCGCAACACGGACAGCTGGGTCTTTCGCGGTTGCGCGGAGTTGATCGACCTGGGTATCGACCCGAACGACCTCTATCGTAGGCTGTACCAGAGTTTCTCGCCGAGACGCTTCAATCTGATGGTAGCCATGCTCAACACGCTTGAGCTGCATTTCGACGGCCGCTACGCATCGCAATACCTCGTCCGCGCGGATTTCGAGCGTACCGGGGCGGCCTATCGGGATACCGAGAACCTCGTCAACGAGTGCCAGCGGATCAGCTCGGTCCAGGTTTCGGCGCTGTTCGTCGAGCTGCGGGACGGGCGCGTTCGCTGCTCGCTCCGCAGCCGGCCCGACATGCAGCGGCGCTGTGGGGACGTCGTGGACGTCAGCGAGATCGCCCGCCAGTTCGGCGGCGGAGGCCACAAGATGGCCTCCGGGACCTACCTGCCTGCACCCATCGAGCACGCCATGCAACTGATCTTCGAGGAAGTGGCGAAAAGACTGGACTGACGCCGCTTACGGTGCACGGGCGAATCGTCATTTACCCTCGTGTGCCATCCAATGCTCAGAGGCTATCCCGTTAGGACCATTACTTCGCGACAGGCAAGAGAATGCCCCAGGTGGCATCGCCATGACCGAAGGCCTTGGCGATGGTTTCTCCTGCATCCGGGAAAGGCCATTGCCAAACCGCGCTTGACGACGCCACCCGGCCAGGCAATGAGTCCACCGGGACAGGCCCTTGATGACGTGCCACGAAGGACTCACGCATAATCGGTGTGACGTTATTTCGGCCGGCAGTAGATGGGGCGTTCGCCGTCGGCGTTGGGGGCGAAGGCCTCCTCGAAAATCTGCTGTCCCTGCCTGCTGTCGGCCGGGACCCAGTTCTTGTCATCGGCGCGGCAAATCAACTTGCCCCGTCCCCACTTGGCTGCTTCACTGGCGTGGACCGGACGCACAGGCCAGCGGGCCACCACGTCCGGCGGAGCGGTCGTCTCCAGGAAGCCGATGAAACGCTGGGACTCATCCGGCTCCAGGGAGAGTACGTGGGCCCGAACGCCGGCGGGCGCGCCGCCGGGCATCGGGCCGGAAGGAGCGTCGATCGGCGGTCTGAGACCCGCGGCGGCCGTGAACAGCTTGCCCGTGTTCAGGTCGTAGTACCATTCCTTTTCGATGGTCTGTATCTGGGGCGCCTTGTCGGGAATGAGTTGCAGGATCAGGACCAGCACAAGCAGCCCGCCCGAGCCGGCGGCGGTCGCCAGAACCGCGCCCGGATGCTCATTGATCCAGGCGCGCAGGCTCGGCAGCCCAAGCCGCTCGCTGAGATGTTCCCACCTGTCACGAAATTCGCGCCAAAGCCAATCCGGCAACATATGCAGTCACCTTCATCAAAGCCTGCCGACTATTCGCGTTTGCCGCGGAGCAGTTCGACCATGCGGTCGAGGTCGGGATTGTAGTCCGATGCGGCCCACGGCTCGATGGCGTATTCAGCCAGCGAAATCGTTCGCGGGTCTCGGTACTTCCAGTACTCGCAGTGGTCGTCGGCAAACGCGATATTGCAGCCGCCGCTGTGCCGGGCGGTAAGATTGCGGCTGCGCCGCCGGTACCACTCGGGTGCTTGCGAGTCGATATTCCTGATGGCACAGAACGAACCCTCCAGCCACGGCGTCCGGCAGTCGGCATCGATGAAAACCATTTTCTGGCTGGCCTGCGTGATCCCGCTCCAGAGGCGAAACGGCCTGATGTTGTCACGCTCGCCGGCGGCTGTCGTGCCGTTCATCGCCCGCGAGATCGCATAACTCCGCAGCCGCTCGGTCCGGTCGCTTTTGCATTTGTATAGACCGAACACCTCGCCGGTATAGGGCCAGAGCGTGCCGTTCCGGATAGCCTGCGCCGTGCCGCCAATCTCATTGCCCGGGAAATTGATCCCGTCCGCCACCCAGTGGCTCTCGGGTGGCACGTCCCAGTCCGTATCGGCCGAGCAGAGCTTGTCGTCGTTTTCGAACGCGTACATTATCCAGCCCTGCGTCAGGCTCCGCATGTTGGCCAGGCACGCGATACGCTTGCCCTGTTCCCGCGCACTGGTCAGCGACGGCAGCATGATCGACATCATCAGGCAGATGATCGAAATGACCACCAGCAACTCGATGAGCGTGAAGCCCCGGCGACAGGACCTCGAAGCCACAGCTCTCACAACAGCCATAATTCCCTCCCGGGCCCGTTCGGCGCTAAGACCTCCATTATGCCCCCTAGTATACGACACTCCCGCCGCCGCTGCAAGGCCGCCGCTCGCCGGGTGTGGTCGCCGTATGGTGGCGGATTCGCGCCGCAACGTAGGGCGGGCGTCCGCGCGTGACATTCCCGACCGGCGCGAATCGACCTGCCCGTCGGCTCTTCGGTCCTGTGCCAGCCACGAGGGACAAGACCCGGAGTCTGGTGGACTCACCGCATCAGCCTTCTCCCGTGCCCACTTCAGGAACTTGCCTATTCTGCCGGACGGAGCGGCCGGGCTATTTTACCGTCTGTATTCCCAATATCTGGTATTGAGAGAAAGGAGTCTTCCATGAGAGCGATTGTAATGGCATGCATGTTTGGGGCCGTCGGGATGCTGTGTCTGACCGGCTGCGCGACTGCTCCCAAGACGACAGAGGCGCAGATCGGTCTGGGCCAGCAAGTTCAGGAAACCATCCACATGGCCAAGAGAACCGATCCCGGGCTGCAGGTGTTCTTCGACAACGCGGCGGGCGTCGCGGTCTTCCCTACAGTTGGCAAAGCGGCCGTCGGTGTCGGCGGGGCGTTCGGCAGGGGTCAACTGTTCGAACATGGGCAACTGGCCGGCTATTGCACGCTGACGCAGGCCAGTATTGGCGTGGCGCTGGGAGGCCAGGCGTACAGCGAGCTGATTTTCTTCGAGAACGAGGAAGCCCTGAACCGCTTCAAATCCGGCAATTATGCCTTCGCGGCCCAGGCCTCGGCGGTCGCGCTCAAGTCGGGTGCCTCGGCCAATGCCAAGTATGCCGAGGGGGTCGCCGTGTTCACGATGGGTGAGGAAGGCCTGATGGTGGAAGCTTCCATCGGAGGCCAGAAGTTCAGCTACGAGCCGATCATGGCGCGCGGGGTTGCCGTCGCTCAACCCATGGGTACGTCGGAATAGGCCATCGCGACGGCAGCCATACGCGCCGCAGCCGACTTGTCGGCACAAGTACCGTGTTTTACTGGTCTTGCGACGATCGTGGTTCGTCAGAATAGGCGAGGGAAGACGCTTGCTCTGCATGGCGGCCCGAATCCGCCGTCAAATGCAGGCTGCACCTCGCTCCGGGCGAAGGTCTTTGTTGACGGCGTCTCTGGACACGGTCTATCATTATCCACATCGTGACGGCCGCAGACAAGGCGCAAGAAGGACTCTTGCACGGAGGATGTGCCATGAAATGGACGTTCCAGCGGGTGTTCTATGGAAGCAGAAACGGGCTGAACATCAAGCAGGTCAGGGACTATCTGGTCCGGGGTTACTGCTTCGTGCCGTACACTCTCCGCGATGGGTACTACAAGGCTATCACCAGGGTGGGGGACCACGACAGCCTTTATGCCCGTATCGAGAAGCCGTTTCCCGACGTGCTGCTGGCCCATAAGCCCGACCGGAAGTTCGCCCTGCATCTCTCGGGAGGCTACGACTCCTCGATTCTGGCCAAACTGTACGACCGGGAGGACGCCGACTACATCCATTTCACGGGCCCGGAGTCCGTGAAGGCGCGGGCGCTCGCCACCACGCTCAAGGGGCGGCTGCACGAGATTCAGATAACGCCGGAGTCATTCATCACGACGGCGGACGAAATCATCCCCCGCCTCGACGAGCCGTATGCGTTCGAGGACGTAGTGTACGCGTACATGGCGAGCAAAAAGGCAAAAGAGCTGGGGCACACACTGGTCATATCCGGCGACGGCGGCGGGGGTGTCTGGGGCGGTGTCAGCTTCACACCGGGGCCTTACAGCCGCAAGCTTCTGATCGTCTGGAAGACCATTGGACCGAACATGCTGCTCGGTCTGGAGACGCTGCAGCCATACATGCACACGGCGCTGTACGCCTGGTCGAAAACGACCGAAAGGCCCCAGGAGCCCGGTATGGACAAACCCTTTGCCCGCGACTTTTGCCGGCAGCTTGGCATGCCGGAGGTGGTGGCCGTGCAGAGGAAGTCGCCCTGGGCCGGATCGCTGGGAGAGAGGACGGATGAGAAGATTGTCGCTCACATGACGGCTGTCGTCAATGGCTCGGACTACCATTGGATCAGGAAGTTCGAGTTCCAGACGAAAGTCCAGGACGGCCTGCTGTTTCGGCAGTACAGCCTGGTCAAATGGCTGCAGGCAAACTACAAACAACGACTCGAGCCGCGCGAGATCCGGGACCTGCTGCGGAAAGTCAGAGAACTCAATGTGGCCGAAGAGAAGGCGGCTTCGATTCTCCGTCGCCGAGAGAATATCAAGCAGTTTCTCCCGCCGATTGCCATCCGGGCCACCCGAAGGGCGGTGCGCCGCCTGACAAGCAAACCAATCCGGCGTCCGCCGGAGACCGTCACACGTCTTTGACCTGTCGGGGCGCCGCCGTGTCGAGGGCGTAGGGACCCCGAACGCGATCTTTCGCGTTTCGGAACCCATCCAGCCCTTGAATCGCGGGCAGGATGCCTGCGACACAAGCAGCCATCGGCAAAAACCTTCGGCCTTACCGCTGCCACCCGAAGATACGAGATTCTCAATCGTAATCGGTATGAGTGGGAAGCCCGCACCGTGACCCGGGCAGATGTCCTCGGCGACGGCCGGATTCCCTCGCGGCTCAGGAATCGGCAGTTCCTGCGTCGCTCTGCTCGTGATAGTCCTGCTCCGTGTTCACGGCCCAGATATTCGCCTTGTCGGTTCGTCCGCTGAGGATGTTCTCCACGGCCGTCATCGCCGTCAGCATGGAATGGTCCTGGTTGTTGTACCGATGCATCCCATTTCTGCCGATGAGGAAGAGATTCTCGAAGGTATCGACAAATTCTCTGATGCACGCGAAACGGTTGTAGGTCCCGAAGTAGGCCGGATAGGTGTAGGGCACCCGGATAACAACGCCGTCGAGGACATCATGCCGTTCGAGCACGCCGATCCTGATCATCTCCCCGACCGCCAGCGGTATGAGCTTTGTGTCCGCCATCGCCCAGAAGGGGTCGGCCTGATTGCAGAAGTATTCGAGTCCCATCCAGACGGTGTCCTCGTCATGGACCATGTAGGGGCTCCAGTTATTGAATATCTGCAATCGGCCGACCTTGACGTCGTTTTCCTGGATGTAGATCCAATTATCCGGTATCAGGCCGTTGGTCGCGCTGCTTCCGGTTCCATTTCTGATCTGCAGCGCCCTCGCCAGGAGACCCACGGTGAGAAAATCGCGGTAGACCAGACCATCCGCCAGATCGCGGATTTCGGCGGGCACGAACGGGCCCAGCGCCCCGATCAACTCTTTGACCGGCATTGTGGAGAAGACGTATTCGGCCGGTCGAGTCGTTCGGTAACCGGTTGCCGTGTCCTGCACGGAGACTTCGACGATCCGGTCGCCGTCCGCCCGGAGACCCACGACCTTGTGATGGCGGTGGATTTCGCCCCCCTTTTCCATGATGAGGCGGGCGACCTCCTCCCACATCTGCCCCGGGCCGTACTTGGGATACAGGAACCGTCTGATCAGCGTCGTCTCGGCGTGCTTCTGGGAAAGGGACCGGTCCGCGGAAAAGGTGCTTCTGACGGCGTCGGCGACGGCTTTGCTGATGGAGAGGCCCTTGATCCGCTGAGCCCCCCATTCGGGGCTGATCCGGCCGCACGGCACGCCCCAGACCTTCTCGGTGTAATCCTTGAAGAAGGTCCTATAGAGCTCTCGGCCGAACCGGTTGATGAGAAAATCCTCGAGGGACCGTTCCTCTCGAATGGGAGCCGCTCGGGCCTTGAGGTAGCTCGCACAAATTCTTGCGGTGCGCAGGACGCCCAGGTTGGCCAGCGTCCGGGTGCTCAGAGAGATCGGATAGTCGTAGAAGCGCCTCCCGAACAGCACCCGGGACAGGCGGGTACGTGTGAGCATGACGCGATCGGTCTGTTCCGGATCAGGGGCATTGCGATCCGCAGAAAGCGGCACCTCACGCCCGAGGGCGATGTCGTCCCGTGCCGGGGCCCCCTGCAGGGGAAGGATGCGGAGCCACCAGTCCATGACCCGCGCGGATTTCGAAAAGAACCGATGACCGCCAATATCGATTCGGTTGCCCCTGTAATTGACGGTCTTGGAAATGCCGCCGATGTCATCGGTCATCTCGAAAATGACCGGTTTGATACTTGTCCGGTGAAGCATTTCGAAAGCTGCCGTCAAGCCCGCAGGGCCCGCACCGATGACGATCGCCTCCTTGCTCATGGCCAATCAATCCCCCAAACGACACCCGACTGGAGAGCGAAACCGAAATCGCCCTTCCGTAGCGAGGCGTTCCCGCCACATGAATCCTGACACGCTTCTCTCGAAAGACAGGCGGATTCCGGCACCCGGGGTGGCGTTTTTGCGCTCATTTGGCATATCCTGTGATGCCGGACCCGACACCATGCGTCACTGATGGTGCAGGCGACGGGCTGATACCAATTACGTGTGAGTTCTTCGTAGCACATCCTCAGGCCTTGGGTGGCACCTATAAACCTATAAAGAGCTCGATGTCAAGCTATACTACTGCTATTTGCTCAGATTTTCCTGGAAACAGGTTGCATCGAGAGCAATTCTTGCGTTCACGCACCGCTTCGGCGACAGCCTGTCGTTTTGTCCGTCTGGGTCATCCGCGCCGATCCCGGGCGATCCCCAGGTGCGCGAGGCACACCCTCACGCCATATTTGTAGGCGACCTCGACTCTAGACCTTCCGGGGCAGCACAGGCCGGCGTCGAAGCGACTGTGACTTTTCTACATGCCCCCAGCACCGTCAGCAGCCTGCGGGCCACCGCGTGCCGGGCGTTGCTCGCCAAGGTCCCATGGAAACCATCCTTTCGCAATACCGCCGAAAGCCGTTGTCGTGGCTGCGGATCGTACTGATCGCGGCGGCCACGACCACGTTCTTGACCCGCTCGTTCACGGGCCAGGCCAACTGCAACTGGGCCGGACGCTCCCGCGCGTGGCGGTCCCGGCCGGCCGGCTCGAGGACGCCGGAACCAGAACCACGTCGGAGTTGGCAACAATAGAAAGTGTCGAGGCCCTGCTGCGGGTCCGCACGAGAATGGACGCCGATGGACCTTGTGCGAACGTGTTGTACGCATTGGAGGGAGCCGTTCGCGGCATCCGCTGGCATGAGATTCCCAAGAAGGAGCGAGCCGCGCTATGGCGACGCTATCAAGCCCGATCCAGAATGCCCGTGACGGACTCGTCATCGCGCCACGGCTCGTGACCGTGCTTGGCATCCTGACGAGCCAGCTCGTCGGCACGGTCTACGTCGGTATGCTCGAATAGGGTTTCCACAAGTCCGACAGGCCAACTGCAGGACCCACCAATCATGTGTGCGACTGAATTTCGTGGCAGACCGTACGCATAGAAAGCGGTCGGGGCGGATCATCATTCGCCCTGACCCTCTCTGGCCAGATGCTTCACTTCGTTCAGCATGACAGATGGAGACGGTCCCGCGGAACATAGTCGCACACCCAATCGTCCGGCAAGGGATTTCCTCATTTCATCTTCGTCGGCATAAGGCATGCTTACAGGACAGAGCGACGGGAAACCGGACATGCAGGCCAATCGTGTGCCTGCGTCGGACTCTGCGACCAGGAAGCCGGGGATAGTATGAAAATCGGGTTTGTGCGCATTCGTGTCCCGCGCCTGACGGTCCAGAGACCGGTCGCATTCTGGGCATGCAGCGCCTTTCTGGCCTGGGCGGTTCTGGTTGTCGGCTGGCTGGTCGCCAGGGGAGAACTGGTCAGGCTCGGGGAGCAGGTCCTGCTCGACGTCAAGTCGCTCGACGTGGCGCGCGAGCTGGAACTGGCCATCCTTACCGAGCGGCGCGAAGACCTTCTCTGGCAAACTACCGGTGCAAGTCGTCATCGCGAACGCAGGGACGTGTACCAGGTTATCACCGAGCAGATTGCGGCGAGTCTGGATGAGTTCATGACTTCACTGCCGGAGCGGGAGCGTCTCGTCCAGATCCGCGAGAGACTGCAAGCACTGCGCGAGCAGTCGGCGTCTCCGACGGCCGTACCGCTGGCGGCGGCAGAGTCCGCGATCCGCGCGGATCACCAGATCGTCGTCGAGACGCGGGAGACCTGCGTTGTGTTCGGCGATTCCCGCCGGCTCGAGCGGGTCGCCATGAACCTGGTATCGAACGCCGTCAAGTACAGTCCGCCCGGCACGTGCGTGACCGTGCGCGTGGAAAGGAAGGAGCCCTTCGCGTTGCTGAGTGTTTCGGACCAGGGGCCGGGCATACGCACGGAGGATGTGCCGGTGCTCTTTCAGCCCTTCGGCCGAGGCCGGTCTACCGGCACGTTCGCCGACGGCACCGGCATGGGGCTGTGCGTGGTCAAGCAGATTGTCGAGGCCCACGGTGGCCGGATCGAGGTGGAGAGCGAGCCCGGACATGGCGCCACATTCCGCATCTGGCTGCCTCTCGTTCCTGCCGACTTGCCAGCCTGACGCCGCCCCATATCCGGTTCATAAAGATAGATTGACCCAATCGGTCGTTCCGAACGTAGAACATGGTGGGTCTTCAATAGGAGCACCATGAAAACAGCGTGGTGGCGTGTTTCCTTGCCGCCGATGACGATTCGAACGCTGGTGATCGTGTGGGCTATCGGCATATTGTCGGCTTGGACCATGCTTGTTGTCGGCTGGTTTGTTGCCAAGAGCAGACTGTCCGCTATCGACCGGCGCGTGGCGCTGGATGTGAGAGCGCTGGACATGGCGCACGAGTTGGATCTGGTGATTCTCGCCCAGCGGCGCGAGGACCTCCTCTGGGAAGCGACGGGCCAGCAGGAATATCGGCAAAGGGCGTATCAATATCTGGAGACCGCCGAGCATATAGTGGGCGACCTCCGACCCTACATCAACATGCCCGACGAGCATGACTTGGCGGCGCGGATTCAAAGAGAGATGAAGACGCTCCGCGAACAATCGCAATCGCCCATGCTCCGACCTTCGCAGGTAGCGCCGAAATTGAACGAGTTGTTGTCCGCGGTGGACCGCTTCAAGAAGTTCAACCAGGATCAGATGGAAGAATCGATCCGTGCGGCCGAACGTCTGCATGGGGCGATCAGCGCTTGGGCGGTGGCGCTTTCGGTCGGTACGGCCGTGCTGTTGTCTCTGGGGTCGTGGAGCATCATCCGCCGGGTGGTGCGGCCGACGCTGACGCTGGTTCGTGCCGCCCGCGCGTTCGGTGGCGGGGACCTGGCCGTGCGGGCGCCGGCACTCCACAATGATGAGGTGGGAACATTGGTCCGGACGTTCAACGATATGGCCGCGGATATCGCCAATCGGGAGAAAGAGCGCTTGCGGTTCGTGGCCATGGTGGCGCATGACCTGAAGAACCCGGTGCTGGCCATGGAAATAGCCGCCCGTTTGCTGCGTCGGTCCGCCGGTGATGAGCAAGCGTTTCGGACGTACCTGGATGCCATGGAGGAAGAGATGCATCGTCTGCGCACCATCGTGCGCGACCTCACCGACGACGTTCAGGTTGCCAGCGGTCATTTCTCCCTCCAAAGAGCGCCGGTAGACCTCGGCGCGATAGTACGCCAACTGATTCAGGCGCAGGCGACGGCCTGGGCCAGCCATCAGCTTGTGGTGGAGACCGCCCCGCGGTGCACGGTCGTCGGCGATGCCCGCCGGCTGGAGCGCGTGGTGCAGAACCTGGTTTCCAATGCTGTCAAGTATGGCCCCTGTCATGCGCGCATTACGGTGCGCGTCGAAAAGAAGGACAGGTTCGCCTTGCTGACGGTCTCGGATCAGGGCCGCGGCATAGCGCCGGAGGATTTGCAGGTGATCTTTCAGCCTTTCGGCCGGGGGCGATCTGCCGATATGTCAGCCGAAGGCGCCGGCATGGGGTTGTACGTGGTCAAGCAGATCGTCGAGGCCCACGGTGGCCGGATCGAGGTGGAAAGCGAGCCCGGACAGGGCGCCACGTTCCGCGTCAGTTTGCCGCTTGCACAAGAACAATCTTTTCCCGGCGGGAACTCTGTTGCCGCTCAGAGGTCTAAGTAGTTGTGGGATTGACAGCCCCGGACGGAACCGTAGTTCTTGCCCGGGGCTGTTTTATTCGGACGCAGGCTCAAGATTGTGCGGCGGTCTTGTTGACAGCCTTGGAAGGAGGCTTCAGGATACTCTGAGTGATTTCCGGCGCGGTACAGGTCACGCCGGGAAGCCGGGCAGAAGGGCCCCACACCCGATAAAGCGTGTGTGGGAAGGGCTCTCAAGTGCGAAACCTCACACCTGGGGTCCCGAGCCCAGACAATCTGGGGGGAAGGAGATGACCAATGACAAGAGCATTGGGGTTGGTGGGTTGCGTCTTGCTGTTGTGCAGCGCAGCCGGCGCGGAGGTCGTGAGCATTTCCGACACGGTGGACTACACCGACAACGGCTGGGGAAGCGCGCCCTATTTCGTACCTGCCGGCGAGGTCCTGGACCATTCACCCTGGCATACGATCTCGAACGAGGACTGGGGCTGGACCCACGACCTGAACGCCCTTGTGCCGAAAGACGCCACGGGGATTCAGTCCGCGATCCTCACCATTGTGGCCTGGGACGTGGACGCCGAAGAGGGTGAGCGCGACGCAATCTATGCCCTCCTCGGAGCGCTGCCGCAGACCCGCGCCAAGCTGGGCCTCCTGGAGAGCTACAACGCCGCGCCGATCTCCGTTCCCTGGTCCGCCGACGGTCAGGTGGGCAGCTACGAGAAGTTGTGGTCGGCTACGTCGTTTGATCTGCCCAAGGATGTCCTCGACGAGTTGTGGAAAGACGGCGAAATCTCCCTATTCATGGATGTCGATCAGAGCCTCGACGGTTTCCGTGTGACGCTCGAACATTCGACGTTGACGGTGAACTATCTTACCTTGGGTCAGATCCCGGAGCCGGCCACCATCGGGCTGCTCGGCCTGGGCGGCTTGTTTACACTGGCCCGACGCCGCAGATGATTCGTCGCGGCGAAATGGCTGCGAAGGACGGGCGAGGCACGCACGGCCACGCCATCCGCCGGCGCCGCATCGCTCGTCCACCGCAGCCGGGACAGGCCCGCGGGCTTGACGAACTCGACGTGGCCGTCGACGAACAGGACGTTGCAGCCGTCTCCCTGATGGTTTTCCGTGGTCAGGATATCGGCTTCCCCAACCTGGTTCCAGCCGGGATGGGTCTCGAACAGCAGGACCATGTCCGGCGGTGAGTCTGTTCCCAACTCCTTCGCGTACTTGTTCATGGCATAGTTGGAGGGGCCCTCTTGGACGCCCCGGCACCGAAAGCTCTCCCTCGCGACTTCGGCGTTCTCGATCAGCAGGTCGCACCATTGCGCCGAAGCGGGAAATTTGCCTTCGTGGTCATCGGCGTAAATATACATGGCCCTGCCGAGACCTGACAGATTCGTGTCGCAGCTCATCCGGAACGCAAGCTGCCTGGTTCGGGCCAGAGCCGGCATCAGGATGCCCATCAGGAGCGCCACGATCGGCAGCAGGACGACGGGTACGACCATGCCTACGACGGCTAGGGCCGTGCCCCCCAGCCGGCCGCCCGAGCCGCTGATTTTCACCAGCGCCACGACGCCCAGAATGATCGCCGGCAGTGCCGTGAGCATACAGGTGAAAGGGCTCAGAATGCCCAGCACCAATGCGGCGATGGCCCATCCGCTGGTTCCTGCCGTCATCATAGGGATCGGCGGGGCAGAACCGCCCAGGACCTGCCCGCAGGCAACACACAGCCTTGCATCGTCAGCATTTGGCGCTCCGCACTTTGGACAATACATCCTGATCTCCTTCAACCAGAATGATGCCGGGAGCGGCTTGAGTCCACACGGTCCCTTGGGCCGAACTCACCGAGCCGTCTGCATCATCAGCCGCATTATCACAGGGCTGTTGGCGAACGTCAAGCCTACAGAGAGACGCGGGAACAGACAAACATGACGTGCACTCGAATATGCAGTCGCCATGATTGACAAGACCCCCGACTGTTTCTATCCTGAAGGGCAGTCCCATTGGAGGCCGGTGCATGCCGCTGTGGCACAACATTGCAGAGTTGATGGACTATTACATCCCACCCTTGCCCTCCAGTTATTGGATCGATGTCACCAGCGAATGCAATCTCAAGTGTATCATGTGCCCCCAGTCGCGCGGGCTCAGGCCGCGCGCGGCGCAGATGCCCGTCGAGATGTTCAGAAACGTCATTGACGACATCTGCGGAAACCGCCCGCTGGTCAAGCTGTACCTGTCCGGCGAGCCCCTGCTTCACGAGGGCCTCTTCGAGATGATCGAATATGCCGGGGCCAAGGGTTGCCGGACGATGATCCACACGAACGCGACGCTCCTTACGGCAGCCATGTCCGAGCGGATTCTGTCGTCGGCGCTGACGTTTCTATCCTTCTCCTTCGACGGCTGCTCGGCCGGGGTCTACGAGCACCTGCGCCCGCCCGCGAAATTCGAGCAGGTCAGGTCCAACATCTGGCAATACGTGGACCTGCGCCGGCAGCGCGGCCGCGGCCCACACACGACGATTGAGATCATCCGTATGCGCGAGACCGACCGCCTGTTGCAGGATTTCGTGGCCGAATGGAAGGACAGCGGGGTGGACGACGTCCATGTGGTGCAGCATCTGACCTGGCACGGCCTGGTCGATGACCGCGGTGTGAAGTGCCGGCTCGATGCCTGCGACTACAAGCCCTGTGCGGCCCCGTTCCGTCACGGCTGTATCCTCTCGGACGGCACCGTCGTGCCGTGCTGCCTCGACGTCAACGGCCGAATGCCGCTCGGGAACGTGACGCGGGGCACATTCAAAGAAACATGGTCGGGCCACGACTACCGCCGCCTGCGCCTGGGGATGCTGACGGGCACCTTCCCCCCCGACGGTATCTGCGCCCGCTGCGATAACACCCTGCGCGAAGGATAGAATACAACCTTGGAACATCACCGATTCTCTTGTATCCTTGCATCGTGCAATGCGGGAGCAGTGGGTCCGCCTGGATCCGCGCCCGGCAGAGACGAAAGGAGGCGGAGAACACATGAGGTCGGTACGGCTCGTCCTTGCGATGGTTCTGATCGTTGACTGCTGCTGTGTGGCGGCGCATACGCGGAATCAAGTGGTGATCCGCAGTGCGCTGCGGGTGCAGTTCCCGGGCGTGGTACATAAGGACGTGAATCCGCAGGAGCCCGGGGATATCGATTGCAGCAGCCCGGCGCATTGGGACGGCGGGACGATGTACATGTTCTGTTCGACGGGACACCCCTTTCGTTCGTCCGGGCCGGACCTGTTTCATTTGAGCCGGCCCTCCCAGCGTGTGACCTTCGACAACGAGGCCACCTGGAAGATGGGAGCGCGATGGATCGAGGCGACGCACAAGGCCGCCGACGGCAAGCTCTACATGTGGTACCACAACGAGCCACCGCTGCCGGGTGGCAAGACGGCCCCCCGGATTGGGGCAATGGTCTCAACGGACAACGGCCTGAACTGGCGGGATCTTGGGATCATCATGGAGGCCCCGGCGGGCTCCAACAACGAAGCCTCGGCCAATCATTACTTCGTTGGCGGCAATGGTGACTTCACCGTCATTGCGGACCGCGAGGACCGGTGTCTCTACATCTACACGAGCACCTATAACAACGACATTGCCGAGCAGGGCGTCGCGGTCGCCCGGATGCGGTACGAAAGCCGCGACGCCCCGGTCGGCAAGGCGTTCAAATGGCATAAGGGGGCGTGGACCGAGCCCGGCCTGGGCGGACACGTGACGCCATTCTTCCCCGTTAAAACCGACTGGCACCAGCCCGATGCAGATGCGTTCTGGGGCCCCTCGATTCACTGGAACACGCACCTCAAGACGTGGGTGATGCTGTTGAATCGGGCCAAAGACAAGGACTGGTCGCAGGAAGGCATCTACGTGAGCTTTAACCCGAGCCTCGGCGACCCCACCGGCTGGACGCCGCCCGTGAAGATCCTGGACGCGGCGGACCTCGAGAAGTCGAAGTGGTATCCGCAGGTGGTCGGCCTCGACACGTCTCAACACGAGACCGACAAATTGGCGGGTAGGACAGCGCGGCTGTTCGTCGCGGGCGTCTCCAAATGGGAGATCGTATTCCTCCGCCCGGGTGAGGAGAAGCCGCCTACCCCCTAGCGAGATGCTGGCAGCGTGTGTGCTGAACACTCTTTCGACGATGGCTTGCGTGCACCGGATACTTAGATAAGCTCGAAGTGTCGGGCGTACGCCCTTGCGTGGCTGATTCGCCAGAGCCCAATCTGTCTATCCATGCTGTCGATGATCAACATGAGGGAGCCCTCCTCCGCACCTCGGATATCGGATTCGCCAGGCTTCGGAAACCAGGCGATGTGCGAATGGAATGTGCCCACTACCTTCGATCCCAGTTTCTCAGCGGCTCGGCAAATTGAGTTCACCTCGCGCATATCCAACTGGAAAGAGCCCTTTCTTTTCGAGATATTGCGTGTTTCTCTTATCTGGAGGAAATGACCATTGTCGATCAGCAGCCCGCAGACTTCTCGGCCCCTTCCGGCAAGATGTCTCGCCTTCAAGATCAGGCGGCGGACATCATTCGTGGAAAATCGTGCTTTTTGCCTCGACATGTCCCACTCGTCAAACATGCGTGACGGCCCACGCTCGGCCCCATGATTAGGAGCGTTCTATCGTCCAGGTGAGAGCCCGCAGGAATTCGTCAATCTCTTCCGAAGCGTCCACGCTCTGCGGATGCGTGATCCGATACTTGATCATCCATGTATCCGCGACGGGTCCGAACAGGTACAGGTAGGACCGGAGTGCTGCCGTCGATTGCATCCATCGCCCTTCATGCTCGAAGACGAGCATCTTGCCGGCGTACACCTTGCCCCGGCTCTCGTGTGACACATCCTGCTCCGATACCCCGCGTGCATCCTTGTACATCCCAAGAATCTGACGCCTCGCATCGCGGAAATGGTGGAGCAGGGATTGGTCGGGGTCCAGGGTCGTGCGCGAGCCGGACGGGCGCACGATGTGCTCGGGAGGAATGGGGTAGACGTAGGCCGTGATGATCGTCGGGCGCAGAAGGCTTGGAAGTCTGTACCCAACACCGACATCCCGCCCCCGAGCATCGTAGGATTCCACCGTGGTCCGCTGGAACCTGCCGACCTCGACCGGAAAGACCATGCCGGAGGGCTCGTGCATGAACGGGCCTTCAACCGTAATGGTCGTCCTCGACGGTGGGGCGGTCCTCGTCTTGGCGGGCTCCCACGTTGCCGCCACGGAGTAGAAATTCTCCTGAACGGGCTCCAGACAGACGAGAATGTAATACGTTTCACCGGCGCCGGGCGTGAACGTCTCGGAGCCGGCGGGAAAGACCTGCTCGAATCCCTCCGGGACGCGTCCGGGAGTCAGGCGGAAATCCCGGGCGGAGACCGGCGTCACGGCTCTCAGGGCCCAGCGGGTCGTGAACGGGGGGATGTCCTCGATACCGTCATCTCTGGCCGGGGCGCACGGTCCGATCCAGGCGGGCGGACGTGACGGTTGTGAAGGATCAGACCGGTCCGCGGCCACCACGCGCACGTGCGCTATGTTCTTGTCCCACCACTGCGGCTCGAAGCCGAAGGTATCCTGTCCCACGAGTACGGGCCGGGCGATGAGAATCGGACCGGGGGTCGCCGGGCCGGGGCAGCCGGTGAGAAGGCCTGCCAGTGAGATCAGCCATGTTGCCAGCATGACCTCGCGCTCTCTCATGGGACGGTAACCCTCGAAGGTCTTACCCCGTGGGTTTCTCCTCGATGCCGGCCTTGATGATTTTCAGCTCTTCCGTCGGCTTGCCATCCGGGGGCGGGCCGGCGGCGGCTTCGAGCTTCTTGACGGTGTCCTGGCCCTCGACGACTTCGCCGAAGATGGTGCGCATGCCGTCGAGCCAGGGGGTAGGCTTGAACGTGATGAAGAACTGGCTGCCGTCGGTGCCGGGCCCGGCGTTGGCCATGCTCAGCAGGAACGGGCGGTCGTGTTTAACGTTCGGGTTGATCTCCCCGGCGTATTGGTAGCCGGGGCCGTGCTTGCCGTCGCCCACAGGGCATCCGCCCTGCGCCATGAAGTTCGCAAGCACGCGATGGAATGTTAGACCGTCGTAGAAGCCCTTTTTCGTCAGGAAGATCGTGCTGGTGACGTGCATGGGCGCCACGTCCGGCATCAGCTTGATCCGGATGTTGCCCTTGTTCGTCTCCAGGACCCAGAAGTAGTCCTGGTCGGGATCGAACTGCATGAGTCCTGGTTTCGTGAGCTTCAGTTTCCACGCCTTGTCCGGGCCGAGTTTCTCCATGGCCTGTGCCTCCTGCTGCGCTTTGAGTTTTGCCATCATTCTTTGCTGGAAGCTTATCATGATCTGCTTCTGCTCGTCCTCGGTGAACGGGGAGTTCTGGCCGGCCATGGCGTCGCGAATGCCACGGATCAGCAGCTCGACATTCACATCGATGTCCCGTGTTTTGAAGCTGTTGGCAAACTGGGTCCCGATGATGTAGCTGACTTTGTCCATCTCGGTTTTGAAGTCATTCGCATCCGTGGCCGCCCGCGCCAACCCCGCCGGGACCACTGCCATCACAACACCGAAAACCAGCACGCTCCACAACTGTTTGTCCATGGTCATAGTCAATACCTCATTCTCAAAATCACTATGGAGGATTCAACGCAAACAACAGCATAACCGCAACCCCGGAGCTTGGTCAACGCCAATATGAAGAGTATGTCTTTCTTTCGGCTTTCGGTGTATACGATTCGTGTGATGTGTGGAAGTCGCTATTTGCGAAACGCAACAGCGAATTATACGGATTATGGTCAATTCGTGCGCGGCCTGTCATCCTGAACGGAGCGCAGCGGAGTGAAGCGGGTTCCCCAAACGCGAATGATCGCGTTTGGGGGCCCCAACGATCTGGCTTGCGAGCGAGAGAAGCCTCCCGTTCGGTGGCCAGATCCTTCGGCTTTGCCTCGGGATGACAGAGCCCACCGTGCGAGAATTCTTCCTAATCCCTATCACTTGCCCCTACCACTGAAGATGACGAATGTCATGCTTTTGCAGCGCGGCGCGGCCTCCGGCCTTGGTCGAAATGACCAAGGAAGGCCATGAGTCATTCCGATCCGGCATTCCGGCCTGCAATGGGTTTGCCGCGTCGCAGTCTTGTCGTGTACCTGTCTTGTGCTCTTCCTCACGCTTTCGCTCGGGAGACGGCGTTGGTCCAGGTGTGTCCCATCAGATACGAGCCGGCCATGGTGGGGTGTACGCCGTCGGCGGCCCAGTAGCTGGGGGAAGCGTGTTTGACCGCTTCGTCGAACGCCGATTGGAAGGGAACGAAGACGGCGTCGAAGTTTCCCGCGATCCGCTTGGCGGCGGCCCGGTAGCGGTCGAACTCGGGGAACCACTTCTCGTTGACGGCCCCGCAGCGCAGGACGAAAGGCTCGCAGACGACCAGTTTGACGCCGGGCAGTCCCCGCTGCGTGCGCTTCAGGAGGGCCCGGTAGTCCTTCTCGTAGATTTCGACCGTGCCCTGATAATTGCCGTTGAGCGTGTGCCAGATATCGTTGACGCCGATCAGAATGCTGATGAGGTCGGGTTTCAGCGCGAGGCAATCCTTGTCCCAGCGTTCAGCGAGCTGGAAGACTTTGCTGCCGCTGATGCCGCGGTTGTAGAACTTGAGGTTCATGTTGGACCGCTCGGCCAGGAAATGTGAGGCGATGAGAAAGGCGTAGCCGCTGCCCATCGCCCGCGCGTCATTGGCGCTGTTCTCGCGGCCGCGGTCCCGGCCGGCATCGGTGATCGAATCCCCCTGGAAGAGGACGACCTTCCCGCTGCCGCCGGAGGGACGAGGCCTCCGGTCCGATGACCAACGAGCGGGCTCGGAACAGCCCCCGGAGGACAACGTCGAGAACGCCGCTATGCCCGCCGCGGCGGTCGTCGCCGTCGTTCTGAGAAAACTGCGCCGGGTGGTGCCTCCGTCCACTCGATGCGAGTCCGTCATTTCCGTTCTCCTTGTGTACTTGACTCCATATACTTCATCTGAACTCGGCAAAATGGACATTAGGGCTACTTTGGGAAGGAAAAATCAGCGTTTCGATTATTCCTTCCCAAACCGTCGGTGCCTGACAACGATTGGCTCGGGTTGATTCTTCAAGGAAATCATGAAATCGATTTCCTTGAAGAATATAGCCCTGATGTCCATTTTGCAGAGTTCACATCTCAATCAGCGCCGCTGCGGGTTCTCGCGCGGGAACGCGATGGGCAAAAGAATATGCGACGGGTGATTGGCGTTTATATAGACCGTGTTCGTGGCCACTTCGGTCTTGTCGTCCGTTCCGGAAGGTTGGCCGGTATTCGGGTTGGGCTCGAAGCGCGGCGCGTTGCTGGAGGAGATGGCGATGCGGACGCGGTGGCCCGGGCTCACGACCAGACTGGTGGACCACAGGTCGATCTCGAACTCGTAGATTTTGCCGGCTTCCATCGGCTCACTCTTTTCCATGGAGTTGCGATGGCCGGCCCGGATGATGCCGTCGAGGACGAGCATGCTGCGGCCGTCGGGATAAACATCGCAAAGCTTGGCGGTGAAATCGGTATCCGGGGCGGTCGAAGAGGCCCAGAGCCTGACCTTGATGGGGCCGGTGATCTCAACGTACCTGTCCAAAACCGGGGAAGTGAACAGCAGCACATCCGCCCGTTTTTCAACCGGCCGCTGGTCCTTGGGTCCTTTGCTGATGGTGAGATTCGCGCCGCCGATCGTCGGGACGGGATCCTTCGGATCGTACTTGTACGCCAGCGACCCAAACAACTCCTCGGGCGGGCTGAGCCGCAATCGGTTGTCCGTGTGGAAATAGACTTTTCGCATGTCCGCCGGGACCGGCCAGTCCTCGGCAGTTCGCCACTGGTTGCCCGGCGTGTTGGGGTCGGCCGGATCGCCCATCACATAGTACTGCACGGCGGGAATCTGCTCGATTCCCTTGCCGTCGTTTTTCAGCCAGATGTCGAACCAGTTCCAGACATCAGCGGCTTTGGGGTGATTGGTGTTGGGGAAAACGAGGTCCTCCGACCGGCCGTGGCCATACGGCTCCATGACCAGCCGGCATTTGCCGCGGGCGCCCTCATCCCCTTGTTTGTTGATGGTCCTGAAGCTGTCGATGCTGCCGGCCGTGAAGATGTCATACCAGCCCCCCAGAAACAGGGTCGGCACGTTCACACGCGACGCGACACGCTCGGGATCGATCCGGCCCCAGAAATCGTCATAGTTCGGATGGGCCCGAATCAACTCGAGGTTCTTCGGATCGAACTTATTGTCCTTCAGCCAGTTTTCGAGCAGGCTCTTGCGAAATGCCCCGCCCTGGTAGGCGGCCTGCTCATACATGCTTGAAAAGGCCACGCCCACGTAGCAGCAGACGAGGTGGGGCGGGCGGCTGGGGGTCGTCATGTTCAGCGCGATGCCGGGAGCGCTGATGCCGAACCCGCCGACCTTGCCGTTGGACCATTTCTGCTTGGCAATCCACTCGATAGTGTCGTACCCGTCCTGGTGCTCGCCCCAGCCGTTATGCACGAAGACCGGATAATCCACGCCCTCGGAGTCGAATCGCCCGCGAAAATCCTGTGACACCAGGGCATAGCCCCGCTGGTTGACCTCTCCGGCGAGTCCTTCGGCCGATTTCCGGCTGTAGGGTGTCATGACAAGAATGGCCGGCCACGGGCCTTCGCCGGCGGGGAGATAAACCTCGGTGGCGAGCTTGACGCCGTCCCGCATCGGGACCATGACCGTTTCTCGGGACTGGCCGTAACAGGGCACACCAGCGAGAATCAGGAATACGGCGGCTGTCGTGATGGCTCCAAGGCGTGCTGTCTGTTTCATCAAAGACCTCCAATCGTCTGGCGACCCCAAACGCGACATATCGCGTTTGTGAACGCTAGTTGCAGTCCCGCCCGCCAGTGGCGCAAAGGTCCCGCATATCCCCACTCATACGGTATCGTGACGGTATGGAGCCCGACGACCAACATGGCGGCTATTCTATGGACCCCAGTATAGACGTGCAATCCCCGACTCGATATTGCAGGAGAAATGATAACACGAACACTGGGCAGGGAATTGCCGGCCGGAAGTTGTCTCTTGTCGCCCAACGGTGGGGAGGGTATTGTGTCTGTCCGGGACGGCCGGCGGCAATCCCGCCGCCAGTATGATAGTGTGAGAGTCGGAATGTTCACAGCGACCTGTGTACTGACATCGTCATTGGCTCTGTCGCCGGGCCTATCACAGCGCGACGGGGTAATCAACACGGATGATTTGGAGGGGCTGCGGGGGTTTTTGCCCAGAAATGGACGCTGACGGCTTCGATTTTATTCAGACGACGGATCTGACCAAAGTATACGCCTTTGGGACGGTCCGGGTTGCGGCATTACGCGCGGTGACGCTGTCGTTTCCTCGCGGGCGGCTCATCGGCGTGACCGGGGCGTCGGGCTCGGGCAAATCCACGCTGATGAACCTGCTGGGCGGTCTGGACACCCCGTCTTCGGGCAGCATCCGCGTCGATGGCCGGCTGATCTCCGACCTGAACAAGAAAGAGCTTGCGCTCTACCGCCGGAACATGGTCGGTATGATCTTTCAGTCGTTCAATCTGGTGAACGCCTATACGGCGCTGGAGAATGTCGCTCTGCCACTGCTATTTGCGGGAGTCGCCAAGAAAGAGCGCTTGCTCCGCGCGCAGGAGGTTCTGCAGACCGTCGGCCTGGAGGCGCGGAAGGACCACCGCCCGATGGAGCTGTCCGGCGGGGAGCAGCAGCGGGTGGCGATTGCCCGGGCCCTGGTGAACCGGCCGCAGATCCTGTTGGCCGACGAGCCCACCGGGAACCTGGACAGCAGGACGTCGCGCCAAATTGTCGAGACGCTGGCCGAATTGAACCGGCGCCGGGGCCTGACGGTCGTGATGATCTCCCACGAGCAGGACCTGCTGCGGGAGTTCGCCCACGAAGTGGTCTGCCTGCAGGATGGCGCCGTGGTCGCGCGGGAGACGTTGAGATAACGGCATGAGAATCTCGGACTACATTGAGCAGGCGTGGGGGAACTTGTGGAAGAAGAAGCTACGTACGTTTCTCACAACCGCCGGCGTGGTGATTGGCGTCGGGGCGCTGGTCTCGATGTTCGCCTTCGGGCAAGGGATACAGAGGAGTATCACCGAGCAGTTCAACAAGGTGGACCTGTTCAATTACATCAACGTCTCCACGCGCGATCGAAGCGGTGAGCCCGGGCATTCTCGCGATCCCGACGACCCTGACGCCGGCGGGAGGGAGGGAGCGGCCGGCCCTGTGGATGCCAACGATGGTGACGCTCCCGCACTTGACGCTCGGTTTCTCGAAGAGGCACGGAAGAT
>CAYFUB010000083.1:0-4328 GCA_964346195.1 uncultured Pirellulales bacterium
CAGGTCACGACCTCGCCCTTGCCCAGGACCTGCATAGCGACCCGCCTGGCCCAGGGCACGCCACCGGCCCGCTGGTTATCCCAGAACAGCCGGGGGACCATTTCGAAATTCAGCTCGTAACAGGTGCGATAGAGCTCCAAATGCTCCGGTGTCATGCCGGCCAGGCTGAACCTCCGACCGGCGGCAATCTCTTCGGGCGACATCGGCTCGTAGAATATGGGGAAGATGACGGCTCGCCTGCGCCGCAGGTCTTTCACCAGTTCCAGGGTCGCCGCCACGTCCGCGGGGGTCTCTCCAGGCAGGCCCAGGATGAGTCTGAAGACCGGGAAGAACCCGCAGCGGTTCATGCGGTCGGCGGCCTCACGAATCATTTGTCCCCAGTCCGCCGGGTCGAAGGGCGCGATCTTGCCCGGGCTGTTCGCCGCCACCAGGTGCCCGTTGGCGCTCTCGGCGCCCATGTTGACCCAGAGATAATCGCTGCGCCGCTCCCAGGTCAGAAGGCGCTTGATCTCCTTCAATTGCTCCTCCGTCAACTGCAGGACCGAGGTCACGTTCGCGTGGTCGATCTGCATGAACGACAGGCCCTTGATCTGCCGCATGCGAGTGAGCAGGCCATGGAGTCGCCCGAAGTCGGGACGCGGTCCCGGGGCGCCGTAACGGAAGAAGTCCTCGCTGCCGCTGACGACCGCTTTCAGGCCGCCTGCGACATTCGTCTGGAGGTCGGCGAGAATCGTCTCCTCGTCGAGATGCATCATCTTCTGGCGGGCCATCGCGCAGAACTTGCAGCCGCGGCCACAGCCGCGCGACAATTCGATGATTCCCAGCAGAGACGGCCCCAGGATCGGCTCGATGCGGTCCGCGCCCGTGTCGGATTCAACGGCACTGGCGCCACAGGAGCGCCCGTTCAGCAGGTCAGTGAAGAGCTGCGGACCCGAGGACTCGAAATGGCCCTGAAAGACGACATCGATGTCCACGTCCGACGTGTCGCGGGCATCTGGCCCGCGATTCGAGGGCGGGACGCCCTCGACACAAGGAACGCCGGCGACACGCCATTGCCAGGCGCCGGCGCCGCCCACGACGATCTTGAAATCATACTTGCGTTTGAACGCCGTGAGCTGCTCCAACGTCTGGCGCGTCCAGTATTTCGTGTATAGCCCCCCTTTGCAGAAGTTCGCCGTCGTCGTATTGCTCATGCCCATGCCCAAGGGGTCGCTGGAGCTGAACGCCACGACGCGGACCCACGGGCCCATCAAATCCGGGAGTCTCTCTGGCGTCGTGCAAACAACATCGTCCTCGGTCAGCGCCGTGTATTTCAGCAGGGCCGACTCGACCCGCCGCAACCCGAGAGGCACAACGTGCGCCCGTCCGGAGGGGTCCGCGGGGACAGGCGGCGCCAGGAACCGGCGCATGAACACCTCCGGCAGCTTCGTCGTCTGCATCGTGGCAAACATGCCCTCGAACAGGACGCGATAATTCGCACTGAGCGTCCTGTCTGCGACAAGGATGACGGCGGGTCGAAGGGGTCTGTCAACCATGGTGCTCCTTCTTCCTCCCGCCGAGTTCGTCATCCGCGCCGCCCCGCTGTTTCTCGGGAGCGCCTGGTTGTGACTTTGCCTGTATCCGTGCGAGGTCCGCCGGGGATAGTGAGCTCAGTACTTCTTCCGGAATGCCGAGTTCCTTCCGCAGGCTGTCGAGGGTCGGGCACGAGCGAGCGGCAGAGGGCTCCTGCGGCTGGGTTGAGAACCGCCTGTGCCCCGCCGCACGCTGGCGAATCCTGTCAAGGATGTCGCCCGCAGGGGCAGGCGGGACGCCGGTGGATTGACGACCGATTGGGGAAGCGGACCCCTCTTCTATCAATAATCCATCATCCTCAATCAATTCCCTGGGGACTTCGTCCCCGTTGATGGGCGCTTCGCCGTATTTGGGGAAGATAATCGCCTGATTGGGGCACATCCTGGCGCAGGCGGGGCAATTCGTCTTGCAGCCGCTGGGTTTGTGCACCTCCACCCGCCCTTCCGGCGATAGCCCGTACACGCCGAACAGGCAGAAGTTAAGACATTGCTTACAATTCTGGCATCGCCCATAGTCGATTACCGGGAACCAGGGAATCCAACTGGACTGATTATCGATGATTGATAATTGATGATTGATTGGAGAAGCGGAGGGCACGGACCCCTCTTCCATCATCAGCAATTCATTGTCTTTCATCAACTCCCGGACAATCTGCTCCGCCGACTGTGTTCGCATATTGAAGAACCGCACTTGCCCGTTCGGCACCGGCGCTCCCGCCGCATGAAACAGCCATCGGATCGCGCGTGGAAAGCAGGCGACAACGGCCAGCGAGGGCGTTCGCACCCAGCTTTGCAGCCGCGGGTCACGATTGGCCGTCAGGCCGCACAGGTCGTCGACCACCTCCACGTCAAGTCCCGTTCGCAACAGGGAATTGAGGGTCTGCTCCTTCACGGCTGCAGGGATAATGTCGTAATGAACACAGCAGCAGAAGATGACAAACGGTTGTCTATCGGGTCGGCTTGTTGTCATAACCTACTGTCCTGCCCTGCAATGGGGTTTCCCAAGGCGGTCCACGGCGCTGAGGGGCCCCTATCGCCATTATTTGCCACGCGCGGATACATCGGGCACATCCGTGATCCGCCGGCTGCCAGCGGCGCTGGATCGACCTGCCTCCATATCCCGGCCAGTGCGTTCTACCCGGAATCGGCCCGGACGGTTCGACCATTCGCAGTCATATCATAACCTATCATGGGTCGGGCTCGCAACACCGTCTCGTCCGCTCTCGTGTGGGACGGGCCATCTCGCACTGTCTCAGGTCGCCGGGCGGCATCGTGCGTGTCGCAGGCGTCCCGCCCGCGCTCCAAAGGTGGGACGCCTTCGACACGGGCTTTGGCGCCGATCCCAGCGCAAAGGCGCAAGACCGTGGTCAGCCAAGCCGCAGCGCCCTGCGCATCGGGGCTTGACGACACCGCCCAGCCGACTATGACACGCCGGAAACAACGCGGTTGTAACCGGTACTACTGGATGGTCCACGCCGTCACGGTTTCCTGATCCTTGCTGAAGATGCGGTTGCCCGCCGCCACCGGGTGCGCGTAGATCGGGGTGTCCGAGACCTTGATTTTGGCCACCTCCTCGTACTGTTTGCCGTTGGGTTTGAAAACAATCAGCTCGGAGCTGCTGGGCAGGGCCATCAGGCACGAGCCGGTGTCCACAATCGCCGTGAAGCCGCCGCGGTCGCGCTGAGTGGCATCGGTCCAGGCCGTCTGGCCGGTCTGCGCGTCGAGGCAGAAGAGGTTGCCTCGGTCGGAGAGACCGAAGAGCAGGCCGTCCTTCAGCACAGGCGTGTTGAACTGCGGGGCCAGGTCCGGATTGCTCCACAATTCTTTGGCAGCAAAGCCATCCGCGCTCTTTTCGATCTTGACTGCCTTGGTGCCCCGGCCCTTGCCGCCGAAAATCACCGTCTGCCCGTCGACGATCGGCGTCGCGGCGTTGTAGGCCCGGCTCTGAGGCGCGAAGGGCAGTTGCCACAGAAGTTTTCCGTCGGCCACGGCGATTCCGACGATGCTCTTCTCCGTCGGCGTGACAAGTTGCTTCGTGCCGGCCACCGTCATCAGGGCGGGCGAGCCGTAGTCCGGGCCCTCGGCGCCCCAGCGCCACTTCTCCGCGCCGGTAGCCAGATCGTAGGCGATGATCGCCCCGTTGCCCTGCCCGCCAAGATGCGCGATCACCATCCCATCGACGATGATGGGCGACATGGCCGCGAAGAATCTGGGCACAACCTTGGGGAACGGGTCCTTGCGCCAAATAACTTTGCCGGTGCCGGCGTCCAGGCAGGAGAGGACCCCGCCGACGCCCAGCGTGACCACTTTCCCGTCCGCCACCGCCGGCGAGCTTCTGGGTCCCGGGTGCCGGGCGGCCGCCCCGGTCACGGCCTGTGCGGCATAGGCGTCCCGCCAGACCTCTTTCCCATCGGCCGCGTTCAGACAGAGATTCACCTCCTCGTCGCCCTGCCGCGTGAAGATGTAGAGCTTGTCACCCACGAGGGCGGGCGTCGCGTCGCCCGTGCCCACCGTGGCCTTCCACTTCTGCGTCAGCTCCTGCGGCCATTTCTCGGGTGCGGTGAACCCGCTGACCTTCCCATCCCGATGGGGCCCGCGCCACTGCGGCCAGTCCTGTGCGAGCGCACCGCCCGCAACAGCCAGAATCACGCAGCCAACCATCACAACCTTCAGTCGATTCGTGCTCGCCATAGCATGTACCTCCAATTTGACCTTTCGTCCCGGTCACTGAACCCCAATCGACGTCACCCAAACTGC
>CAYFUB010000084.1:0-3413 GCA_964346195.1 uncultured Pirellulales bacterium
TGCCGACGATGTGCTGATGCTGGCCGGGGCCGGGCGGAACGACGGCGCCGTCTTGGGCCAGTTGAGTTCGAGCACCACCGGGACATGGAACTGGACGCAACTGCTCGACCAGACCGGCATGATCGAAGATTTGTCCTTCATGCTCTTCACCGAGCCGGTCACGACCCTGGCCGAGCCGGCCTCACAGGTCACCGAGTCGAACGGCGGCGAGATCATCATCTTCGGCGAAGAGAAGAAGGAAGAGAAGGAGTAACCTCGTTCGCCGGACTGATAAAGGTCCTCGAAGGCGACATATCGCGTTCGGGGTCTCCAGGCGCACCTGCAAGGGGCGTGAGCGTGAGAATCGTTTACGCCCCTTTTGTATTTCGCATGCCCATGGCCATCCCCAAGTCCTGCGGACTTGAGGCTGCCACCCGGAGGTACAAAATCCTCAATCGTAATCGGTATCACACAGGCGTACCTCGCGGCAAAAAAAAATAGGCGCGCTATTGACCTGTCCGGTTCTGTGGCTATAATCGTTCTCCGTTACTGCCAGTGTCAGTGACGACCTGATAAGGAGGACCAATCATGGATGAGCGGCAGGCACACTTGAAAACACGCCTCGAATCCCGGCGTGAGGCCGATCCGACGGACCGGATTCGACCGCAGGGATTGCGCATGGTGGGCCGGCGCGAGTACGAGGCCCTGATTGCCGAGGGTCACTACCGATGTCCCCACTGCCGCCGGGCCGATATCAATGAAGTAAACGTCACGGCTCAGTACGCCGAACGCTGAGCGTACTGCGGCTCCCGCAGTCTCCGGGCCCACGTGACGAGGGCTTCGAGCAGTTGCCGGACCTTCTGCCGGGTCTTTTCGTCAGTCACCCGGCCGGTCTTGTCCACCTTGTCCTGGGCGAAAGGCACCATGACCTCCGGCCGATTCAGGGGGTACATGTTCACGAACACGCAGGACTGCCGCAAATGGTACTGGGCCCGGCCCGTTCCCGGCATGCCGGTGGAGGCCCCCATGATGCCGACCGGCTTGCCGTCAAACGCGTTCTCTGCGTAAGGCCGGGAGGCCCAATCGATTGCATTTTTCAGGACGCCCGGCATGGAGTAGTCGTGTTCCGGGGTGACAATCAGAAGCGCGTCGGCGGCCTGGATCCCGGCCTTGAATTCGCTTACCTTGTCCGGCGGGTCGTTCTCCTCATCCTGATTGTAGGGTGGTATCCCCGCCAGGTCAAACGCTTCCAACTCCGCACCCGCCGGTACCAACTCCAAGGCCAGCCGCAGGAGCGGCTTGTTATAAGAGCCCTTCCGCAAGCTGCCCGCAAATCCCAGGATTCTGACGTTCTCTTCCATATCCGTGACCCCTCTCTATTTCTGACTGGCTCCTGCCGGTGCAGACTCCCCCACCATGCCGCCGGTTGGAGCACACGGACCACAGGGTTTCTGCTCAATCCCCGTGCGAAATTCCTCCGGGGCCCGGCTCTGCAATTATCGAATGCCACGTACGATTGCCGCGCAAGTAGGCATATTGCTCAATCGATTCGGCTGACCGGATGAATATAATCGACCCGAGTCACGAACCGAACGTATACATCCGACGACTCCTAACAATAGCGGCTTGCAGGGTAGTCCGCAGAGATTTGTCCGATTGAAGGAGTATTCCAATGGCTGATAACAGAAGTGTCCTGGTGACTGGGGCAACGGGCAAGCAGGGCGGCGCCGTGGCCCGGGAGCTGTTGGCACGGGGGTATCAAGTGCGGGCCATGACCCGCAAGCCTGCAGGGCAAGAGGCGCAAGCCTTGGCCGGGCTCGGCGCCCAGGTCGTCCAGGGCAACCTGGACGACCCGGTCTCCCTGTCCAAGGCGGTCGAGGGTGTCTGGGGCGCATTCTCGGTTCAGAACACGTGGGAAGCGGGTGTGGAACGAGAAGAGGAACAGGGTAAACGGTTCGCAAGAATCTGCAAGGACGTCGGCGTCCAGCACATGGTGTACTCCTCCGTCAGCTCGGCGCAGCGCGACACCGGCATCCCCCATTTCGACAACAAATGGCGGATCGAAGAGACGGTGCGGAGCCTGGGTTTGCCCAGCTATACGATTATCCGGCCGGTGTTCTTCATGGAGAACTTCCTTTCCCCCTGGTTCAAGCCGGGACTCGACCAGGGGAAACTCGTCATGGCGCTTAAGTCGACGACCGTGCTCCAAATGATCGCCGTCGAAGATATCGGCAAGTACGGTGCGTGGGCCTTCGAGAACCACCAGAGGCTCAACGGTTGGGCGCTCGATATCGCCGGGGACGCACGGACCATGCCCGAGACGGCCAGGATCATCGGACGGGCCGCCGGCCGGAAGATCGAGTTTGTGCAGGCGCCTATCGAGGAGGTCCGCAAGTCCAGCGCCGATTATGCCACGATGCTCGAATGGTTCGACGCCGTCGGCTATAACGTCGATATCGAAGCTCTCGTCAAAGAGACGGGCATCCGGCCGCTGACCCTGCCCGAATGGGCCGCCCGGGTGGATTGGTCCTGACGACGGGAACGACGCACGCCGGTCATTCACGGTACGCGGGAGAATTGCCCTTCAGGCACGATCGGCCCGCCACACGGGTGACAATGGCCGGGTGGCATCGTCAAGGCCGCAGACCTTGGCGATGGCCCTCTTCCCGACAGAATCGAGCCATCGCCAGGCTGCGCCTGGGGGACCCCTTGGCGCTGCCACCCCGCCAATGTCCTGGAAACCTCAAGAACTCTGGACGTTGCCCACCTGTTCTCTCGAATTGTGGGTCGTCAGGCGTGAGCGTCGCGTGCCGGCCGGTTTTGTTCTAATTGTCGGCCGGCGGCGCGCCGATACAGTAGTGGTAGTCCGAAGCGGCTGCGGCGGCATCGCCGCCCCGGTTCCGCGCGTGGCTGGCTCCCTTCTGGTCTGTGCAACCAGCACAAGGGTTCGATTCCCTACCGTTCCGTCTCAAGGGGCGGGCGTAACCGCACCGGGCCGGCGGCCCTGCAGGCGGGGCGCCCGGCGCGACCTGTCGCGTCGGAAGGCCCTATCAGACCTCCGCCGTCCGCCCCGGGCCCTTTGAGACGGGACCATTTATTGGAGGTCTCCTTATGGAGTACGTGATTGCAGCGGTCGTCGTGGGCGTGGTGGGCGTGGCCGTGGTGAGCCTGTCCAGGCACGGAGTCCGGCGCCTGACGGTATACGAGTTCGAGCGCGGGCTCAAGTACACCAAAGGCCGACTCAACGTTGTCCTGCCGCCCGGTCAATATTGGTACTGGCGCTGGTACACAACGGTCCACAAGGTGGACATGCGGCCGCGCTTCGCCTCCATCGCGGGCCAGGAAGTGCTCAGCTCCGACGGCGTGACCCTGAAGGTGAGCCTCGCCGCCAACTACGAGGTTGTGGACCCGGATACCGCCGTGAACAAAGTCCA
>CAYFUB010000085.1:0-4416 GCA_964346195.1 uncultured Pirellulales bacterium
CCGTGGGCTCTGCGCACGGCGGACGGGATTTACATCGGGCTGTGCCGCTCGTGGCAGCCGGGGCCGGGCTGGCTGATTGCGGGGCAGATCGTCATCTCGACGTGCATCCTGCTGGTCCCGACGCTGTTGATGGGCAGTACGCTGCCGCTGCTGGGTCGGTTCGTCGCATCGGTGGAGAAGGATGCGGGCCCGCTGGTGGGCCGGCTGTACGCGCTGAATACGCTGGGGGCCGCGGCAGGCTGTTTCCTGGCGGGCTTCGTGCTCATCAAAGTCATCGGCGTGATGGGAACGCTTCGCTTCGCCGCGGTGTTGAACCTGCTGGTCGCCCTCGGCGGGTATGTCATGCACCGGGTCTCGTTGCGGGACACGGGAGAGACGGCGGTGAGCGCGTCGCCCCTTCCCATACCGGTCGCGCTGGGCCGGGGCCGGGACACCGGTCTGGCTCTGCTCGGGGCGGGCTTTTTCCTCAGCGGGCTGGTCAGCATCGGGTATGAGCTGCTCTGGATGCGGAGCATTGTCCATACCGCCGGGGCTTTCACGTTCGTCTTCAGCGCGGTCCTGACGGTCTATCTGGCGGGGAACGTGATAGGGGCGGCCATCGGCAGCCGCATCATTCGGAGCGTCAAGAATCCCGCCGGCCTTTCCGCTGTCCTGCTTTCCGGTCTGGGCGCCTGTGGCGTGCTGTATCTGCCCTGGCTGAACCTGTGCAACTATCACCTGATGCCCTGGTTACTGGGCCCGCTGGACGAGTCCGCCTGGTACAAGCCAATGCCGTGGAATCTCCTGTGCCCCCTCATCCGCAGCACGGTCCTGTTTCTGGTGCCGTCGATGGTCATGGGGATCGGTTTTCCCATCATGCTGCAGGCGTGGGTGGATCGGGCCCATCGTATCGGATGGTCCACCGGGACGGCTTACGGCGTCAACACGTGGGGCGCGGTGGCCGGTGGTGTCGTGACCGGCTTTCTCTTGATTCCGTTGCTGGGCTTACAGGTGACCATCCTTGCGCTGGGCATCGCGGCGGTATGGGTGGGGACCCTCATGTGGCTGTACTTTGTCCGGCCGGTCGCCGGGCGCAGGTGGCGACGCTGGCTGCTGCCGCTGGCGGCGGTATTCGTCACCGTGCAGAGCACGCGGTTGCCGGGCGACCTGTTTGTCAAGACCGTGGCGCTGAGCCGGTGGATGCGGGATTGCGAGGTCCTGGACATCAAGGAGGGGATCAATACAACGGTCTCCGTGCACCGGGACCCGCGCACCAATGCCCTGTACCTGTGCACCTCAGGCTGTCGGGTCGCGGGCACCTCGCGCGAGTACCGGGGCGACCAGAAGATGCTCGGCCACCTGCCTGTGCTGCTCAATAAGGATGCACAGAGCGTGCTTTCCGTCGGCTTCGGCTCCGGCGAGAGCACCGCTTGTCTTTCCACACACGGGGTCGAACGCGTGGACTGCGTGGAGATCGCCCCGGAGTTGGTCAAGGTCTCGCTCACGTACTTCAACGGGCTCAATCTCGGCGACGAGCTCGATGAGAAGGTCCACATGATCTATCAAGACGCGAAGAATTACCTGCGGCTGACCGACCGGCGCTACGACGCCATCGTCAACGATTGCACGAGCATGCGCGGCATGGCGGAAAACGCCTCGCTGTACACGAAAGAGTACTTCGAGAGCGCCCGCGACCATCTGACGGACAACGGCCTGTTCATGTCCTGGCTCGATACCTACGCGAGCGAGTGCCACGAGGCGGTGCAGAGCGTGATAGGCACGATCCTGGAGGTCTTTCCTTACGTCACGCTCTGGTACCCGACGACGGAGCCCGGGCCTTACTTCGTGATTGTGGGCTCGAAACGGCCGCAGTCGTTCTCGCCCCGGCACATCGACAGCGAGCTGGCGAAGCCGGCGGTGCGCGAGAGCCTCGCGCAGATAGGCTGTCGGGACAGCGTGGACGTGCTGAGCTGCTACGTGGCCGATGAGGGGGACCTGCGCCAGTACGTGACGGCGCACCTCACGAACAGCGACTACTTTCCGGCCGTCGAGTTCTGTACGGAGCCGGAGCCTGGCAACTTCTACGCCCTGAGGCAGTTCTTCACGACCATCCGCAGTGACTCCGCCTGCGAGCACGTCGATTGGGCCGGAATCGGCGAATCCGAAAAGGCCTCGTGGCTCGGGCGTTTCGAAAAGGCTCACCAGGTGGCTACGCACATCTTCCTGGCCGAAAGCTCGCCGGACTATCTGGAGACGTTACGGCACGCCATGTCGGGTCTGGTGGTCATCGGCGACCATCATGCCTTGCTCGTGCTCAAGCAGACCGCTGAGCACGCCCTGCTGGAGGAGGGCCTCAAGGCGGTCAAGGCGGGCGACGCGAGTCGGGCCATGCATCTGGCCCGCTCCGTCGTCGAGATGGACCCCGATTCCGCCCAGGCGTGGGTGCTCCGCTCACAGGCCGAACGTGCGGCCGGCAACCTGCCGCTGGCCCAAGCCGCCGCCCGGACCGCTTTCGAGTTGGCCCCCGAGGACTTGGGCGTGCAGTTCAACCTTTGGAGCATGCTGGTCTCGGCCAACGACGCCGCCGGCGTCGCGGCCATCCTCCGCGCCGGGATGCAAGCCATGGAGGAGAAGTCAAATCCGGCCGTCCGGGACAAGATGGAAGCCCCGCGCCCGTAGAGGGGCAACATGTCCTGCCCCGAAGGTCACCGACTCTGTCCGGCGAGCACCGGGCGACATAATCCGTCTTCGCCGGGCGCTGCGGAAGGTCTCGGTACGCAAGCCTGCCATGGAGTTCGTCCGGGGTGCAGACAACAAGGCGGGTCAGTAGTCCTTGAACGGCCTCATCCAGAGGGGCCAATCGTCCGGGCGGGCGCCGCCGGCTTTGGTCCATTGATTGGCAGTGTTGAAATTCCGGTGCCATTTGAGGGTCCAGAGCTGCTTGAGCCCGACCCGGCGGACCGAGCCGTCGAGGAAGGCCATGCCGATGTGGCCGTTGTGGCGGTCGATGCAGTAGTAGCGGATGGAATCGACACAGCCGCAGGGGAAGTGCTCGATTTGCCCTTCGTCTTGGGGTGGCAGATCCGCGTCTTTGGGCCAGGTGCACCACCACAGGCAATCGCCGAAGGTCGGGACATCGCCAGCACCCTTGACGTTCTCGTTCTTCCAGAAGTCATCGGTCGTGCGGCGCGGGCGTGCGCCGGCGACACCGATGATCAGGCTGGCGGTCGGGTCCGGTACGGCGAGCCAGTTGTTGAACCCGTAGCTGCCGGAGTAGAGGCTCGCAAGCTGCAAGTGACGTGACGCGTAGGGGCGAAATCGGCCCCAGGCCTTGAACTTGCCACCCAGGACCCGCCGGTCCATGGCGGCGGCGCCGGGTGGGCAGGCTGCTCTCGTCGCCATCGGGCACAAGCGGATCTTCTCGGTGCCGGGGGTGTTGCGGGTTAGCCAGTACATCCAGAACTCCGGGGCAGCGATCTGGCAGAATCCCTGGTTGTGCAGACCGCCTTCTGTGCCGCTAATGTAGCCCTTGAGGATGATTCCCCACTGGCGCAGGTTGGCCCGGCAGACGACGGCCCGGGCCTGTTTGCGAACCCGCTGTGCCGTCGGCAGCAGGATCGCCATCAGCAGCGCGACAATCGAGATGACGACCAGAAGCTCGATGAGGGTGAAGCCCGAGGAATTGGCGGTCGACAACGGGTGACTGATGACTGGCAGTCGCGGGCCGCGAGATCGCGCGGGATGGCGCGGCTCGCGGTCGATGCGGCTTACAATTCGACACAACGTCGTCCGAGTCATAGGTGGTTCCCCCGAGTTTGCGTCTATGCTACCGCGCCTGCTGCGGCGGGACCACCGAAAAACGACTCTCTGCGCCGATTTTCTTATGGACGGCGGGCGCGGTGAGAGGAAGCGGTCGCCGGGCGAGCGAAGAGCCTCTCGTTACCGGGATACCACCAGCATCAGCCCCTGCGACAGGCACGTCGACTGCCGACAATCCGCGAGAATGATGTCATCGAGAGTGCAGCCGGACAGAGCCACGCGATTCGTCTTCGAACCTCGTAGTCCGGCGGATGCAGCGCCTCGTCAGAAAGTATCTCAAAACGGCAACGTCATTCTGAGCGAAGCGAAGAATCTGGGCTGCGGACCTGAGAAACCTCTCCTGCGGCGGCCAGGGGTGCGGCCGGCGTACAGTGGCGGATTCCGGCAACCTCCGGCGCGCGCTACGGACCTTCGCGAGCCTGCCGGCGAAACGCCGGCAGGGAGTTTGGCGCTTTGAGGCCACCGGCGGGGAGGATCGTAAGTATGGGTCGGCGGCCAGGACGAGCCGGAATCGCACCGCTCGCCCAACACCACCACGCCGGAGGCCCGAAAGCGGTAAACTCCCGCCGCGCCGTGGCGGAAGCGCTCTGTCGCGGAGCGGACCTCCCGGACGCCAAC
>CAYFUB010000086.1:0-7311 GCA_964346195.1 uncultured Pirellulales bacterium
GCATTTCTTCGCGACACCTGCCGGCGAATTGACGGACCGGATTGTCTCGCTGGAGAATCTGTCTGTATCATTCTTATCGACTGGACGGGTCGCGGACAATCCCGACGTGCAGGCACGCATCAGACTGATCGAGGACGCTCTCAAGCGGCGGTTCGTGTCGGACAGGCAGGGGCCAATTTCGGCGAAGATTCTTGACATGATATCCGCCCGCGGGGGAATGGTCACAGTCGCAGAGCTTGCGGATTTTGCGGGCTGGAGTCCTCGCCATCTGGGTCGAAGGGTCCGTGACTCGGTCGGTGTCGGTCCCAAGACCTTTTGCAGAATCACGCGATTCAAGAGCGCTCTGCGAGCGTTGCGCTGCCGGCCGTCGCCGGCCTTGTTGCAGGTCGCCCTGGAGGCAGGATATTACGATCAGGCCCATTTCATTCACGATTTCCGGCGTTTTTACGGGGCCAGCCCCTCCACCGTCTTTACGGACCCGGCTTTTTGAGGCGCTGTCCGATTCTTACAATACAGAGCACCGACCTTTCCTCTACGCTGGCGGCAATTCAACGCAGACTTAGGAAAGGATTGGCCATGTACAAGAAGATCACAACGAACATGATTGTCGAGAACGTGGGCCGGACGCTGGACTTCTACGAGCGGGTGCTGGGCTTTGGGCTCGTCATGGCGGTCCCCGAAGACAGTCAGCAGATTGTGACGACGCGGGATGCCGAGGCGCCTCTGGGGTTTGCCATTGCCAGGCAAGGAGGGGTCGAGCTCATGTTTCAGTCCCAGAGGAGTTCCTCTTCGGAGTCGCCCGCACCGGTCGGGCAAGCCGTCGTCGGAAACGTCACTCTGTATATCGAGGTTGACAACGTGAAGAGCCTGTACGGGAGTCTCAGAGGCAAGGTGGCTATCCACAAAGATCTGCATACCACCTTCTACGGCACGAACGAGTTCTATATCCGCGACTGCAACGGCTATGTGCTGGGCTTTGCGAGCCCTCAGGAGACCGGAACATGACACCGAAAGACGCGCTCGAACAGATTCCCGGCGTCGGCAAGTCCATCGCCCGGGACCTGCGCCAAATCGGCATCACGGCCGTGGCCGACCTCAAAGGCAAGGACCCCGAGGAACTCTACGAGGAGCTGTGCAATTTCAAAGCTTCGCCCGTGGACCGGTGTATGCTGTACGTGCTCCGCTCGGCGGTCTACTACGCCTCGACAAGCGACCCCGACCCGCGACTGCTCCAGTGGTGGAACTGGAAGGACAAAGGCGTATAGAGCGCAGCCCGTTTGTGGTACGCCCGCAAGGGGGTGGCGAGGGCGTCCCGCCCTTGCGTCGCGCCGGCATCTTGCCGGCGCTCAGTCGAGAGGAGGGCAAGGCCAAGCCTGCGGCGCTGCCGAGCGCGCGGATGGCCTCGTTACAGGAAACGCCTCACGGCGTCACTACGAACGCGGCCGCCAGCCTCGAGGCGCCCTCCGATGTTCGCATACCTGCCAAGAGTAGAAATTGACGCGCCGTTCTCGTAAGCTCACAGTTTCTGTGCGATCGCGGCCGTAGAACATGACCCGGCCGTTTGCTGTAGAATGGAAAAAGCACAGAGAGAAGCAATGGCGGCGAGTGAGATGTGCCGTGCTGATCGTACCCTGGCAGGAGAAATCGATGGTTCATGGGAAACGTGTGTTGATCGTGGGTGGAGTCGCCGGTGGGGCGTCCGCGGCGGCGCGGATCAGGCGCCTGTCGGAAGAGGCGCAGATCGTGGTTTTCGAGCGCGGGCAGTACATCTCCTTCGCGAACTGCGGGCTCCCTTACCACATCGGAAACGTCATCCACGAGCGGGAGCGCCTGCTCGTGCAGACGCCGCAACAGATGAAGAAGCGGTTCAAGGTCGATGTTCGTACCCGCTCTGAAGTACTGCGGATCGACCGTGAGAAACGGGTCATCCTGGTTCGTGACCGCGTGAACGACAGGGAGTATGCCGAGGAATATGACGTTCTGATTCTCAGCCCGGGCGCGGAGCCGATTCGCCCGAAGATCCCCGGGGCCGATGCGCGACAGGTGTTCACGCTGCGGTCGATGGCCGATATGGACGCCATCAAGAAGGTCGTGGACGAAGAGCTTCCGGCCGGGGCGGTCATTATCGGCGGCGGCTATATTGGCCTGGAGATGACCGAAGCCCTGGTAGAACGGGGCCTGCGGGTCTCGCTGGTCGAGCTCGAACCGCAGGTGATGGGCACGCTGGACCCGGAGATGGCATTTCCACTTCACCAGGAGCTTCGTACCCACGGCGTGGAGTTGCTATTGAATACGAGCGTGACGAGCATTCAGGAGAGCGGACACGAGCCACTTGGGGTGCAGTTGAGCAGCGGCGAGGCCCGCAAGGCGGACCTTGTCGTGCTGGCTGTGGGCGTGCGGCCGGAGATCCGGCTGGCACGCGAGGCAGGCTTGGCCATCGGTGCCAGAGGCGGAATCATCGTTAACGAGCAGATGCAGACCAGCGATCCGAGTATCTACGCGGTCGGGGACGCGGTGGAAGTCGTGGACTTCGTCGGGGGCCATGCCGCCCTGATTCCCCTGGCCGGGCCTGCGAACCGGCAGGGCCGCGTCGCCGCGAACAACGTGTGCGGGCGGCCGAGCACCTATCGGGGCACCCAGGGCACGGCCATCTGCAAGGTCTTCACTCTGGCCGCCGCGGTCACGGGGCTCAATGAGAAAAACCTCAAGCGAGTGGGCAGGAGGTATGAGAAAATTTACGTTCATCCCGTGCACCACGCGGGCTATTATCCCGGCGCCAGCCAGATCAGCCTCAAGCTCCTTTTCGACCCGCAGGACGGCAAGATCCTCGGAGCGCAAGCCGTAGGCGCCAGCGGGGTGGACAAACGCATCGACATCATCGCCACTGCCCTGCGGGCCGGGATGACGGTCCAGGACCTGCAGGACGTGGAGCTCTGCTATGCGCCGCCCTTCGGCTCAGCGAAGGACCCGGTGAATTACGCGGGTTTCGTGGCCTCGAACGTCATATCGGGTGACATGCCCGTCTGCCATGCCGACGACATGGCCAACCCCGACGGCGAGAGGCTTCTGGTCGATGTGAGAAGCCCCACCGAGGTCAAGGCCGGCACCATTCCCGGGGCCGTGAACATCCCCGTCGATGACCTGCGCGACCGCCTGCACGAGCTGCCTCGGGATAAAGAGTTGCTGATCTTCTGCCAGGTCGGGTTCCGAGGCTATTTTGCCTGTCGGATTCTCACGCAGGCGGGCTTCACGTGCCGGAACCTGACAGGCGGATACAAGACCTACTGTGCGGCCCGGGCCATCCGCCCGAGAATCGTAGCACCGACGGCGGAGTTGGCGGACGACGCCGGCGAGAAGGGCGCCTGATATCGCAGATTGAATCTCAAATGGAGGGTCGTGTGCATTCGGAAAAATTCTCGCGGGTCAGGGACTCTGTCATCCTGAGGCGAAGCCGAAGGATCTGGTCACCGAAAAGGAGGTTTCTCTCACTCGCACGCCAGATCCTTCACTCCGCTATGCTCCGTTCAGGATGACAAATACGTGCACGGGTCAATCAGAATCCGCATCAGTCGTGACTGTATCGTTTGCAGCCGGATGAGAGCATCGGCGGGCAATTGGTTCAGGCTATCGCGTGTCCGTTTACACCGTCCGGCGGAGGGGGACTCGGCGGCGGCGTCGGAAGGCAGCGCGCGGCCTTCTGCCGAGGCCCACATGGCCACGGGTCGAGTGTGGCGCCGGGCGAGTGGCCTGGGGTTTCGGCTCCGGCCGGGCCGGGCGGATATAGGTGAAGTCGGGACAGGTCTCCATATCGAACAGCCGTCCGACGAACTTCTCAATCTGATGGAGGTACGGGTACTCCTCCGGCGACAGAAGCGTGACGGCGTCGCCGAGGGCCGTGGCGCGTCCGGTCCGGCCGATGCGATGAAGGTAGTCTTCGGCATAGACCGGCACGTCGAAATTGACCACGTGCGAGATTCCCTCGACGTCGATCCCGCGTGCGGCGATGTCGGTGGCGACCATGACCTGGTACTTGCCGCTTCGGAACCCGTCCATCGCGCGCTGGCGCTGGCTCTGGGTGCGGTCGGAGTGCATGGCCACCGAGACGATGCCGGCCCATTGCAGGCGCTTGTTGATCTTGTCGGCGCCGTGCTTGGTGCGGGAGAAGACCAGGACGCTGTCCATCTGCCCGGACTTGAGCATGTGCAACAGCAGGTCCATCTTCTGCTGCTTCTCGACGGGATACCAGTGCTGGGTAATCGTTTCGATGGGATTGCGCGGCCGGCCGATCTGAATCATCTCCGGGTTCTTCTGGATACTGGCGGCCAGCGCCTCCACTTCGGGCGGGATGGTAGCCGAGAAGAGCATCGTCTGACGGTGCCTGGGCAGCTTGGCGATAATCGTTCGCACGTCGTTGATGAAGCCCATGTCCAGCATGCGGTCGGCCTCGTCGAGCACGAACACCTCCACGTGCCGCAAATCGAGGGAGCCGCGCTCCATGTGGTCCATCAGTCGGCCCGGCGTGGCGACGACGACATCAACGCCGCGACGCAGGGCGGCCAGTTGCCCCTTGATACTCACGCCGCCATAGACGGCCGCCGTGCGCAGAGGCAGGAATCGCCCGTAATCGAGCACGCACCTCTCGACCTGCACGCACAATTCGCGTGTCGGCGTGAGAATCAGGGACCTGATGACTTTCTTGGCGGGGGCCCGCTCGTGGCCCAGCCGGTTCAGAATGGGCAGCACGAAGGCCGCGGTTTTGCCGGTGCCGGTCTGGGCACAGCCGATGATGTCTTGGCCGCGAATGGCGGCCGGAAGGGCCCGGGACTGAATCTCCGTGGGGGCCGTGTAGCCGGTGGCAAGGATGCCCTGCACCAGCGGGTCGGAAAGACCGAATGAGTGGAAAGGTGTCATAGAGTCTCAATTATCCTGTAGATGAACAACGGAAGTATGGTGTGGCATCGTGTGACAACTACGTGTCACGCGGCCACATGATAGGATTCCAGATTTTGGGGACTCTGTCCCCAGACCCCTGGCATTTTCCGCTTTACGCCAATAGCATGGTGATAGAACAGGACGATGCCCGCCCATCACGGCGTTGCCGGCTGGCGGCAAGCGGCAGATTGTAAACATCGGCGCTGGAATAAGCTGTGCGGGCCGCGATGGCGTAGAGGTCTTCCTCGTCAACGGCTCACCTGGCGAATGCCTGGAAATGATGGCGCTTTGTCCTCTTGTCATGCTATTGGTCCAAAGCGACAAATGCCAGGGGCTTGGGGACAGAGTCCCCGAATCGCTCGCACGTGACAAGTTGATGCGTGGTTATTCGTGTGCGTTGTGTTGTCCTCTGTCAATAGGTCCTTACCTGCGTGCCGCTTGCTTTTCGCGGCGTTGATTGATGATTTCCTCGGCGAGTTTGGCGGGGACGCGGGCGTAGTGGGACATTTCCATCGAGAAGGTCGCCATGCCTTTGCTCAGGCCCCGAACGACCGTGGCGTAGCCGAACATGTTGGCCAGCGGGACCTCCGCCCGCACCACGGCACAGGTGTCGCGCGCCTCCGTTTCCAGGATCATGCCCCGGCGGCTGTTCAGGTCGCCGACGACGGCGCCCTGGTACTCGCGCGGCATCTCGACCTCCACCTTCATGATGGGTTCCGTCAGACAGGGCTGGGACCTGCGGAAGGCTTCGATGAAGGCATCCCGGCCCGCGATGCGAAACGCCATCTCGCTGGAATCGACCGGATGATGCGAGCCGTCGTCGAGGCACATCTTGCAGCCGACGACCTCGTAGCCGGCCAGCGGGCCTTTCTTCATGGCCGCCTGGAAGCCCTTGTTCACGGCGGGGATGTATTCGCCGGGGATGCGTCCGCTGGTGATGTTGTCCTCGAACTCGTAGGTGGATTCGTCGCCCGGAGGCAGCGGCAACAGCCGGCCGACCACATGGGCGAACTGGCCCGCGCCGCCGGTCTGCTTCTTGTGGCGATAGTCGAATTTCGCCTCGACGGTCGGGGCCTCACGATAGCTAACGCTCGGCGCCCCGACGGTGATACTGGCCTTGTACTCCCGCCGCATCCGCTCGACGTAAACGTCGAGGTGCAGTTCCCCCATGCCGGCGATGATGGTCTCGCCGGTCTGCGGGTCGGTCGAGACGCGGAAGGTCGGGTCCTCTTTCATGAACCGGCTCAGCGCCTTGGCCATACGCTCCTGATCCGCGTTGCTCGCAGGTATGACGGACAAGCTGATAACCGGGTCGGCCACGAAGATGCTCTCGAGCGAGTAGTTGACGCCTGCGCCGCAGATGGTATCGCCGCTGGCGCAATCGACCGCCAGCAGGGCGACGATATCGCCCGGGCCGGCGTCGTTGATATCCTCGCGGTCGTTCGCGTGCATGCGCACGATCCGGCCGATGCGAACCGTGCGGTTCGTGCGGGCGTTGCGGTACTGCCCGCCCTTGACGAGCGTGCCCTGATAGATGCGAAGGTGGCTCAACTGCCCGAACGGCTCGTCGCTGATCTTGAAGGCCATCGCCACGAGCGGGGCGTCCGGATCGCCGGCCAGCGGCGTCTCCGTGCCCGCGTTGTTGTGGTCACGGGCGAAGTACGAGCGGTCCAGCGGGCTGGGCAGATAGTCGCAGACAGCGTCCAGCAGCGGCTGAACGCCCTTGTTCTTGAACGCCGAGCCCATCATCAGCGGCACCATGTCACGGTTGATCGTGGCCTCGCGAATCGTCCGGCGAATCATCTGCTCATCAACCGGTTGCTCCTCCAGGAGCCGCCCCATCATCTCATCGTTGAACATGCTCAGGGCCTCGAGCATTTCGTGGCGGGCCTTCTCGGCGGCCGCTGCGTACGCCGCCGGGATTGGCTTACGCACGACCTCCTCGCCGTCGTCGCCCTCGAATGTGAGGGCCTCCATCATGACCAGGTCGATCACGCCCTCGAAGCTCTCGCCGACGCCCATATTCAACTGAATGGATACGGGGTTCAGGCCCAGCTTCTCCCGCACATCACGGCGCACCCGCTCCGGGTCGGCGCCGATGCGGTCCATCTTGTTGATGAATGCGATCCGCGGCACGCGGTAGCGTTTCATCTGCTGATCGACGGTGAACGACTGGCTCTGTACGCCGCCCACGGCGCACAGGATCATAATCGCCCCGTCCAGCACGCGCAGCGACCGCTCGACCTCGACGGTGAAATCGACGTGGCCGGGCGTATCGATCAGGTTGACGTACTTGCCCTGCCAGGCGACCTGCGTGGCGGCCGACGTGATCGTGATGCCGCGCTCCCGCTCGAGCTCCATGTAGTCCATGGTCGCTCC
>CAYFUB010000087.1:0-6777 GCA_964346195.1 uncultured Pirellulales bacterium
TGCGGAAAGGACGGAGAGGCCTTGCGCTACACCTACGCGGCCGGCTACTCCGACTGGTTCCATCTGGTGGACCCGATCTATCTGCCACCCGGTTTTGTGAAGTGGACCTCACGGGCCTATTTGGACGGTCCGGACGCGTGGCTGGATCTGGCCCGCTGGAGCCGGGGGACAGTCTTTGATATCCTGCAACGCATCGGGGGCGGCAAGAACGGTACGGGCGAGGTGGTGTATGCCACGTTCTTCTGGGCCACGGGACTTGAAGTGTACTCTTCGCTGTTGGCCAACTGGAGCGAGCAGGTTCTGGACAACGTGGTGATTGTCAACACCGTATCTCCCTATCCGGGCCCCGGCGACGGGTTCAACACGTTCCGCGGCGTGGCCCCGGGCTGCAAGTGGGCCGCCGTCCGGATCAGTAGCGATGAAGAGGCGGAATTCGAGGGCGCCCTCTCGATGGCCATCGACGATCTCGTTTCTCATCGGATCGACAAACACATCAAGATCATCAACATCAGTGGCGGCCTGGTCGACGACGATGGCATGCCGATGGAAAGCCTTTCCCTGCGGGACAAGGTGACCTCCGCCGTGCGCAACGGTGTCGTCGTGGTCGCCGCCGCCGGCAACAGCGCCACCATGGAGTCACAGGCCGCGCGCCAGATGGCCGATCCGGCACGGGTCGCCCTGGCGATTACTGTCGGCGCCTCGGACGATGAAAACATGCTGACGGATTACTCCACTTACGGATACGACAAGCCCGATCGGAAGGCGGGCGAGGATTTCAAACCCGATCTGATCGCTCCCGGCGGATCACCCTATTATACGAGCATCATGTCCGTTGACAGTGGGACCTGCGACGGCTCGCCCAGCGTGGCCGACAAAGAGCCCAACGACTATGCCAACGCGATGGGCACCTCATTCGCCAGTCCTTTTGTGGCCGGTTGTGCGGCCCTGGTGATCGAGGCCATGGAGCGGCACGGTGTCGAGTGGGACTTTCATTCGGACCTTCATCCGCGGTACGTCAAGATGTTCCTGTGCGCTACCGCTTCCGAGACAAATGCCGGGAGGAATTCCGGGCGGTTCAACCCGGACCTGGATCGCGCGGCCAAAGGGGCCTACGGTTTTCCCACCGGCAAGGACCGCAACGAGGGGTACGGCATGGTCAATGCCGACGCCGCCATCGAGGCCGCAACGATGACCTACGCGGCCGGTCCCCGGGTCAGTGCCGAGTTCGCCGGTGGGGCGAGAGATCGGAGGGTCTGGGCCCGCCGGGTCAGGCTGCTGGCCGGAGCCGAGTTCGAAGTCGTGCTGGAGAATCCGGCCGAGGGCGATTTCGACCTCTATCTCTACAGCCTGGTCCCGAGTGAGACGGGCACGCCCGTCGTCCTGGCTTCCAGCACGTTCGTCGGCACGGGCGACGGTGAGTCGCTGCGCTACACTCCCGATACGGATGTGGAGGCCCTCCTGGTAGTCAAGCGGGTCTCGGGGTTCGGGACCTTTGCCGTGAGCACGTCGCAGCCCGGACCGCCGCTGGCCGAGGATGTGCTCTTGAACGCCTCGGCCGGTGCTTCCGTCACGATCGCTTTGATGGCGACCGACGACGGCTCACCCAGCCCGCCCGGCGCGCTGACTTACAGAATCCTGTCCCTGCCCAAGCACGGCCAGTTGGAGTCTGCCACAACGGCGCTGCCGATCACGACGGTCCCGACGGTCTTGGAGGTGGGCATCGATCGGGTGGTTTACCGACCTGACCCGGACTGGGTTGGCGCCGACCGCTTCACGTATGCGGCGGATGATGGCGGGGCACCCCCCTTCGGCGGACAGTCGAATACCGCCACCGTGAATATCACGGTCATGCGAGAGATCACGGTCGAGTACCACGTGTCGAGCGGCGCCGATGATGCGCACGGCATGAAGTGGAGCTCGTCCCAAATGCTCAATGATTCCGCGCTGGTCGTCGGCCAGTACACCGCTGGCATGCGATTCATCGGCATAAAGGTACCTCAAGGCGTGGAAATCAAAAGCGCGACATTGAAGATTTGCTCCTATACCAGCGGATTGACCGGCGAAATCGACGGGATGATCCAGGCCGAGGCGGCCGACAACCCGGCGGACTTCAGCGGCTTCGGCCGGGCCCCCTCGCAGGCACCGAAGACCGATGCTTCCCAAGCGTGGAAGATAAAGAGCAATGAGCCGTGGACGTCCAACACGTGGTATGACAGCCCCGATATCCGCACCGTCATCCAGGAGGTCGTCGACCGACCCGGGTGGTCCGCGGACAACGCGATGGTCATCATTTTCTCGACGTCCGTCTATGGCGGCAGTGACCGGAAGTTCTGGTCATACAACGGGAAGCCCGATAATGCGGCGCGGCTGACCATCACATACCAGCCCAGATAGCATACTGGCGGCAATCTCGCAGTGCCGGCGGCCGTAGAGACGCAGAATCCTGCGTCTCTACGGCCCGAACGGCGCCACCCCGCCGAGTCCCGCACGCCCTGGAGTACCCAATCGTAACCGGAGCAGTGGGATATACTTGGCGAAAAAGCCCCTGAGCAAACGGAGGGAGAGGAAGCGAGACTACCCAGGGGCTTGTAGACCTTTAAGTTCCCATAATTATACACAATTTCAGCCATCTCGTCAAGCCCCACGTCCCATTTTTTTCGAGAGGGGCGTGACCGGGGTGCGGCCGGTATTCGGCGGCCGATTCCGATCCCTTCTCATCGGTTGTCATTTCGACCGGAGGTCGAAGGCCGCAGTGGAGAGGACTGGGCTCCCAAAACGCGAAATAGCGCGTTTTGGCGACCCTTCCCCAGCGCACTACATCGCGTTTGGGGGGCCCCTCGACTGCGCTTCGCTCCGCTCGACATGACAGAGTGTGGCCACACACAGCCCCTCCAGACCGGTGGCCGCACCCGTGGCCAGCGTGGCCGAAGCAACATTGCGGTTGAACCGCCATGCCCTTTACGGGATAATACTATAAAGAACCGTGGATTGCCGACCCAGCCTCGCGGGCGGGGCGAACGGCGAATAGAGGAGCAGAAGCGTATAAGCGGCAGAACGGATGTTGGAAAGGCGAAAGAATGTACGTGGCACCGCAGTTTTCCGTTTTCATGGTCAATAAGCCCGGCATGCTGGCCCAGGCGTTGGGGGAGTTTGCCAAGGTCAGAGTGAACATCGTGGCGATCACGATGATGGACTCGGCCGAGCACGGCGTGATGAGGGTGGTTTTCGAGGAGTCGGACAAGGCCAGAGACCTGCTGAGAAAGCTGAACATGCCTTTCAATGAGACGGAGGTCCTGTGCGTGAATCTGGACAACCGGGCCGGGGCGCTGGCCACGGTTGCCGAGAAGCTCGCCAAAGGCCATATCAACATCTCTTACGCCTACTGTACGGCCGGGGCCAGAGGCGGACGCACCACAGGCGTCCTAAAAGTCTCCGACGTCAAGAAGGCGATGAAGTTGTTGCAGAACCACAACAAAGAGAGCAGGCAGAAGCCGGCCATGCGGCGATCCAAGGCGGCACGGGCCTGATGATCGGCCCATCTGCTTACCACCTCCGCGGAGAGGTTCTTTTCTTCTCTATTTGGGCATCGGCTTGCCGTCTGCGCCCGCTACCGTCAATTCCGGGAGTCGGAGACTGAGCCGACTGCCGTGACACGGTCGGGATAGAAGTTGAAGATCCGGTCGAGATTGGTGATTTTGAAAACGCGCAGCAGTTGCGGGCTCAGGGACGTGATGGCGACTTCGCCGTGGTACGGCTCCAGGCGGGCCCGGGCCTCCAGCAGCAGTCCTAATACCTGTGAGGAAAAGAACTTAACGTCCGTGAAGTCGAAAACCACCCGCGCGGGATGGTTGGCCTCAATGAACTGCTTGACCTGGGTCGAAGCGTTCGTAATCTGCTCGACGTCGCTGATGCAAGTGCTTGTGAATGAAGCAATTGCGACATCTCCCTCTCGTACTATGTCCAAGCCTGCCTTCGTGTCCATATCACCTGATCCCCTACCCAAGTCCAAACCACGCCGCATTATCTCATATCCATAATCCCGCGTCGAATCTTTTGTTCACGATTCGCGGCGCCGTTGGGGGGCAAATATGCGTCTGGCTCCATCACGCCGGGCCGGACCGGAGCGGGGGTTCGTCGCGTGCCAGTAAATCTCGTGGCAGGCCATGCACATAGGCCACAGGGGCGAATAATCATTCGCCCGTGCCAATTTCCGGCGAGATGCCTCGCTCAGCATGACCAAAGGCGCTTGCCCCGCCACAAAACGTGGTCAGTTCTTCGGTCGGTGACCCGGCTTGTGGCATTAGAGCATGGCTTTTGGTATACTGGATACGTCCGGCTGCGATTTCACCCGCTTGAAGCCAAGGAGATTCATGTTGCCGTTCAGTGGAAAGGCACGATGTTTCGCTTCTTGAGATGTCTCTGGGTGGTTCTGCCGTTTCTCTGCATGCGGGGTGGGGTCTGCGCCGCAGGCGAGCGCCACCTGCTGATCAATGAGTTGCTGGCCTCCAACAGCAGTATTCTCGCGGACGCGCAGTCCGAGTATGACGATTGGATCGAGGTTTATAACGCCGGCGACGTACCCATTGACGCGGCGGGGATGTATCTCACGGATGACCTGAGCGAGCCGACGCGATGGCGGATTCCCTCGGACCGGCCAGAGGCGACGATGGTCCCGCCCGGCGGCTATCTGCTGGTGTGGGCGGACAAGGACATACAGGACGAGCCCGGGCTCCACGCCGGGTTCGCACTGGACGCGGACGGCGAGGTGATCGGATTGTTTGACGTGGATGGCGCCACGCTGATCGACGCCGTGACGTTCGCGAGCCAGACGCCGGACATATCGTTCGGCCGATACCCGGACGGGCACGAGGACTGGCAGTACATGGCCGTTCCGAGCCCGGGCGGCGCGAACGTCCTGGTATATGACGGCTTTGTCGAGGAGGTCGAGTTCAGCCATGAGCGGGGCTTCTATGACGCACCGTTCCGCGTGACGCTCAGCACGCCCACGCCCGAGGCGGACATATGGTACACGATTGACGGGAGCGAGCCATACACGCCGCGGGCCCGTGGAACCAACGGGAGGCGGTACACGGACTCCCTGGAAATCAATAGAACGGTATGCCTGCGGGCCAAGGCGATCCGGCCGGGCTGGAAACCGTCTGTCGTCCGTACGCACACGTTTATCTTCCTCGACGATGTCCTGGAGCAGCCCTCGAATCCGGCCGGTTTTCCGCACACCTGGGGTGAGGGTCCGTCCGATTACGCGATGGACGGGCGGCTCACGCGCCATCCGCCCTACGCCGATGTCATGCGGGATGCACTACTCACTCATCGGACGATCTCGCTGGCATCCAACGTGGCCGATCTGTTCGACAGTGTCTCCGGCATCTACGTGAACTCGCAGGGTGAGGGCGAATCGTGGGAGCGGCCCGTCTCGGTGGAAATCATCGATCCGGCGGGAGGCGAGCAGACCCACATCAACGCGGGACTGCGCATCCAGGGCGGCGCCAGCCGCAGCCCGACGCGGCCGAAGCACAACATGCGTCTGCTGTTCAAGGGCATCTATGGCGCGCCAAAGCTGGAGTTTCCCGTGTTCGAGGACTGGCCGGTCCGGCGCTTCGACACCCTCGTCCTGCGAGGCGGCAACGGCGACTCGTGGTTCCATCCGAACACCATTCAGCAGATTCGCGCCCAGTACATCCGCGACCAGTGGCCACGCGACACGCAGCACGCCATGGGGCGACTGACGGCCGGCCAATGCTACGTACACCTGTACCTCAACGGGCTGTACTGGGGCCTGTACCACGTCATCGAGCGACCGAACGCGTCGTTCTTCGCCGAGCACCTCGGGGGCGAGGCCGAGGAATACGACGTGGTTCAGCACAAGGGCGGGACCGTGGACGGCGACCGCCAGGCCTGGAATGCGATGATGGCGCTCGCGAACCAGGGCCTGGACTCCCCGGAAGCCCTCCGCCGAATCCAGGAATACCTGGACGTCCCCGGCCTCATCGACTACATGCTCGTGAATTTCTACATGGGCAACGTGGACTGGGACCGCAATAATTGGTATGGCGGACGACGACGGGTGCCGGGGGCAGGATTCCGGTTCCTCTCTTGGGATTCCGAAAGGACCTTTCTCGATCTGGACGACGACGTCAGCGGCAGGGACTTCGACAATCAGCCCACTCACCTGCATCAGCAGCTTGCGGCCAACAGCGAGTATCGAATGCAGTTCGCCGATCACGTACACCGGCATTTCTTCAACAGCGGCCTGCTCACCGCCGAGAGTGCCAAGGCCCGATGGCTGCGGCGGGCCGAGGAGATTCGCCTGGCCCTGGTCGCCGAGTCGGCTCGGTGGGGCGACGCCCACCGGCCCGACAGCCCATACACGCCCGATGTCGAGTGGCAGGCGGAGCTCGATTTCCTCTGCCACGAGTATTTCCCGCAGCGGACCGGGATTGTCCTCGGCCAGCTCAAAACGCGGGGGCTGTATCCCGAGATCGAGGCCCCGGGGTTCCACCCCCACGGCGGCGCGGTCGAGAGGGGGTTCGCCCTGGCAATGAGTGCACAAACAGGGACCATTTGGTTCACGACGGACGGGTCCGACCCCCGGATGCCCCAGGAGGCGCAAACCGATGCCACGCAGCGCGTCGTCGTACCGTCAGCAGTGGCGAAACACGTCCTGATCCCCGCCGGGGACATCGGCAGCGAGTGGCGGGGACCCCGGCCGTTCGACGACGCGGCCTGGCTCCTCGCGGGGGGACTGCCCGGCGGCAT
>CAYFUB010000088.1:0-20113 GCA_964346195.1 uncultured Pirellulales bacterium
GCCGGGTTGCCTGCGCAGGAACCATCGCCAAGACCTCCGGTCTTGACGGGGACCCCAAACGCGACACATTGCGTTTGGGAACCCACGCTGCCACCCGGTGCTCATGCTACACTACGAAAAACTCAATCGGAATCGGTCTAAGAAGGTGTGTGCGATTGCCCTGGACGGCACTGCTCAGCGCGGCTCACGCTCGGCCGTAGGCTTCGGTCAGCTTCTTGAGCCTGTCGGCCAAACGGGCGGTCGTTTGTCCCGGGCGCATCCGCCACCGCCAGTTGCCGTCCCTCCGGGCCGGAAAGTTCATCCGCGCTCCGGCGCCCAGGCCCAGCACGTCCTGCATGGGAATGATCGTGATCCGCGCCACCGAGCTCATGGCCACGCGCATCAACTCCCAGGAAATCTCTCTCGCGGAGACCGCGCGTCCCAGGTAATCGAACAGGCGTTTTCGCTCCGGCCCCTTGAGGTCCTTCTCGAACCAGCCGCGGGTCGTGTTATTATCGTGCGTGCCGGTGTAGGCGATGGAGCTCTCCTGATGGTTGTGCGGCATGTGCGGATTGCGGGCGGGGTCGCCGCCAAAGGCGAAGTGCAGCACGCTCATGCGCGGCAGGTCGTACCGGGCGACAACCTCCCGGACATCGGCCGTGATGTACCCGAGGTCCTCCGCAAAAATCGCGGCGAACGGAATCTGCCGGAACAACTCCCCGAAAAACTTCGCATGCGGGACCTGCACCCACTTGCCGCGTATCGCGTTCTCGTGGTTTGCCGGCACCTCCCAGTACGCGATAAAGCCGCGGAAATGGTCGATGCGAACGAAATCGAAGAGGAGCAGATTGTGCTTCATCCGCCGCACCCACCAGTCGAAATGCGTCTTCTCCAGGCACTGCCAGTCATAGACCGGGTTGCCCCAGAGCTGTCCCGTTTGACTGAAATAGTCCGGTGGAACCCCGGTGACAAAACGCGGCTTCTTGGACCGGGTCAGTTTGAAAATCTCGGGATGCGACCAGACATCGGCGCTGTCGTACGCCACATAGATGGGGATGTCACCCACGATCTGGAGGCCCCGTTCGTTGCCGTATCGCTTCAACGCGAGATACTGCTTGTAGACCAGGTATTGAAGAAATCGCTCCCGCTCCATCCATTCCCTCAACTGACCTTTGACGGAGTCGAGGGCGTCCGGCCTTCGGTCGCGGATGGCAACCGGCCAGTCGGCCCACGTCTGCCCTTTGAAATGTCGGCGCAGGGCCACGAATTCCGCGTAAGGCTCCAGCCACCTGCGATGCTCCTTCTTGAAGGTGTCGTAGTCGGGCGATTCGCCGACGTTCCGGAAACGCTCGAAAGCGGCGTCGAGCAGCCGGTCTTTGTACGATGACACCTTGTCATAATCCGCCACGTCCGCGGGGAAGCCGGGCCGATCCGATACCTGGGCCCGGGTCAGAAGACCATCCTGGTAGAGCAGGTCCGGGCTGATCAGCATTGGATTGCCCGCAAACGCCGAGAAACAGTTGTAGGGGGAGTATCCCGTCTTGGCGGTGGTATGATTCAGTGGCAGGATTTGCCAGTAGTTCTGGCCCGCGGCCTTCAGGAAGTCCGCGAAGCGGTAGGCCTCCCGGCCGAAATCGCCGATGCCGTACGGCGAAGGCAGGGACGTGAGGTGCATCAAGATACCGCTTGATCGTCGTCGCAACATAGCATCGAAATCCGAAACCAACGTGAGAACACCGACAAACACGGACGGACACGGGCAGACACGCACAAAGGTGTCCGTGAGAGTCGGTGACAGTTTGTGTCTGTCCCTGGTCCCATGTTTTCCTATGGTATCGCCAGTCCCAGGCGCTGCGCCAGGTGGCCGAAGTGCTCGATCCATTCCGCGGCCTTCTCGTCGGCCGCTTCCGCTTTGCGTTTCATTTCCGGATACTCTTGTTTCGCGATGGTGAAGAACACGTTCTGCGCGTGCTGCAGGTCCATTTCCGGCGTAAGCATGTGAAGGATTTCCAGGGCCTTTTCGATCGACCACAGCAGGTCGAAGTTCTCCGGCGCATCTTCCCACAGGCTGGCCAGGCTGCTGATTTTGCGGCTGCCCTCGAAGCTGAGCCTCTCCCGGTCCAGGCTCAACGACAGCCGCTCCGCCTCATCGGCAAGGTCCCTCAACCGATTCAGATCGATCTCATCCGCCTGGATCGCGGCACAAATGTCCTCGTTCAGAATGAACTCGGCGGGAGCCGAGAGCGCCTTGGGCAGGGGCATGTTCATGTTGCGGATCATCTGCATGATCGCATAATTGTGCTCGTAGATGTGGCGGAAGGAACTCTCGATCTCTTCCCAGGTGCTCTCGAGGAGCCAGTTCAGGATCTCCCGCTGCTGGTCCTTGAACAGGTGGCTCAGTGAATAATTTCTTCCGTCAAAAGCGACGTTCATCAGCCGCCTGACCTCGTTGCTGTCGCCTTTGCGGAAGGCCTTGACGAGATCCTGGCGGATACGCCGGAACTGGTCGTCCGGCATTCGGCCCTGGACCGCCGCAAACAGATGGTGGTCTCCAAGGTAAAGCACGGCCGAATCGACGGCGTACTCTTCCAGCGTGATGTTCGACCGCACTTTCGTGCGATTGGTCGTCAGGACCTGTACGCCCGCCTCGACGTGCTCGAAGTCCTCGATCAGCGCCGAGTAGCAGTAGATGTCGATGCGTTCCTCGGACGATTCCTCGAAGACCGAGCTCAGCGCGAAGTGCGCCCCGACGCGATGCAGATCGACGCGCGCCGGCTCCACGTAGCTCTCATATATCTCTTTCCCGTTCGTGAAAGGCCGCCTGTTGGTCGGGGCGTTCTGCAGCATGTTTTTGAATTCGGACTCGAGATTCCAGTTCTGAATCTCGTGGCACAGCTGCATGGCCCGGGCCGCATACATCATCACCTGCACCGTCTCGATGCCCGAGAGGTTGTCGAAGAACCAGCCGCAACTGGTGTACATGAGCATGCCGTTGCGCTGCATCTCCAGCAATTTCAGGAATATGACCTTGTCATGATGGTCGAGCTCCTTACCGGTTGCCCGCGCGATGAAATTCCGTACGTTTTCCGGGGACCGGTCGTTGATCACGCTGATGTACTCGTTCCTGAGACGCCACGGGTCGGGATGGTACGCGGCCATGCGGTTCTCGTAGACACCCGCCATTTTCTCTCGCAGCCAGTCGAGCGCCTCGCGCAGCGGGGCACGCCACTGCTGTTGACCGGACCGCACCTGGTCGGCCGCGCAGCCGCAATTGCTCCGCCAGCGCTCGACGCCGTGCACGCAGCTCCACGAGCTGTTCTCCCAAATCTCGACCTCGTGCTCGGGCGGGAACTTCTCCAAATACTCGGGATAAATGGTGATCTTAGCCAGATCGTTGGTGCGAATATGGTGGAGGCAGTACGCCAGCGCCATGTCGCCGTGGTGATGGTGATGACCGAAGGACTCGCCGTCCGTAGCAACGTGGACCAGGTGGGTCCGGTCGCTGTCCGGAGGGAAGGACTCGATCAGCCGTCGGGCAAAATTCTCGCCGCTGTGGAGCAGTCCGCCATAAGCGATGCCGTGCGAGACTGGCCCATTGTAGAAGAACAAGGTAATCTGCTTGCCGGAAGGCAGATTGCAGATGTAGGGCATGCTCGTATCCAGGTCGCCCTCATTGACATCGCGCCAACGACGCGCGCCGGCGAGTTTGCGCGTGCGTTTGGCCTGCCGTGGGGCCAGGATGGTGAACCTGATCCCGTGCCCGGCCAGCACCTCAAGGGTCGCCAGGTCCACGGCGGTCTCCGGCAGCCACATGCCTTCCGGCTCTCTCTGGAAGCGCCTCTTGAAATCCTCAATACCCCAAATCACCTGCGTATCTTTATCATGCGCGTTCGCCAGAGGCATGACGATGTGGTTGTATGCCTGGGCCATCGCGCAACCGTGTCCTGAGAACCACTCCTGGCTTTTCTTGTCGGCCGCCAGAATCATCTCGTACACATCGGGAGCATGCGTCTCCAGCCAATATAAAAGGGTCGGGCCGAAGTTGAAGCTGATACTCTCATAGTTGCTGACGATCTCGATGATTTTCTTGTCGGGACCGAGGATGCGCGAAGCGGCATTCTGCCGGTAGCATTCCTCGGTAATCCGTGCATTCCAATCGTGGTACGGATACGCCGAATCCTGCAGCTCGACGTACTCCAGCCACGGATTCTCCCTCGGCGGCTGATAGAAGTGTCCGTGTATGCAAACGTGTTTATCCACCATATGACCTCTCTGCGCCGCGTGCGGCACAAAATGGGCGATACTTGCCCGGCAGCGGCCCTCGTGCCCGGTTTCTGCCCGTGCCGGAACTGTCAAACATGGTCGACCGCCGGCTTCGTTACCGAACTCCGTATTTCCCGAGCAGCAGCATTTCTTGGATACCGCTGCAACGAACCTGCGAAAGCCGTGATACTATAACAACTTACCGCGAAAAGCAACCACATGCCTTCAATTTCGCCGGAATGGGGGCGCCCCGAATCCCCAGTAGTGCTCCAGCCAGAACGGTTCGCTGCCGGAGCGAAGATGCGGCTGCCCCGCCGGCAGCCAGGAATTGGTGCCGGGGCGGGGCAGTATTGCTTGCAGACTCGCAGTCGGGGGTGCTCGAAGAGTCGGGGCGTCCTGTCCGCCGGCGCAGAGAACAGCCTTCCGGCCGTCAGACGGCGGGCCACCCATCGTGTGGCAGGTACTCGTTGATTCTCAGGTAATCAACCGCGAACGCCACGCGGCCATTCCCATTTATTACCTGAGGTTCCATAAACACGTAGAGCACGTGCGGTTCTCAGCCATTGCACGCCATGACCGCACGACTGTACGGGAGCAGTGCTCAGCCCCAGCCTCCCGGGCACGACCGGGAGGCTGGGGCTTGAAGATTCGCTGTCAGACTTGCACCTGTCCTACTGGGGCGTCCGGCCCGGTTGCTGCTGACGCTGGGTTGCGGTGGCGGGCTGCCGACCCGGTTGCATTTGCTGGCCTTGCGGCCGCCACTTCCATTGCGGCTGTCCGGTCTTGTCCCGCAGTTGCAGGGTCTTGTCATCCTTCTTGATCTCAGTCGGCACGATGACCGACCGCCACCCAATCTTGGTGTCCGACCCGGTCACCGTGATCTTGTCGCCGGGCATGATGTAGAAGTTCTGTTGTCGTGCATACCAGTGCGGCCCCACGTATACGGTAACGAACTTGCCGTCATCCGTCTTGACGCGTAAGCGGAGCCCGTCGGCGATGCCCGGCGCCGCGCCCTCGGGGCGAAACGTGCCGACGTTCTTTACGGTTCCCTGCATCGTCTCGATCTTGTCGGCGTCAAATTGGTGCGCGAATTGGCTCTGCGGCCCCCAGGTCCGTTCCTCGGCCGCGCGCCGCTCTTCGGGCGGAACGTATCCGTACACGGTCCAGTACGGTTCGACATCGAAGGCCTCATGGATGCGCTGAGCGTACTGGCGGTTCGTCAGGTCAGGGAGTTCGCCAGGCTCGAACGCGATTGACTCCAGTGTCTGCCTGTCGGCCTCGAGCCTGGCGATATTACGCCGGGGCTGTAAATCAATGGCATTGTAGGGTGCCGCGACGCACTTCTCACCGATGCCCCAGAACCCGCCGAACGAGACAACGGTGTATGCCACCCGCCCGTCACGAGCGTCGATGACGAAATCCTCGATGTTGCCGATGTCTTCCCCTTTGTCATTCTTCACGTCCATACCCGTGAGGTGGGTCACTCTGCGGTACTGAACATCCTGGGTCGCGGCTGCCATCTCCGCCCGGCCTTCGCCCCGCATGCCGGGTCTCTCGCGGGACCTCTCTCGATCCTCCTGTGCCGTGGACTCCCGTTCGGTCGGCTGGCCGGGCTGTTGCTCGCGCTCATAAGCCTGGCCCCGTCTTATCAGGCCCGTTACCCAGCGCGGATCTCCCCAGCCCGGCCAGTTGTCCTCGTCGAAGCCGGGGGCCGCCTCGAGTTGCTCCGCCGTGATGGGCACAATGATCTTGTTCTCAGGCCCCATCTGGACGGCTTGCCAGGGGATCGCATAGAGTTTCGCCCCTACACCTAGGACACCGCCGCGCGCCAGGGCCAGGTACGAAACCTGCTGGAGATCCGATGTCAGCACCAGATCATAGACCTTGCCCAGATCCTGCCCCTGCCTGTTTTCCACCTTTCTTCCAATCAGTTCGCTGGACCTGGCCAGCATCATTGCCGGGGCCGCCTGGGCTCTCTGCTGCATTTCCGGCCTCTGCTGAGTCGGCGTCCCCGGAGTCTCGGTGGGCCGCTCCACTGCCAGGCTCCAGGCACACAGCATACCCACGACGCCAATAATCAGAAGGCCCCTGAAGGAAACTCTCGCACTACACATGGTCCTACTCCCTTAGAAAAACAAGTTTCCGACAATCTGAGCCAATGACCGCTACGGTCATCTCCCAAACTCAGGTTGTCCGCCGATTGACTACCTGGGATATAATTCTCGATTCCAGATAAAGCCATCTGCGCGGTGCTTCCCATAGGCAAGAGGCGGATTCTGCCCTCGGTGAATACTTAGAAACTATCTCAAAACGGCAACGTCATTCTGAGCGAAGCGAAGAATCTGGGCTGCGGACTTGAACAACCTCACCGGCGGGGGCCAGATGGTTCGCTTCGCTCACCATGACAAGTCAGAGTGCCGTTTTGAGATAGTTTCTTAGTATGCGCCGTGTCCGTATCCGCCCGAGCCAGCCGGTCTATTGTTGGTGAATTCTTCGAGCGGAGTGTGGGCACCGGGTGGCAGGATATGGAACCATCGTACGCAATGGAACGCTTGGGCGAGGAGGCTCAGTGGGTTCAGGGCGATTGTGCGGCGCGCGTGGCCGGCATGAGAGACGCGGCGGGATTGCCCGTCGGGGCATGCTGTGCCTGTCGGTCGAGGAACGCCTTCCAGGCGGGCTCGAGTTCTTCGGGCGGCCCGAACGCCTGTGTAAACTCCGCGAGTAATGTGCAGGCGTCGCGGCGGCCGGGCGAGTGGTCTGCCAACCGATCCAGGTAGCTCTGGAAGTTCCGGGGCCGCTCGGCCAGGATGAAGTGGAAAAACGCCCAGGCCTGAGCGTACCAGCGTCGGCTCAGACGAACATCCGCCGGGGCCTTCGTCTGCACGACGAACTGCTCCAGCGGAACCAGTCTGCCGGCCGCATGTGACTCCATGAGGCTGTTGCAGCGCATGATATTACAGCGCTCGAGGCCGGTGCCGACGGGCCGCTCATACTCGAAATTTGTCGCCAGGCCTTCGGAGACCCACAGCGGATACATCACGCCGCGTTTCTGGAGACCGCTGTTGAATGCCAGTTGATGGGCCACCTCGTGCGTCAATCTCAAGACATCGAGCCACAGGTCCTCCGCCGGCATAGGCACGACCGGGCCCCCGAGCGCGTTGTTCTGCATTTGGGTTCCGACCTCCGCGCCCTGTTCCTCGTTGGCGACCAGCGTGACCCGCATTCCATTTCGCTGAGGATGGATCTTCTTGCGTTCGAGCATCGTCTGGTTCGTCTGGACTACGGCAACGCGATTCGTTCGCGTCGAATAGTACCCTTCCAGCCACGACAGATCCATTCCTTCTGCCTGGAGGGCGTACTGGTTGAAACTGCCCTGGTGCGGGAAACATATCCAGACAAGGCGGTCTTGCGACCGAGACAGATCGAATCCGGCGCGGCAAAAGGCCAGATAGAATCGTCTGTACGCACTCTCCAGGGTCCGGTCCATCTCTTCGATGTAGTCGGCGCCGGCCTCGTGGAGCAGCACGAAGTGCTTGGTGGTCGTTATCTGGAAGGATGTACCCAGCGACGTTTTGAGCGTCGCCAAATCCACGGTATCGCTGCACAATGGCGATCCGCTCTGAACCGGCTGCCTGCGCTCGGCACATCGGCACACGGATTCAGGGCCGCACAGGGCAAGAGCGGCTATGGGCAAATACAGAAATAATTGGCGCATGCACTACAGGTATTTACTTAGGCATATTAAGTATATTCCCTATTTTGCCATGTACCGGAGGGCCTGTCAACCTTCTTGTTCCGATAAACTGAAACGTGTCCTGCGAATGGCATCCGGCCGCGAGAGCCCCGCAGTCATGGCCACTGATTGTTTTTCGGTCCGCCGGAAGCACAGCTTCAATTTATCCCGCTTTGACGTGCAGCCGACCCGTATCTGCCCATTTCCGCGCATCGGCCGTCCGCATAACGCGGCGGGAACGTCACCCACCTGACCCGCGTGGAGTCAAAACAACAGGTCGAGATAAGCACGGAATCACCGTCCAGTCGGCGGGAATGGACCCGGTAATACACCTACTCGATGTGGGCCTTTGGGCGGCACTCACTACCTGGCCAATTCCTGGAAGCGATTCGCAATCGCCAGTGCGGGGTCCAGTGGGACATCGATGGCCACCACGTGGCCCGGAATGCTGATCGTCGCTCTGGCAGCCAGTCGCTTGCCCTCGAACTGCGGCAGCCACTGCCGCTGGGCCTCCAGCAGCTCGCGCGTCATGTCCCGGACCTCCTTCAGCGTGCAAACCGCCGAGGTCAACGGATCAAGGGCGATGGCGTGCATAGCGTACTCGGGATTGCCCGTCAAGGCCGCTTCGACTGCCAGTTGCTGGACGGTGACATTGCTCTGGTTCAAGGCCGCACACTGCGCCGGCAGGTCACCGATGCGCACGGGATGCAGCCCGCGCGCATCGACGAAGACCGGTACCTCGACACAGCAGCCCTGTGGCAGATTGGTGATATAACCATCGTTGCGAACGTTGCCGTTGAGGCGAAAAACGTTGTCCGTCTCGGCGGCTTCGAGAATATAGGAGCAATACTCCACGCTGCGCCGTCCGAGCTTGCGCGACTCGGTCGCCAGGTAGTCTACGCTCTTGTACTTCTCGGCCAGCATGTTGCAGTAGTTGTAGTAGGCCCCGGAGGCCCCGCCGAAGCCGGGCTGGTCGCAGTACAGGTCCAGGGCCCTTTTGCTGCTGCGAAACCACGGCACGTACTCGGACAGATGTCCGGTGCTCTCGGTCATGAAATAGCCGAAGTGTCGCATGACCTCGGCCCGGACCTTCTCGTTGACGTAGTACTCGGGCTTCTCGACGTTCTCCCGCAGGATGGGGTACAGGTCGCGCCCGTCGCGCTTGTCGCGCAGAGCCAGGAACCAGGCCATGTGATTGATGCCCGCACAGACGAAATCGACCTGATCCTTGGGGACGTCCACGTACCGGCTGATGAGATCGAGGGTCGTCTGCACGCCGTGGCACAGGCCGATGAACTGCGCCTTCGCCACCCGCCCCAGGCCCGAGCAATTGGCCCCCATCGGATTGGCGTAGTTCAGCAGAATCGCGTCGGGGCACAGCTCGTTCATATCGCGCGACATCTCGGCCAGTACGGGAATGGTCCGCAGCGCCCGGAAAACCCCGCCGGGACCGATGGAATCCGCGATGCACTGGTCGACGCCGTATTTCAGCGGAACCTCGTAATCCATGCGGAACGCCTCGACGCCGCCGATCTGGATCATGTTGATGACGTACTTGGCGCCCTGCAGCGCCTCGCGACGGTCGAGCGTCGCCGTCACCCTCGTCGGCAGCTTGTTTTCTTTGACCACCTCTTTGACAAAAGCCGCCATCTTGTCCAGCTTGGGCCTGGTCCGGTTCATCAGGCAGATCTCGACGTCCTGCAGGGCCTCGGTGGCCAGAATATCCATCGTCAGCGTCTTGCAGAAAATGAGACTTCCCGCTCCGATCATCGCGATCTTCGGTTTTGCCATGGCACACATCTCCTAAGAACTTGCGACCATCCGTCATCCTGAGCGAAGCGAAGGATGTGGGCCGCGAAATCGGAATGATCCATAGCACCTTGGACACTCAAATTCTTTGGCCAGATGCTTCACTGCGCTTCGCTCCGTTCGGCATGACAACGTACTCGGTCAGTTTGAGCTCTTGATTACGTTTTCGAAAAGGTACAATCCGCTCTTGCCGGGAGCGACAACATCAATATCGCCGTCTCCGTCAATGTCCACAGCCGCGGTGTTGATGCCAAACGCGACCTGGCCGCCTTCGTGCATCGTGTGCCGCGTCCACTTCTTCGCGGCAGCGTCGAAATCATAGTAGTAAACACAGCGCGGGTCGTTCCCGCCCGGGTCCTTGCCGTTGTGGGCGTGATAGCGTTTGCCCGTGACAAGCTCATCTTTGCCGTCATTGTCGAGGTCCGCCATCAGCATGAAGTGCGGCTGCGACCACGAATCGTCGATCGGATGCTTTTGCCACGCGCGCCGACCGCCCTCGGCTGTCTGTTCGAGCCAGAACAGACCGTAGTTGTGACCGAGGCCCCAGATGATGTCGGAATCGCCGTCGTTCTCCACGTCGTGCACAAGAATCGGAATGCTTGCATGTCCCAGCTCGAACTCCGGATGCCATTGCCAGCCGCCCGCCGTCTGTTCGAGCCAGCCGCGCGGTGTCACCACGTCGCAGCGTCCGTCCTTGTTGACGTCGCCCGCCCCCAGGCCGTGCCCCGCCGCCTCCTGTGGCAACGGGTGCTTTTCCCACCGTACCTTCTGTGGGGCCGACGCATCGGGGTGGAACTCGTACCACGCCGCCTGACTCATGATGTTGGGCAGGATGTCGAGCCGGCCGTCGCCGTTGATATCGAACGCCAGCACCGTCTCCATGTTGCCCGGCGTATCGATCTCGAACACCTCCCACGCCCCGCCGCTCGTGCCGGGGTTGCGCACCCAGTACACCATCTTGTTGTGCCAGGCGGCGCCGACCGTGTCGGTCCAGCCGTCGCCGTCCACGTCCATCGGCAGGTTGGCGAAGTCGTAATAGTAGCCGCCCTCCTCTTTGATCGCGCGGACGAAGTGCTGCTCCCAGTCCGGGGCCTCGTACCAGAAGCCACCGCAGAGGATATCGAGCCGGCCGTCGCGGTTCACGTCGAGGACCCCGGCCGCCTCGAAGCGGGAATCGGCATTGATCGCGTGCAGCCTGAAGCCCTCGCCCAGCAGGGGCGAATCATCATTCGCCCCTTCGTGTTCGATGCCTTCGCGCACGCGGACAATCGCCCCCCACGGCAGATTGTTCTGCGTCACCTTGAGCATCAGCGCGTTCGTGCCCTTCTGCAGCGTGACGTTCACGCGGTCCGGCTCGGGCATGATGGGCCGGGCGACGTTGTTCGCGTGAATGAGCTGGCCGTTGAGCCAGGCCTTCACCCCGTCATCGCTGAAGATTTCCAATATCACGGGCTTCAGTTCCGTCGCTTCAATCTGCGTCCTCAGATAAGCCACCCGCTGCTCGCCGCCGAGTGCGGCAAGCAGATCTACGTACGCCGGGTGGTCGCCCTCCGCTCTGACGGCGATCGGCTTCCACTCCACGTTCGCTTCCGCTTCCTCCGGTGCGAACGGAATGTCGAACAGTTGCGCGTAGTTCTGCCCTTCTTTCATGTAGGGCCCGGCCACCTCCCACTCCCTCAGGTAGCTCTGGACCGATGCGACCTCCAGCAACAGGCCCTCGGCCTGCTCCCGGCGTTCGGCACTCACCGGCGCCGCAACGATCATCTTCAACGCCGCCGCCACTTTCCTGGGCTCGGTGTTGGAAATCGCCTGTGCGATCTGCACCGCGGCCTGGGCCGCTTCGGCCCGCAGCGAGGCGTCCGAGACATGTTCGCAGGCCAACTCCATAGCGGCCGGCGTCTGAATCCTGGCCAAGGCCGCCAAAGCCGCACGCTTCTCGTCGGCGCGTTCGGCCGCCTGCATAACCTGTCGCAGTTGCCGAACCTTGGCATCCGCCGAGGAATTGCCCTGGTCAATCAAGCGGACCGCCGCCCGCAGTGCCAGGACACGCTGGACCTGTTTGTCCGAGGCCCGCGCGACCTCCAGCAGATCGGGCACAAACGAGTCGTCCTGGCCGCTTGTCACCAAGGCCCGCAACGCGTCCTCGCGAAGCTGGCTGTCATCGGCCTGACCCAACGCTCGCTTCAGTGCGGGCCGGACCATGGGCGAGCCCAGTTGCGCCAGAGCGACCAGCATTGCGGCTCGATTCGACCCCTCGGCCTTGGGCAACTGTTGCAGAACCAGCGTGGCTGCTCGATCTTCCGCCCGAACCCGGTGTGCCGTGGCAACCAACGCCTTGACGACTTCGTCAGCCTGACCGCTGTTCTTCTCTGTGGCCAGCATCGCTACGAGGTCAGACATCTGTTCGGTGCCCGAAAGATACCCCAATGCCCTCAACGCCGCCTGTTGAACCTGAGGAGCCCCTCCCCGCGCCTGGTCCAGGAGCGGCCGGCCCGCAACAGCAATGGGCGTGCCCCGCTCGCGTAACGCGTCGATCGCTTCAACTTGAATCGTCGGATCGGACGGACCCAGCAAGGACAGGATTGCGCGGTCGACGCCGTCAGCCGACAGCCGACTCAAGCTTCGCCGTGCGGCAGCCTGTTCGGCCTCCGTACCGGAAGCAGCCCGCTCGGCCAGGACCGCCACCAGCTTCGCATCCCCCACGCAACCGGCGGCCTCCAGCGCCGCAACCTGCACAGCCGGATACGGGCTATTCAGAGCGGTGGAAACCAGCGGCAAAGCGTTCCTGCCCTGCTTGACGCTTGCGTCCAATACGGCCAGTTGTGCGTCGGCTGCAAGCGAGTCCCATTGTTGCACACAGGCCTGGGTGACTTGCGCGTCGTCCAAATCGCGAATTAGCATCAGGGCCGCCTGTCGCGCGGGGTGCCCAGACTCGCGCAGCGCTTCGACCATCAAGGTCTTGCGGCTGCCGGCGTCCGACAGAACCAGGCCCCGCCAGGCAGCCACGCGGAACCGCATCGGAGACTCTCCGTCGAACAGATCCCGGTAGATCCTGGCGGCGCCGCGCTGGTTTCCCGCAGCTCGCAGGTCTTCGGCGCACTGGAGCAAAGCTTCCAGGACTGCCACACGGACCTGAGGCGGCGCGTTGCCGGCAGCGGTCCGAAGTGCTGCGACAGCTTCGTCACCACCGATCTTCCCAAGAGCCGACGCCGAGGCGGAGGCAATCACGCCGTCTGCATCGGACAGCAACGGCGCCAGGAGCGAAACAGCTTGCGATTCGCGTCGCCAACCGAGCGAATCGATCAAACCGGCCTTGATCGAGCCGGAGCTCTCGCTCAAGGCCTGACGCAGCGCCCGGCCGGCCTCCGGATACGGCAGCGCTTCCAGCGTATTGCGCGCGGCGTGCGACAGTCTCTCCTGGCCCAGCAGTGCCGCAAGCACGGGCACGGACTTGGCCGTTCCGATGATTCGCAGTCTGAAGCAGGCGTCGCACTTTTGCGGAAGGCCCGCATTCGACTTCAGGATCGTAATGAGATCCTGTTCCTCGTCGGCACGCACGCTGCCGGCAGAGAGCATCAGGAGACACGCAAGTATGTAATACAGGTGATTCTTCTTCATGGGGATATCCTCGTAATCGTTGCCCATAGCGGCTCGCCTCGCACCACCTCAAATTCGCCACGGAGAGCGCTTGCTGTACGAAAGAAGCCGATTGGCCTGCTCGTCGCCGGCAAACGCACCTTTTGCCGGCTCCCATTTGACCGGGCGTTTCAAGGCCAGCGATATCCCCCCGATGAGAATCGCGTTCATCGTATACACGGCGGTCTCCGGGTTGCAGATCGTCAAGCGGCGCGTCCGAATGCAATCGAGGAAGTTGCCCGAATGACTGTCGGCATAGTAGACGCGCGAATCTCCCGGGCGCAGCGGCCGTTTGAGAATGCGCGCGGGATAGGAAACGAGATGGGAGCGGTCCACCGCAATGCGCCCCTCCGTGCCGACGAAACAGGCCCCACCCTCGCCGCCGACAGGTTCGCCGGGATAACCCGCGGAATGAACCACGACGCCATTCGAATAGTGGTAATGGACGTTGCCGTTGTCGAACTCCACCTCGATGGGCGCCTGGGCATCCGGATCGACCGTCCACTGGATGATGTCGTAGTGGTGGGGACTCCAATTCACGTCGCCGACAAACAACCCGGAGAGCGTATGCCCGGCTTCGCCCCCAAACGGCCGCCACGGCAACGGCCCCAACCACATGTCCCAGTCGAAGCCTTCGGGTACGGGCACGGAACGGTCCGACGTCCAAGGCACCGGGAAGAACGCACCGGGCTGGCGATACGCGTACACCTCTTTCAATTGACCGATGCGACCGTTGCGAACCAGATCGCAGGCAATGCGGAACTTGCCCTCGTATTCCGAGCGCTGCTGCATGCCCGCCTGGTAGACCCGATTGTGTCGGCGACAGGTCTCGACCAGGGTGCGACCTTCGCGCATGGTGATGGCGATGGGTTTCTCGCAGTAGACATCCTTGCCGCTGCGCAGAGCCATAATTGACATCGGCGCCGCCCAATGATACGGCACCGCCAGCAGCACGGCGTCGATATCGGGACGTGCGAGGACTTCCCGGAAATCATTGTATGCTTTCACACCGTCGTAGCCCGACCGGCCGAACCGCTCGGCATAGATCTGGTTGCACCGCTGCCAGGCGTGGTCGCGCCGTTCGCGGCGCACGTCGCAGACTGCCAGTACCTGCACGTCGTCTCGAGCCACGTAGCCCCCCGGCACGTACGTCCACGCCCCGCCCAGGAGATGGCCGCTCCCCTGGCCGCCGAGGCCGATGAAGCCCATGCGTATCCGCTCGCTGGGCGGCGTTCCGCGCCCGGCCCCCAGGGCCGCGCTCGTGATCGCATACGGCAAAGCCACCGTGGAGGCCGCCGCTTTCAGAAACTCCCGTCGTGACGCTTGTGTCGCGGGCGTCCCGCCCGCGATTCGAAGGCGGGACACGTTCGACACGAGCCTGCGCGTTGCTCTCATCCGATCGACCATAGTCAACTCCGGCATTCTTAATGTGACTGTCCCCGCCGGGGGACCAACGGCCGTATTGTAGCCCCCAGCGGGTGCAAGATAAAGACACTATCTGCTTGTGACAGACGCCAAGTCACCCCGTGTCGAGGGGCGTCCCGCCCTTGACGGGTGCGGCCGGCATACCGTGGCGGATTCCGGCAGCCTCCGGCGAGCGCTACGGACCTTCGCGAGCCTGCCGGCGAGACGCCGGCAGGGAATTTGGCGCTTTGAGGCCACCGGCGGGGAGGATTGTAAGTATGGGTCGGCGCCCTGCACGAGCCGGAATCGCACCGCTCGCCCAACACCACCACGCCGGTGGCCCGAAAGCGGTAAACTCCCGCCACGCCTCGGGGGCGGACGGGCCAATCATCGGCACGCCGGCGCCTGCCGTTGCCACTCAAGTCCTGATAGCAGATTGCTCGCGGCGATCCACAGTCGTGTCCCTACCGCGCAAGCGGTCGGCCCAGCGCGATGTCGTCGATGTAGACAGCACCTGTGCCGCCGGGGGTTGGCGCGCTGCGATTGCCGATGCCGAGGTATATCGTCTTGACCCGGCCCAGGTTCACCCCGGCCAAATCACTGTATGGGATCGCCCACTCCTGCCAGGTAGGACGTACCGCGACGGCCTCATCGGCGTTCACGACCGTCGCGCTCGCACCGCTACCGTCCTCGATCCTCACGTACATCGGCTCGGCCGAGTTGCCGACAGGTTGCTCTGCGCCGATCTCGGCGATCTGCCACGGGCCGGTCACGTTGCCGGTCATCGAGGGGTTGGAGAACTCCGCCGCCGTAACCGCATTGGCATTGTGACTGGTGACGGCCAGACCGACCAGGACGTCGGCAGCCATGGAGATATTCACGGGCGAGGTGAACGCGATATGATTCCAGGCGACGCCGTCCGCCGAGTGCTGAGCGGTGAAGACATTACCCGTCCGGGTCAATTTCACCCATGACGAGGCGACCACGACGTTCGTCGAGACCTGGCTCATCACGTTGCCGGTCTGGGGACGCTGTTGGAATGAAACCCCATAGTCCGGCGTCAAACAGACGAACGCGTGCTTCGAGCCCGGATGGAGGCTCTCGCGGATCATCACGCCCGCCTTGGCCCAGCCGTCCGTGCGCGCCAGGCTGTCGACGCGTGCCACCATCGAGCCGTTTCCGCTCAGGTTCTTATAGATATAGCGGAACTGGTCGGCGGTGTCCCAGATATCGACGCCGATGGCATTCGTGATGATCTGCCCGTCGGCCGTCTCCGTGAAGCCGGATGCGTTGCCTCGCACGTACAACGCCAGGGTGTCGGCCCCCTTGTCCGTCCAATCCTGAGCAGTCGCGAACTCGCGCTCGGCTTCGCTGAAGTACGGCGCCTCACTGTTGTCGTAGGCCAGTGGCATTGATTGCAGGCCGCTGTGGACAATCGTCCGTTCGGCAAACGGGGGATCGAGGTGGCCCACGAGCGAGCCGGAGGACTGATCGCTGTAGCCGTCGATCCACGTCTCGTAGATGCGGGTGCCCTGGCCCTCCTCGTCATTGTAGCTTTCAAAGTCCTCGATGATCGCATACTCCTGGGTCGTGAAGCTCCAGAGGTCGCCCGCGTACGTCCCGGTTTCGCCGACTTCATCCACCTTCCAGAAGTAGGTGGTCCCAAACTCCAGGGATGCGGGCGTGTAGCTTCGCTCGGTCTGCGTGGCGGCCGGGACGGTTCCCGCGGCCACGGCATCCGCGTCGATGCCGAAGCACACTTCATGCGACAGGGCCTCGCGGCCGGGCCGCCAGATCAGGTCGGTTCCCACGCTGATATCCGTCGCCCCGTCGGCCGGCTGGGGCTCACGGGCCTGCACGGGCACATAGAAGAACCGCACCTCGCTCAGGCTGGCAGATATCGGATTTCCCCAGGTGGCGTTGATGGTCAGCCTGACGTATTTCGCGACGATTCCGCCGAAATCGACGATGGTATTGGCAGTGTAGGCCGGCATGCCCGTTCCCTGGGCGAATTCCGGCACGTTCTCCAACTGGCTCCAGGTCTCGCCGTCGGTGGAGTACTCGATGGTGACGTCCCTGGCCCCAAAGTTCATGTAGGGTTCGAGCAGGGAGTTGGCGTTCCAGACCCACAGTTCATCCAGCTTGTATTCTTTGTCGAAGGTGTATTGGATCCAGGCCGGCATGCCGTTACTCATCCACATTTGCTTCAGATCGTCCGAGTGCTCGTCCTGCGGGTTGAGTCCGGAGCCGTCGATGGTCCTGATCGCAAGCGAAGCAACCTGCTGACTGGACGCCTCGGCCGTCAGGCTCTTGATCGGATAACCATACGGTTCCGCCGTGAAACTCCAGACGTCGCCTTTGAAGATCGTGCCGTCTGGCGGCGCATTGACTTCGTCGATCCGCCAGTAGTACGCCCGGCCGTACTCCAGACCGGCCGGAGCGAAGGTCGTGGCCGTCTGGCCCCGGCCGGCCAGGACATCCCTCGGGTCGGCACGACCAGCATCGTTGACATCGTCGTAGACCGTCCCAAAGTACACGTCGCGTGTCGTCGCCGTCTCCAGGGGGTCCCAATTCAGGACCACGTCCCGTGGCACATCGTCGGCCTTGTCTTTCGGGCGAGGATTCGAGGCCCTGTCGCCGCCGTAGCCGGTCATGATGAGCGAAACCTCCTCCTCGGACAGTGCCCGGCTGTAGATGCCCACTTCATCCATATCGCCCAGGAAGACTTCGCCGTTGCCGCTGTGACCCGGACCGCCACCCGTCACACAACCTATGCCCATAACGGACCCTGTGCCGGCCGTGTTGAAGGCGAAGGCGCCGGACGCCACCTGTTCCCCGTTGAGATACAGCCTCGCGGTGGTGCCGTCAAAGATGGCTGCCACGTGCGCCCAGGTCTGGACGAGTGGATTCAGAGTATTGTTCGGTGAAACGATCGCAACTGATCCTGTTTCCAGGCGAAAGGTGCCGCCATTTTCCGGTCGGACCTGGAACTGAAACATCGTCGTGTCGGGCCAGGTGTTTCTCTTGCCGATCAGGCCTTGATACGTGCCGCCTCCGCCGGCCCACCTGATCCATAATGCCAGAGACAGTTGTCCCGTTCCCTCCGCCGGATTCCACGTTCCCAGCTCAATCCTGGTGTCCGTCGTGCCGTCACAGTTGACGCCGGCGCCCTGGTAGGCTGGTGAAATCCAGGTTATGCCATTATGAAGGGTCCCGTCGTGTCCCCGGCCCGACAGATCGTGAGCGATATTGCCCGTCCCTTCGTCAAGGGGATAGTACCCCACGAGGCCGCTCCTGATGTCGGCATTCGCCACGCCTGCGGCCGGCCCAACCAGTAACACGAGTAACACGACGTACGTTCTCATTGTTGTTCCTCCTCAAGGGAATACAGATGGCAACCTGCAACGCTCCACACCTGGCTGCGCTCTTGTCATTCTGACGCGGGCCATCTCCCGTCGTCACCACTCGACCGTTGTCACCTCCATCTTTTTGATATGGCGGTCTCCACCCGACCATCAAGTACGATCTTGCAGCCTCCAACGGGTGCAAGATAACGACGCTACCTGCCGCACTTCCTGCCCATTCCGTCATCGCTCGGCGACCGGCGTGTATCCCAGCTTGCCCCAGACGGCCCGCTGCACGCGGTGCAGGTCCGGATTGCCCGGTTGAACGGAATCGGTGCCGGGCACCAGCGTGCCGTAGTCGATCGTTCGCTGGTCTCTCCACTTCCAGTATTCGCTGTGCCCGTCGGCAAACGAAAAAGTAGTCCCCTTGCCGTGCCGAACCGGGGGCGGGTCGAAATTGCGGTTGGTCGGCGACGTAATCCCTCCCGGGACGGGCGCGGAGCCCCACCAGGATTCCCGGTCGTACGGCACACTCCAACTGGCGAGCGTGGTCCAGCCTTCATCGAGAAAGACCACGCGCTCGCCGGGCCGCGTGATTTGGTTCCTGTTTTTGATGCGGGGACCGGTGCTCGGCCAGCCGTTCATCGAATCCACAATGGAGTAGGTCCGCATTTCGCCGCGCAGCCCGCTGGGACACTGGTACAGCTTGGCTGTCTGGCAGTATCGGAACAGGGCCCCCGCTTCGATGGCCTGGACTTGTGCCTCTTCGGCGGTCTCGTTCGAATAGCCCGCCCAGTGGACCCAGCCATCCTCGTTCGTCGGTACCTGGTATTCACCGGGCTTGCCCGTGCAGCCATGCACGATCTTGCTATCGTTCTCGTCGGCGTAGAGGATCCACGCGACCATTAGTTGTTTGAGATTGCTCAGACAGGCGGCGCGCTGACCCTGCTCGCGGGCCCGATGCAGGGCCGGGAGCAGAATGGCCATCAGCACGGCTATGATGGCGATGACAACCAACAGCTCGATCAGAGTGAAGCCGTTGTCCTCGTTCATGATTCCGCCCCTTCGACTCAAGGTGTCGGCCCCCCCCGCACGTCGCATGCGCCGCACAACCGTGCTTGACGGCGCCCTGTGTGCGTCCGAGGCCGACACCGTATTATAAACCATCGCCATGCCATTGCACAAGCCCGCGTGCTTCATGTATAACTCCATCAGAGCCAACACGATCCCGTGACGGGTCCGTCCTGGACATGGGTGTCGAATGTGTTGACCACGTGATGAGAAAGGAAAACACCATGAGCGCAAGACGGAACCTTGTCAGAGCCTTCATATTGGCGGTCTCGACTTGTCTGTTGCTGGAAGGCCCTGTTTGCGGCGCTTTTCGGGCGGCGCTTGCCGTGCGGGACGTGACGCCGGCCAAGCTCCTGCCGGTCTCCGGCGGTGTTGGCCCTTCGCATCCGGTCACGCGGAAGATCGGCAGCCTGACCGTGCGGGCCCTCGTGCTGGAAAGCGGTGACACCCGCGTGGCCGTTTGCAGCACGGATTTCCTCGGATTCCCGAGCGTCCTGTGCAATAAGGTCCGCAGCCGGGTGCGGGGCATCCCGGCCGAGAACATCCTCATCGGCGCCACACACAACCACAGTGGGCCGGACTGTTACGGCTTTCCCGATCTGAGCGGCAAAACGACTGCCGATCTGGCGTATCTCGATGATGTCTGCACGAAGCTGGCGGACGCCATCAACGAAGCCGTAGAACACGTCCAGCCGGCACGTCTGAAAATCGCCACCGGCAAGGCCCAGGGCAGGATCGCTTACAATTACTACGCCGAGAAGCTGTATGACCCCCGCTGCACCGTCATCCAGTTCCTCAGTGCCGCCGGTGAGCCGACCACGACTCTCATCAACTATGCCTGTCATCCGGAGGTCATCGGGCCGGACCAGGGAAT
>CAYFUB010000089.1:0-4100 GCA_964346195.1 uncultured Pirellulales bacterium
GCAAACTCCCGAAGAAGTACACCGAGACCATCACGACAAAAGACGGCGCACAGCTTACTCTCGACATGGTGCTCATCCCGGGCGGCGCGTTCACGATGGGCAGCCCGACCGGCGAGGCCGACCGTGTCGAGCACGAAGGTCCGCAGCGCAAGGTCCAGGTCGATCCGTTCTACCTTTGCACGACTGAGACCACGCTGGAGTTGTTCCTGGCCTACTACCAGGAGACCGGCACGGCCAAGAAAGAGTTTGTCGAGATGGAGGAGGCCCAAAAGAACGAGGAGGAGAATAAAGACGGCGTCGATGCCATCACGGGCCCGACCCCCGTTTACGGCGATATGACGATGGGGTACAGCAAGAAGCATCCGGCCATCGGAATGACCTGGCACAATGCCATGACGTTCTGCCGGTGGCTCTCGCAGAAGACCGGCAAAAAGTATCGCCTGCCGACGGAGGCCGAGTGGGAATACGCCGCCCGGGCCGGCACGACCCGCGTCTTCGGTGTCTGCGACGCCGCCGACGGGCTGACCGACTACGCCTGGTACGGCGAGAATGCCGACATGGAGCCCCACGTCGTGGCCTCGAAGAAGCCGAATCCCTGGGGTCTCTACGACGTGCACGGCAACGTCAGCGAGTGGGTCCAGGATTTTTACAGCCCCACGGCGTATGCCGAGCCCGTCGGCCGGAACCCGTGCGTGAATCCGACCGGCCCCAAGGACGGCAAGGTACACGTCGCTCGCGGCGGCTTCTACGACAGTCCGGCCGGCGAGCTGCGCTGTGCGGCCCGGGGCTTCGAGGAGGACTGGTGGCGCATGAACGACCCCCAGATTCCCAAGAGCAGATGGTGGCTGCCCCAGATCGACTGCGTCGGCTTCCGCGTCGCCTGCGAAGTCCCGAAAGCCAACAACAAGTAGGTTTGAGAGTGCCTCGACGTGGCTGCTGATCCTGCATACCCCCGTAGGGTGCGTATCACGCACCGCCTTGTACCGACGGGGGAGTGGTGCGTGATACGCACCCTACTGCCGCTCGTTGCCACTACCGTTACACTTCTCACTGGTCTGGCAACCGGCAAAGAGACGTCCTCCAACCTCGCGTTCGTGGCAAGTGGCAAAGGCGGATACACTTTTGATACCGGCGTCCTGCGCGGGACGTTGCGACAGGACGGCAAGTCGAGCGGCTTGTCCTCGGTCGTGCACGTTCCGTCCGGGGCGAGGCTGGACGGCAGCATGGGGATCGTGAGCCACTACCGGGTCTTCACGGCGAACAAGCGCTACGGCACGGCGGCCTGGGACTGGCCCGGCACGGCCGAGCTGCGACCCGACGGAGCTGTGCAAACGACTTGGCCCGCAACACCGGATCGCCCGTTCAAAATGACGGTCCTCTACCGCTGGAAAGATCCGCAGACGCTCGACGTCGAGACGACCGTCACGGCCTGTCAGGACCTGAGCGGCTTCGAGTCCTTTCTCGCCTCATATTTCGATGCCGCGTTCTCGTCGCCGTATGTCTGGACCCAGAACGAGGGAGGCGAGGGCGAGTCGTCTCTCCTGCTGGGTAAGAAAGACTACGGCGATTGGCTGATGTTCACCAAAAACGCGGACGCACGTACACGCCTCATCCAGGACGGCCGATGGCTCCTTGAGCCGCACCCCGTGAACTGGACCATCCTGCCCCGCTTGGCCGGCCCACTGTGCCTGCGCCGCGGGCCTGCCAACGGCCTGACAGTCATCCTGATGGCTCCACATGAGGACTGTTTCGCGGTCGCCACGCCCTACGATGGCGAGTCGCACTACTCGCTCTATCTATCCCTCTTCGGCCGCGACCTCAAGTCCGGTGAGACCGCCAAAGCCCGCACCCGCTTCACCGTCACCTCCAACCCCTCCAGCGAGCAACTCCTGGCCCTTTATGACCAATATGTGAAGGATTCGCGCAAGCCCAGCGTCCCGCCGCAATGACCATAAGCAGCCCGTCCATGGCGGGGCCAGAGGAGATTGCTATCGATTCTCGGGCTCACAGGCACTGTTCAGTGGCGCCTCTTCTTCCACTTTGACTGAAGATTTTCCAGCGGAATTGACGAGATTATTCCTGAGTTCAACTACTGTTCTTTGGCGTGGCACGTGTCGCGAAGCAGTGCGCGGACTTCACCAGGATGCGGATTCCCAAAGGTGAATTCGCCATGAAGCCATCATCCAGCGGGATTGGGAGAATCAAAATGCGTGCCCGGTTTATCTACCGCGTGGCAATAACATGTTGGCTATGCTTTTTGGCGGGATGTCCCAGAAAGCAGTCTCCGCAGGCAACCAAGGGGCAAGAGCTTGCACTGGAAGGTAATTACGTCTGTGAGGAGTGGGCGATGGATGGGTGGAACACACCAAGAGAGGGCCCTCCGAGAGGATATATCTTCTTCCGCCAAGGACCCACTGATGGGTACCCAAGGCACCGCTATCAGGTGCTCAGAGAGGGCTATGGGATGATGATTTTCTGCGAGGATTACTCTCCCGAGCGAGAGTTCCCCACTGCCCGGTTCAAGTTGTTCGCGCACGACCGAGGCATGATCGTCGAAACCACTGATATGGCCCGGCTCAAGCGAGCGATTTCGCAGATCCCCGCCGGGGAGACGATTCTGTTTATTAGAACCTGCGGCGGGGGGACACACCACGGCATAGACCCGCGCGTTTTGGAGGAAATCGAGGATTTCTGCCGACACAAGGGAGTCAAATTCATGTACGCCAACGGACTGATCTGCCTGTGTGCCTGAGCTACGATTCATCGTTCCATTGGCAGGGTTCTGCACAGTCTCCCATCACTTGGTTGCCGGCACCCTCGCAGCCCGAAAATGCCTCGGCTCCGGCCGCATGGGGCCGCTTCTTACATAGTTTACGGTTCGCAGGGCTTACGCCGAGCGCTGCAGGAGCCGGCACTTTTCGTCCACGGCCTTGACAATGTCCTGAATAGCCTCAACTTCCTGCTCTTCGAACAGCGGTTCGCCGCATTGCTCGCAAATCCAGGCAGGGACATCATCAATGGTGATATGGCAGCCGTCGCGGTCGATGTGGATCGGAGCCTTGCCCCGTTTCATCGTTCCCTGGCAGTGAACGCATCTCATAGGCTCTTCCTTATGGCGTGCGGCAGGAACAGAAGCCTGCCACCGCGCAAAGCCCGAAGCTTCTCCTCAATTTCGCGGCCCTTCACCATGCCACCATTGTACAGCCTGTAAGATGATTCGGCAAGCAAGGGAAGGGAATAAAGACATTCTTGCCTTTCTGCGCTCTCTCATCATGAGGCATGATTGAGTCGTTCCATAGCAAAGGTTTGTATCGGGACCGGCATCGTGCGAACCCGGCCACCCAAACGGCTGCAGGTTCTGCTACCATCGGTCTCGGGACCGGGGCGAAATCGCAAGTGGGGCGCAAATCACCAGGACCTCCGCCAAGCTTGTTTTGTCGAGCGTTCCGTACTATTTGCTGCCAATGGCCTCGGTCAGTTCGGCGATCCGCAACTCCAGACGCTTGATCTCTCGGCTGATGCTGGGTCTTTGCATCATCACCCAGGCGAAAACACTCACGAAGCCAATCCATAGATTGCAGAACAGGAAGATGGTGGCGTACAGAATCTGAGATCTGACCTGGTCGGTCCTGAAGAAGGTTATGGCACTGTAGATAATCGGCACCAGGAGAATGCTGTACTGCACGTATACGCAGACCATGACCCAGCGCATTCTCCTGCTGTAACAGTCGCGGAACCATGCATACACGGTTTCCGCCCTGGTTTCGTCATAGCTGTCCGGGCTGTCTATGATTTTCTTGAGTTCTTCCCGGTCCATGTTCAAGCTCCTAAAAAGAAGGTCATTCGTCGATGTATTCCCGCCACAAGTGTCTCAGTTCTTCCCTCGCGCTGTGCAGGCGCGATCTGACCGTTCCTTTGGGGATCTTCAACGCTATGCTGATTTCCGTAACCGTGAGCTGCTCGAAGTAGTAGAGGCTCAGGACTGCCTTTTTCTTCACGTCCAGCTTCTCCAGCAGTTCTCTGACATCCGCGTCTGCCGCCGGCCTGCGTTGCCGGTCCTGGGCCGCTTCGGTGGTTACGTGGTTCCGCCGCCGGTCTTT
>CAYFUB010000090.1:0-10202 GCA_964346195.1 uncultured Pirellulales bacterium
GCCGGGTTGCCTGCGCAGGAACCATCGCCAAGACCTCCGGTCTTGACGGGGACCCCAAACGCGATACATTGCGTTTGGGAACCCACGCTGCCACCCGGTGCTCATGCTACACTACGAAAAATTCAATCGGAATCGGTATCATACGGATTATGGAAGATTCTGGCGCGACAGGACTTTGTCATCCTGAGGCGAAGGCGAAGGATCTGGCCTGTGAATGAGAGGTTTTTTGCCTGCGCGGCCCGGTGATCACCTCTTTGACCCGCTCTGCCCGGGGAGTGCGCCCGAACCCCCGTAATACGGATTATGGAAAATTCCTGCGCGGCACAGACTCAGTCATCCTGAGGCGAAGCCGAAGGATCCGGCTTCCGGATGAGACGTTTCTCCCGTTCGTAACCCAGATCCTTCACTGCGCTGCGCTTCGTTCAGAGCCTGCCCTGAGCGTAGCCGAAGGGATGACACACGGGGCGCAAGAATTTTTCATAATCCGTATAATTCACTTCATACAGGACCACTTTCGCGTCCGAGACGGGCCGGCCCTGGCGGTCGAGTATCTTGCCGCCAAAGGTGATCTGGGCCGCCTGGCCACTAGATTCGGCCGCCCATAGCGAGCCGGCCAGTACCGACAGCGTCACCGCCGCGAGCGACGACCAGTGTCTTGCGTACATGGCAACTCCTCGCGCAGCACGAATCATTCGGATAGCTGAGTCTTGTACCTTCCCAGGACGGCAACAGCCGCAATCACGCCCACGATTGCCAGGATTAGCACGACCGCAACGAAGTTCATTCCCCAACTCCTCTGCGGCTGTGCAGCGGTCGGCCCCGCGGGCGAGCCCTGGGCGGGTGTGCTGATAGGCTGGACCGCACCTGCCGAAACCGCCTGCGCGAGGCGGGGTCCGGTCGAAGACACCTTGGCCGCCAAGGCACTCGGTGCTCTGCCGGAGTACAAGGCTTTAACCTGGTCATCGCCAAGGGCATAGGTGAAAATGCTGACCTCGTCGACCGCACCGGCAAAGTAGGCCTCGGTCGTCGCATGTCTGCCGAACTTCAGCGTTGCCGATTCCGAGTCCGCCGCGCCGCATGGATCGGTATTGTCCATGATCAGGACACCGTCCTTGTAGGCTTTGAGGGTCTCGCCGTCGTACGTGGCCGCCAGATGGTACCATGTGTCGGCCTTCAGTTCGCCGAAGCCGGCCGCATGCCACGTTCCTCCCACGCAGACCCCGGCAGCGCCGCGACACGAATCGGAACCGTGGTCCCAGCTGATCTGGAAGTTCTTTTCGCAGTGCACCGGACCGCTTGCGACCGGTGCGGTCGGCGCCGCAGGGCTCTTGATCCAGGCAGACATCGTCCATACGGGCAGAGCGCCCGCCCAGCCGGTGTCCACGTAGTCATCCACGCCATCGAATTGCAGGGCGCCGCCGACCTTGCCGTCCGCTGGCAGCCATTTGGGATCGCCATGGATGACACCGTCGTGACCGTTGCCCGAGTTGTCCGCGGCCTTCGTCCCTTCTGCCTCATCCAGCTTCCACCAGCCGGCAAGGCGGCCGGTGGTAAAGCTCCAGACTTTACCGGCGACGACCGAGCCGTCCGTTTGGACCTCATCGACGCGCCAGAAATACTCGCTGTTGTTCGTCAGATTGGAGAGCCTGGCGCCGGCCTGCTCGACCCTGCCGAGCAATTTCAAGTCGTTTGGGTCGGTGCCAACGTAAACATTGTGAGCCCTGGCGCCCTCGCCGGCCGACCACGTCAACTCCAGGTCGCCGACGCCCGCGGCATCGGTCCCGTCGGGCGGCTCGGGTTGGACCGCTTGTGGGCCGCGCGGAGCGAAGAACTGCACTTCGCTCAGGCCGACGCAGTCGGTGTCGCCGAAGCCAGTGAGATCGTCGAAGCGGATCTTCTGCGCCTTGACGCCCTCGAGCTTCACGAACATCGGCTCGTCGTAGTCATCGCTGCCCTGCGCCTTCTCGAGCGCCAGGTCGTCGTGGACCTTCCGCCAGCCGGCCTCCCGTGTCCAGACGGAAATATCCGCCTTGCCGACGCCGCGGTCCGTGTACCATGCGTCGTTATAGTTCCAGATGCAGACCGCGCCGAGCGACTGTACCGCGCCGAGATCGAATTCGACCCAACCGGCGGTCTCGCCCTTGGCGCTGCGCCACATGTGGGCAGGGTTGGTGCTGTGTTCGTCGAGACGGTCCGCATCCTGATCGCGCAAGCCGCTGCGATTGATCAGATTGACGGCCTCGGCCCCGGTATCGCTGCTGCCGGCCTGGACGGCTTTCGGCACGATCACCTCACTTGCGACCGGCGGTTTGCGATTATCGGCCTTGATCCAGACTTGGCGGGCCAGAACCTTGAACGGTCCGGCCAATTCGACGGTTGCGATGAAGGGTCTGGCGACATCTTTGGGCTCCGGCCACCGGAGCGAGCAGGTGCCGCCTCACCCATACTCGAAGCTCATACGCCGGTCGTAGGTCCCGTCCCGGCTCCTGATCCTCAGCCTGGGCGGTGTGGGCTGAGCGCCATTGCGAGTGAGCGCAATCCGTTCGCCGTGGCGGCCCTGGAGGCTTTGACTGAACGTGTAGAAGGAGCCACTCTGACGGTACTCGGCCTCGGAACAGACGGGCTCGCCGATCGCCAGCTCCTTCTCCCGGTCCTGCACGACCGTGAAGACCCCGCGCTCGCCGGCGGGATTGCCACGCAGCTCCCACTTGGCCCCCTTGCCATCGTTTTTGACGATGCTCCAGTGCTCGATTCGATAGTCGCCGACGGGCAGCTTGACGACCCCGTCCTCGGGCTTGCGGATGAACAGGCCGTTGACGCCGCCGGTGCCGAAAGACGTGATGTTCGCGGCCAGCCGGACGGTGCCATAGGTCACATCCGCAGCCTCCGTCAAAATGATGAACGCGCCGTCCCTGGCGATCTCGGGTCGGTACAGCTTATCGCCCACTTCGATGAAGTTGCCCACGTAGCGCGTGTCCCGGCTGTTCTCGGCACCGATGCGGATGCGGTCGCACCGCCCGGGCTCGGCGGACTTGTCGTTGAAAACCCCGTTGACGTTGTAGTCGATGAGCACGCAGTGGCTCTTGGCGCCGCCGACCTTGATCGAGCCTTCATACCAGCAGGCGGGGCTCAGAAGGCAGTAGGTTTGCCCCGGGGACGCACGCAGTTCCGCACGGAGATGGTAGGTGATCGGACCGTCGTCCGTAGTGAAGACGACTTTCACCGGCCCGAAAGTGGACATGTTGTTGTCCCGGCGGTAGGGTTCGCACGCCGAGTCGTCGGACAGGTCGCCATTGACGTTGCCGTCAATGAACAGCCGGTCATACTGGCCGCCAGAACTACCCTTGTCGAAAGCCAGCCAGACTGCGCCCGAGGCCGCCATAGGGGTCTTCCACTCCAGAAACAGCGGCTGCTCGGACTTGAATTCCGGCAGCTTGATGCCCGCCGGCTTGCTGGAGGAGGGCTGGCGATAATCGTACCCCATATCGCCGACGATCTGCCGGGCCTCGGCAGCGGAGCGGTATTGCAGCCATTGCTCGTTCTGAGCCACGGCGGCAGAGGTCAGAACTGTCCCCAGCACGAAGGTTTGAACGAATCCGACATGAATATGCACTCCCATAACGGCGCCTCCGAAACAGGTTAAACGTAAGCGCACTTTCCACCCTATCGCGGTCTCTCGCACAAGAAGACGTATTTCCTGCCATTATGTTACAGAGTTCTTGACGGTTCCTGCAAGAGTATTTCCCGAAAAACAGGCAACGGCGACGGCTCCATCAAAGGTACCACTGCAAAGCCGGCAGCCTCTTCTTGAGGCGTTTGAGGCCCCCTTCCGTAACGCCGCAGCCCTGGAGGTCCAGCCATTTCAACTCAGGCAGCTCGGCAAGCTGCTGGAGCCCCTGATCCGTGATCTTTGCCCCATGCAGCGACAGGCTCTCCAGCTTCTTGAGCTTTGCGATATGTGACAGCCCTTCGTCGGTTACGTCCATGCTCCATGAAATCACCTTCCGTCCCTCTATGACGATGGCACTGAGAGACAGGTCCGTCAGAGATTGCAGGTCGGCCAGATGGGCGACATGCGCATCGCTCACCCGGGAGCGAATGTGCTTCAAGGACAGACGTCGCAGCGCGGAGAGCTTTGCGAAGGACGCCCACTCGTCCGGTGAGGCCAATTCCATCTGGTCGATGCTGAGCATCTGCAGAGACGGAAGCGGTGCCAGTGCAGCAATGCCCTTACCGGTGAGCCTGGCCGGGCCGACGACGAGTTCGGACAGCGACGCCATGTTCCGCAGCCCCAGCAGCCCCCCATCCGTCAACCCTGTGCCCAGCGTCAGTCTCTTGAGCCGGGGCAATTCCGGCAGGCCGCCGATAATCGCATCCATCCTGTCCGTGTTGTCGACGTACAGGTGCTCCAGCGACTTCATGGCCGGCAGCAATGCCAAGCCTTCGGCCGTGATAGAATCGCCATCGATCGTGACGTTCTTGAGCGAAGGCAGCTTCGACAGAGCCGCCAGGCCGCTATCGCCGACGCCGAAAAGCACGTCGAGGCTCTCGAGTTTGCGAAATCCCTCCAGATGGACGAAGCCCCTCTCGGTGACACGAGTCCCGTACAGACAGAGATGCCTGAGTTCCGCCATCTGTTTCAGATGGACGAGCCCGGCGTCGCTGATCCGGGTACCTCGCAGGTCGAGCGATTCCATTCGGGTCAGACCCGCCAGGTGCGCCAATCCCTCATCGCTGATGGCCTGGCTTCCGCCGGACAGCCAGTGCAGATTCGCGAGGTTCCGCAGATGGCGAAGGCCCTCATCGCCAACCCCCCGGCTCAGGCCCAATGATTCCAGCGAGGCGATCTTTCCCACGTGGACCATACCCTCGTCGTTCGTCGGGGTCCCTGAGAGATGGAGAGAGCGCAGGGAAGCAAGGCCCACGAGGTGCGCCAGCTCATTGTCACCCACATGCGTGTTGCCCACATCCAAATCCTCCAGGGATTTCAGACCCGCCAGATGTTTCAGTCCGGTCCCCAGGATTCCCGTGTCCCGCAGGTAGATTTCCCGCAGGCCGGTCAGATGGGCGACGTGCCGCAGCTCGTCGTCCCACAACTCGACGAACCGGCAAAACAACATCTGGACGTTGTTCGGTTCAAGGGCCGCCAGCGGCGCGAGGTCCTTGCCCACCTCCCTGCTCAGGTCCAGTCTCACGGCCTTTCCCGCCGGCACGGCCACGTCGCCGGTCGCCTCGCAGAGCACCTGCCAGTCGGAGTAACCGGCGGTCTCCAGCGAGCCCCAGTCCAGAACGCATACAGTCCCCATCGAGCGATCCTTAGGGAAATGGAGCACCCGCGTTTCGGCCGACACGCGTGCAGCCGGTACGCAGAGGACGACGAGAACACCTGCTCCAAGGAGAACAGGGCCAACACATCTTCCCGCGTTATGGTTCATTGCCGTTCCTTTCTTGTCTCACGGCTTCGATCTGCCCGTCGAGCTCGCCGACGGCGAATCCTTCCGCACGGACGACATGCCGGGTGTCGGTCAGGGTCAGCCACGGCAGGGACTGTACGCCCCAGGCGAAGGTCGTTTTCCTTGTGTCGGCCTTGATCGAGCCGACGGGCACGGCGATGCCTTGCTCCTTGAGCCACTCGTCCAGGGTGTTCTCATCAGCCTCGGCGGCCTGAACCGCGATCAGCGCCACGCCCTTCTGTTTGAGCTCGTCTGCCCGTTTGGCCAGGGTGGTCAGGCAGTACCGCGAGGGCCGCTGATTCATGTCGAAGAAGCACAGCAGGATCATCCGGTCCTTCGTTGCATCAGCAGGGGACTCGACGCCCAGATCTGCGAGCGAGGGCAGGGGCTTGCCGATCGGCGACGGCGGCTTGGCCGGCACGTACCGGTCCGCCGTGCCCGTGGGACTGACCACGATCTTGACATCAGTGGCGCCGCCTTCGGTCTCGACGCGGCCGTGCAGGCGGGTTTGCCCGTCAGTGTTGGCTTGGATTTGGGCGATGCCGGCGCAGACGCCGCGAACCGTAAACCGGCCCTGGGCGTCGGTCTTGAGTTGCCGGTGGGGCTGGCCTCGCCCGTAACAGTAGACGTTGGCGCTGGGGATGGGTTGGTCCTCCGCGTCCACGACCGTGCCGCTGATGTCGAGGTTCGCCGGTTGCAGGACTATCGGTTCCAACTCCATGCGGTCATTCATTGCTTCGGCAGTGCGTACGTCGATGTACTCCTGGCCGTAGCCTTCGGCCGTCGCATTGACCGAGAAACGATAACCCATCGGCACGGCCCGAATCTCGTAGCGCCCGTTTGGATCGAGCCCGTCGGTCTCTTCCCCGATGCCGTACTCCGCCTGAGTGGTCCGAAAGGCCAGGAGTATCCTGGTGCCGGGTATCCCTTTGCCCTGGGCATCCGTGACCTTGCCCGAGAGGACCACACCGGGGGAGAGCTTGATAGTGAGGTCTTCTGTGACGGCCACGTCAAGCTCCGCGGCAGCGCCCAGATTGTGCTGCCGGTCTCTGGCAATAAGGTATGGCGTCTCCCTTTCCATAGACGGACCCATCCCCGATGGGCTGCGCAGCTTGAACTTGCCTTCATCGTCGGTGATTGCCTCCGGGAAGTACAGACCAACGACGGCCACAGTGACATCGGGTACCGGCCGGCCGTTCGGGTCCACGACGGTTCCTTTGATGACGCGCGGCTCCGGAGATCGCGGCCCGCCCAACTCCCGCTGCACGGCATGAGCATCGAAGGAGGGGTCTTTGGTCAGCTTGAACTCCAGTACCTGCGTGCCCTCCAGGCGGATGGACTCGGACGTCACCGGCGCGTAGCCCGTGGCCACGATCTTCAGTTGCAGGCTCTCCGGCGTGGCTTCGTCGATCGTCAGCTCGAACTTGCCCTCCTTGAACTGGGAGGGCTCGCCCGTCCTCGTGCCGCCACCGGCCTCATACACGGTGCCTACGACGAAATCCCGGATCGGCTCACCCGTCCGGGCGTCGCGGACCGCGCCCCGTATCCTTGGGGCGGGCCTCATTCTGATGACGTGCTCGTCGCGGGAGGCGGGCAGGGTGTGGTCCCGGACAGCGACGTAGCCGGTCTTGAGCACCGCGATCAGCACATCGTCCTCGGGAGCGTTCGGTATCTGGAATCGACCCTGCTCGTCCGTATCCACCAGCCAGCGACCGTAGCGCGGGTCTTCCGTCAGCGGATGGACCACCGTCGAGGCCTCTGCAATCGGGCGGTCGTTCATGTCCACGACTCGAACCGTCAAGGTCCGTCCGGGGCTGAGACGGAACTCCAGCGGCGCGAGATTCGGCTCGACGACGATCCGCTGCAGCACCGGCACATAACCCGGTGCCTCGACGAGCACACCGGTCGATCCGCCGCCCGGCGTCGTACTGGTCGCGTCGTTTGCGGCGCAGCCGAACCGGAATCGTCCGGAGGCGTCCGCCAGGGTGTAGGCGTGCTCATAGAGGAAGCCGCCGCTGTACGCCGGGGCCAGGACCACGGCCGCCGGTGATACGGGCCGGCCCTGCTCATCCAGGACCCGGCCGCTCACCGTCAACCCCCTGGTCATCGTCACGACGTGCTGGAGGTTACGCAGCGCCCGCAGCTCCTCGCCCGTGGTTCGCCTTCTGGCCCAGCCATCGCTGACGTACTCAGTGTGGTTGAAGCCGAGGGAGACGGTGTCCGCCTCTCTCGGGATTCCCTCGACCCGCCAGCGGCCTTCCTGGTCCGCCTGGACGCTACGGCTGACGTGCGCCGCGCCGCCGACTTCTCCCAGATGGGTTTCTATCCGGACCCGGGCCTCGGCAATCGGCCGGCCGGCCTGATCCTGCACGACACCGCCGAGGGCCTGCGCGGGCGCCATCTCCATCACGTGACGCTCGGGCAGGTTCATCAGAGGGACTCGATCAACCGGCCAGGAGGATGGATTGGACCATCCATTCATCATGGTGGCATATCCATCCTTCTGCAGCGTGACGGACAGCCAGGCGAGACCGGGGCCCGCCGGGGCGAGCCGGCACTTGCCCTGGGTGTCGGTCAGGGACAGGGATATGTGGGACCTGCGCCGCACGTTGAGGAAAGAGGTCTTGGCCACGACCGTGGCGGCGGGGATCGGCTTGCCGCTTCTGCTATCGAGGGCGGCAATCTCCAGCGCAGGGGAGGCTGGTGCGACAACCGGTGGCTCCGCCGGTTCCAGGCGGATGCGGATCTTCGCGGCGTGCCGGCGGCCCTCCCAATGCATCGGGTCCAGCGTCAACTCCGCATACTGCATGACGCCCTGACTCGATTTCTCGGCTTTGCCGGTGAAGGTCGTCGGCTCATCTCGCGCGTGCTGCAGAATGCGCTCCTTGTCGTCCAACAATTCGACGCTGATTCGCCAGGTCGCCTCGGCCGCTGGCGACCAGCCGACGCGCGCCGTGAGTGCCCAGGCGTTGCCGTAGACGGGCTCGACCCGCACCCACCGGACGTCGACCAGCCGCGGATGCTCGCGCGTTCCCGCCGCGAGATCCACAGGAATCTCGCGATGGAGGACGAAATCGCCTTCAAACACGCGGGCTGGGGAAGCATTTCGCTCGGGCAAAGCACCGCCGTCAATAGCCCGTGAGGGCAGAGCCATCATCACGCACGTGCAGATCAAGATCGCCGCCACTAACTCTGTTCTATGGTGCTTCATGGTTTCCTTCCACTTGAAGCTTCGAATCGAGCTCGCCCACGGCGAACCCTGCCGTTTGGACGATATGCGCCGCATCCATTCAGGATCAGCCAATCTGACACCTCACACTTCGCCCGGTGCGTGGCCTCATCTCTCTGCCATGCCATCACTCGCTGGGGGTATCCTGTAGCGTCGGGCCTCGGCTTGAAAGGGCCCGGGCATCTCGACCGTAGCCGTAAAGGTTCCACCGGCGTAATCAGGCCCTCGCCACGAGAGCGGACAGATGAAGCTTCACCCGTACGCGAAGGTGAACGTTCGGTCATAGCTGCGATCATCGGCCCTGATGCGAAGAGACAGGCCGGGGCTGGCCGCGTCGCAGTCCAGGTCCACGGTTTCGCCCAACCGTCCGGTCAGCTTCGGGCCGTGGAAGCTGTAAGGAGACGCCGTCCCGCCGACCTGTTCGAGACTGGTGAGGACGGGCTCGCCAACCGTCAGGCTCGTCTCCCCATCCACGGCAACCTCGACCCGTGCCGAGTCATCGAACGAATGGCCCGTCAACATCCAGCGCCGGCCTTGCAAGTCCACTTGCTCCGCACGCCAGCGGATGATTTGATAAGTGCCCGCCGGAAGCCGCACGACTCCCTCGCTCGGGCAAAGCTTGAAACATCCGTTCTCGCCGGCCACAGTGAGTTCGGTGATACCCTCGGGCACTCGTATCAGGCCGCATGACAGGCCTGCGGCCCGCGCAAAATCGACTCGCACGTGTTCCCGGCCCTCCGCGATTCGCACCTCGTAGAAACCGTCCCCCACCACCACGTACTTCCCCAGCACATGGGCCCTCCGGCGCTCGGCATCGCCCAAACCCATCAGGTCCGCCAGCGCCAGGTCGGACGACCGCGTGGCAAACGTGCCGTCGGCGTTCCTGTCAGCCAGGAGACATCGCATCTTCTCTCCCGCGACACTCACGTCCCCCTCATACCAGCCGACCGATCCAACGCACAATTCCCTGTCATTGCCATAGAATCCGAAACTGAGATGAATGACCGGCGGGCCGCTACTCTGGTCGAGAATCACCTCAATCGGCCCGAATGCGGTCAGGTAATTGTGCTCCGAATGCTGGCTGCTCGCACAAGCTGCCACAACGGTCTCGTCGTCGAGACGGCCGTTGCCGTCTGTATCCATGATCAGCCGGTCGTATTGTCCGCGAGCGTGCGCCCGGACCAACACGATCCACCGAGAACCTCCCCTGACCGCAGGACTGCGCCACTTCCCCCACAATGGCGCGCCACGGCCCGGATTCGCCAGCTCCACGCCCAGGGGCCGATCCATACCCATCGGTATTCTCTGCCAGTCTTTTCCCTCGAGCAGGCGCCAACCGCGATCGGACCAGCGATACCTGAGGATCCCCACCTGTGGATCGAGTTCAAATGGCGATTCCTCCCGTGCCGCCTGCCTCTTGCGTTCCGGGAACATCACGATCTCCCGACTGGTCCGGCCGGGCTGCACATCCGGGATTTGGCCGGAGCTTTCGCGATGGCGGTCGCGATCCCGTGCGGCGT
>CAYFUB010000091.1:0-5261 GCA_964346195.1 uncultured Pirellulales bacterium
AGTCGGCCGGCATCTTCCGCGCCTGCGAATAGGACTCGCCGGCCGCCTCCGTGTTGCCCCTTTGTTGGCAGAGGTAGCCGAGATAGTAATAGACGAGCGGGTACGTTCCGGCCGCACCGGCCTTCTTTCGGTCGATACGAGTCAGGACGTCGCCGGCCTCATCCCACAGGCCCATGTTCATGTAGTCCGTGGCCAACTCGAGATAGGCCTGAACATCGCCCCGCATGGCGACTTCCAGGTCCCGCAACGTCCGACTCTTGCGCTCGATGAGGTAGAGTTCGTTCTGCGCCAGGAAATCGAGTGGGTCTTCCTGCAGCGCGTCCCTCACGATGTCCCGTGCCTCTTGCGGCCGGCCCGAGCGTCTCAGGAGGATGGCCTTGAGATTCCGGGCCTTGCTGTCGAGCGCGTTGGTCGACAGCGAACGGTCAACATGATCGAGGGCGGTGTCGAATATTCCCTTCCGGCACGACAGTTCGGCCAATTGATAGTAAGCCGCTGAGCGGATGGCGCCGTCCCACGTGGCCCGGTAGAACGCGTCATAGGCCTCATCGAGCTTGCCCTGCGCCCGCAGGGCGAGCCCGAGATGGTACAGGGCCTCGGTGTCGCCCGGGCGCGTGTACTCGGCCGAGAGACGCGTAACGGCCCGGCGCAGATGCTCCTCGGCCTTGTCGTACATGCCCCGCCGGTTGTAGTTGATCCCGACCATCGTGTTCGTTCGCGTATCGCACGGGTCGAGTCTCAGGGCCTCCTCGTAGTAATCGAACGGATCTACCCGCGGACTGTTGATCTGCTCGACGCGCAGACCGGTCAGGTACAACTCTTCAACGGTCTTGATATCCTTCGGGGCCGGCGGCGGCTTGACCGTCTCCGGCAGATTCGCGTCGTATGGTGCTCGGATCGGCTGATACGAGATCAAGGTCTCACCCTCCGAGGTCGTCAGGACGGCCTCAAGCTCCGTCCGTTCGGTCTGTGCAGGCACAGAGACATCCGTGCAGAACGGCTGGCCCGGACCAATGCTGACGGTCTGCTCGAAAACCGCTCTTCCCCCGGCCTTCAGCACGGCTCGCGCCCTGCGGTGTTTGGAGGTTGTGTTGAATCCGACCATGGCGGTGCCGTCGGTGGCCAGCTCCAGGTTCACGGCCCCGTTGAGATTCGCCTTCTTGAATCCGCCAATCGCGCGGATGGGGTACCAGTACTGTTTGAACGTTTTGACCTCGTGGGGCTTGATCCAACTGTAGTCGGGCTGGTTGTCCGACCAGGCTCCCACCATCAATTCGGCATAGGGCCCGTCGGCGTCGGTGAGGATTTTGTCCCACATCCGGCCGGTCGGTCCCGGGCTCCACTCCCACAGCTTGGCCCCGCACACGATGTGATGATTGCCGACGTGTACGGTGCCGGCCTTTTTGCCGTGGTCGTAGCCGCCCATGAAGTCCTCCTGGTTGTGCCAGGCGAAGAACGACACGGGCTGCGGGTGGTTCTTCCACCAGCTCAGGTCCACGCCCCGGTAGTCCACGCCGCGATAGGTTTCGTTCGCCACCGGCCAGTGCGCGAAGTCGTTCTTGGAGTGGTACGTAGCCGCGGTGACACTGGGCGGGAAGATCACCTGGTAATCGTCGTTGGCGTGCACCGCCACGTTGGCCCAGTAGAGGATCGAATGCGGGTAGGCCGTCCGGTTGAACAACCTGACCTCGGCCTCGATGTAGGATTTGCCCGGATAGAGCGTGACGCCGATGAGCCATTTCATTCGGTGCCGTCGCTCGGTTTCGCCGAACCAGATGGTCTTGCTGCCGTCGGCATTCTCGGCCAGGGTGTAATCCACGGGCATGTGGGTGGTGTTGCGATGGTGATGGAACACGCACCACTCGATGCCGCCGGAGATCCACGCGCCGAGCATGCCGATCAGCGCGGGTTTGATGACGTGCTGGCGGTAGAAGATCTCGTAGCCGTTCGTCTTGTCCGTCGCGTAAAGAAGCCGCCCGCCGATCTCCGGCAGGATACACAACTTGAGGTACTCGTTCTCCAGATAGAGGGCCTTGTACGTCTGTTCCTCGCGAATGTCCGTGACGCCATCGAGCATCGGGTACGGATAGATCCGCTTCTGGGCCCCCTGATAGGACTCGTTCGTGTAGAACCGCGGATTCGGGTCGGGCGGATTGAGCCGGTACGTCGGCAGCGTCAGCGGCTCCTCCCAGACCTTCACCGCCGCCTGAGTCGATGCCACGACCGGCAGAACAAACAGACACGACAGGTGGATGACTCGCTTCTTCATGAGTGGCTGCTCCTTCTTGCGGGCTCGGATACCTTTGCTGACCTATCACCGTCATCGGCGACGGCGCCTGGCACCCTGGCGCCGATGGCTCGGGCCATGTTAACAGAAGGACGGCCCTGTCACAAGCAACGACCTTTGCCTCTCAAGTCAATCTACCCGGAACGTCACCAGAACCGGCAGATGATCCGAGACGTCGAGCGTGTCGTGCCGCCTGACGTGGGTCTCCAGGACCTGTGCGTCACGTGGCAGCACGAGGTAATCGATGGTCCGGTCCGGGGCCGAGATACCCGGGTCGTTCGGGAAATGCGTGAACCATTGGCCGCCCTTGGGACCATCGACATCTCCCAGGCTCGGACATACCTGATAGTTGGTGTAGAGTACGGCCATTTCCGTGTTCTCGCGGTACGCGGCTCTCTGCCCGGCGGGCAACCGGCCGTACTGTCCGGGCGGCAGCAGGTTGAAGTCGCCCCCCGCCAGCCATTGACGGCCGGACTGCTCCAGGTCCGTAAGCAACACATCCAGCCGGGTGACCTGCTTTCCCATCACGTCGCTGCCCTGCGGAAACGCCTCCAGGTGCAGATTCAGAATGACGAGGTCCTGCGCGCCCTCGACGGGCAGCCGGGTCTCCAGGATGGCCCTCTTCGGATGGAACTGCCGGACCAGCAGGTTTCTCGGCACCGGCGCCAGGGAATGACGGACCGCGCTGGCGATTCGATACTTGGAGATCGTGCAGAGCTTCATCCCGACGGCCCCCATGACCCGCCGGTGAGGCACAAAGCGGGCCTTCCAGTAAAACGTCGAGCTGTGGCAGCAGTATGCCGAGGGCAGCTTGGAGAGTAACCGGGACAACTGGTCCTCATAGTCCGTCCGTCTGGCCCCGTCGTCGACCTCCTGGAGCAGGACGATGTCAGGGTCTTCTTCTCGAATGATGCGGGCGACTTCGGCCATAGTGCGAGAGACGTCCGCCGGCGCCGGGCGCTCGTCGGGCCCCGAATCGTCCGGCCGCTCGAAGAAGAAGACGTAACCCCTGCCGGCCATGAATTGCACGTTATAGGACATCACCGTGAGGTCCTGCCCCCTTTCAAGCGCAGGAGCATTGGCGTGATTGTAAACCCGCTCGCGCTGCCCATCACGAGGATGATACGTGATGCACCATACGAGACCTGCCAGGAGCAACGCGGCCGACAGCAGCGCCAGTGCGATCCGGACGACTACTTTCCTCAGACTCATGGCTATATATCCCGGTTCTGCATGTATCGTTGCAGCACAGGCAGGAATTGTAGCGTCTTCACGCCGCCATGACCACGGATTCGCACACCAGATTGAGCGGTGCGCGGTACGTACCCTTACAGGCCATGCACCGTTTGTAGGGTGCGTACCACGCACCGTCCTCATCGAACAACAGTGCTCCATGAGCGAACATGGGCTTGTCCTGCCCATGCAGGCGGGCCTCTTGAAAGAGCCCGATTCGGCCGATATACTGCGCGGATGACAACCGAACCGTTGAAAAGGCTAAATAGGGCCATAACGCCTATTGGCCAGTGGCTGCCGCACGACCACGTCCCGTGGGTGATTGCGGGGCCGTGCAGCGCGGAGTCGGCCGAGCAGACGCTGGCGACGGCCCGTGGACTGGTGAAATGTCCGCATGTGAAGGTCTTCCGCGCCGGCGTCTGGAAGCCGCGGACCCGGCCGAATGCATTCGAGGGCGTCGGCGCGGCCGGACTCGAATGGCTCGCGCAGGTCAAGGCCGAGACCGGGCTGCTTACGACGACGGAAGTGGCGAACACGGAGCACGTCGAGCTCTGTCTCAAGCACGGCGTGGATATCCTCTGGGTCGGCGCGCGGACCACTGTGAGTCCTTTCGCGGTGCAGGAGATTGCCGATGCTCTCCAGGGCACCGATGTCCCCGTGCTCGTGAAGAATCCCATCAATGCGGAACTGGGGCTGTGGCTGGGGGCCATCGAGCGGCTGCACGACGCCGGCGTGCGCAAGCTCGCGGCGATTCATCGGGGGTTCTCCACCTACGTCGAGATGCAGTTCCGCAACGACCCCAAGTGGCAGATTCCCATCGAGCTCAAGCGGCTGCTTCCCGGTCTGCCGCTGATCTGCGACCCAAGCCACATCGGCGGCAGCCGCCAGTTCATTGAGCCCCTCTCACAGACGGCCATGGACCTCGGCATCCAGGGCCTGATGATCGAATCGCACATCGATCCCGATCATGCCCTCAGCGACGCCAAACAGCAGATTACCCCCGCGGAGCTATGCCGCATGCTCGACCGGCTGCGGGTCCGGGACACCTCCATCACCGACAGGGACGTGAAACGAAAGATGGCCCGCCTGCGGGCGGAGATCAGTCAAATCGATGCGAAGCTCATCCAGGACCTCGCCGAGCGGATGAAATGGGTCGAGGAGATCGGCCGGCTCAAGCAGGAGCACAGCATCCCCGTTCTCCAGATCACCCGCTGGGAGACCCTCCTGGAGGACCACCTCGCCAAGGCGGAGAAGCTCGGCTTGGACACTGATTTCATCAAAGCCCTCTTCGAGCTCATCCACGCCCAATCCATCAAACGCCAGTTGTAGCGACAACCGGCAATCGAAATCCGACAAATAACCAAGACCAGCGGCTGCGCGCTGGTCTTGGGCGGTGTCCTTGACTGTTCAATTCAACTGACCGTCAACGTGGCAGACGAGCGTGGAATGGCGCAACCATCGTCTCTGGTCTGCCACTTCACGACTACAGGCGTCTTGGGAAGCTCTGGGATTCCAGTTCGCACGTCGTGCAACGGGCTCATGGTACGTATTTGTAGATCGTGGTGGGCATTGGGTTATACACGAATTGGTTGTTTTTGCACAGGAACAGTGACCCACACTTTCCTGTGTTGTTCGAGACCAGGCAACTGTGCGATGAAGACGACTTCACCGTGCCAGAGCCGTCGACTTTCCAGCACCCTGACGTGGTGCCGAAGAAATTGCTGGGCGAATTGAGCCAACG
>CAYFUB010000092.1:0-4303 GCA_964346195.1 uncultured Pirellulales bacterium
TACGCCGTACATCATGGGCAAGATGCCCATGCTACGCCGTACATCATGGGCAAGATGCCCATGCTACGCCGTACATCATGGGCAGGATGCCCATGCTACCCCGTACATCATGGGCAGGATGCCCATGCTACGCCGTACATCATGGGCAGGATGCCCATGCTACTTCGACTCGGCGATGGGGAAGAGCTTTTTCAGTTCCTCCAGCGCGGGGCGGCGGCCGTATTCGCAAACTTCGAAGGCCTCGGCGTACTGGATGTCTTTGGCCTTCTCCGGGCCGTAGAGCTCGGCCAGCTTGGCGCGGTACCTGCGGGCGACGCCCCGGTCGCGGCCGGCCGTGCGCTCGCGCTGCTGCTTGCGGCGCTGCTCGCGGCCCTCGGGGTCGTCGGGGATGGGGAGGGTCTTCTCGAAGCTGCCGGTGGCCCAGGTCGACTCGATCTGCGATTCGAGCGTCCAGATGGCATCGGCCTTTTTCTCGAAGACGGGGTCCGTGGCGACGACGACGTCCGGCTGGAAGGGGTTGGGCTTCTGGAAATTGTCCGAGACGTATAGGAAGACCGGGTTCTTCGACAGTTGCGGGACGTCGGGACAGAAGAATTTGACCGTGACCATGAACGCGGCGTCCTGCATCAGGATGCCCGTGTAGCGATGGTCCGGATGGTAGTCGTTCGGGCGGTGGCCCATGACGATGTCGGCCTTCCACTCGCGGATCAGCCGGACAAAGGTCTTGCGGTTCTCCAGTGTCGGCATCAGCTCGCCGTCGTGGATATCGAGCACCTCGGTCTCGATGCCCAGGATTTTGGCGGCGGCCTGGACCTCGGCGGTGCGGCGTTTGGCCAGCGGGCCGCCGGCCATCTCGGCGTGCCCGATGTCCCCGTTGGTCGTGGAGACGAACTTGACGCGATGGCCCCGGGCGGCCCACAAGGCGGCGGTCCCCCCCGCTTTCAGCTCGCAATCGTCCGGGTGGGCCCCGAAGACGATGATATGGAGCTTTCCATCGTCGCTTCGCGTGGCCGCGTGGGACCGGTTGCCCGGCGCGAACGCCAACAGCACGAACAGGGCCGCCACGGTCGCGGACAGGGGTGCGGATGCTCTGGACAAGTGTTTTCCGGGTCTCATGACTGATCTCCTCTTGTTAAGTGACATTGCCTGTCTCGGATTCTCGACACGACCATCGGCGGGCTCACGCCTGCCGCTGCCGCCTGCGTATTGCGGATTCCTGTTCCGTCCGTCCATGACGCCTTTTCGTGACGGCGCGGAGCATTATCGACGAAAGTCGGCCCGTTGGCAATCTCCGGTCTGAAACCGGGCTATTCGGCGGGCGGGCCTCGTCGGAGGGGCCGGCCGGGACCACCCGGTGACTGTCCCATTCTGGTCGCACGGGTCGATACGAGTGATACAACCGTTACACTCGGCCGGAGCGAGGGGGGCAGAATGGGACGGCGTGCCCCGTCCCGCGCAGAAATCGGCTGCGTCTCAAAATCACGGGAAAAGGCTTGACGCGTGATTGCCGATGTGATATACAGAAATTTGGTCGGATACTGTGGCATCAAAACGTCTGAGATCTGCGATTTTTGGCAAGGTCCGAACCGAAAGAACGGTGGAGTTACGTGATGCGGGGAAGGAGTTTCTGCGATGGGTGCTCCAGACGCCAGGAGGCCGGTTTCCTTCCCGCCTAGCACACCAGAACGAGCGTCTACGGAAAGGAGGTGACACGCGCCACGGACTGCTTGCGCAATCAGTTCCACCATGAAAAGAGGACTTTCTTGCGGCTTCGATGAGGTCGCGGCCCCGGGATGGGAACGCACGCGATTCCGGCCGGGGAACACCGAGTGTGTCTGGCGTGTGACCAGCGCACGTATTCTCAATTCCCTTAGAAGGAGGGATGTCATGGGCAAAAAACTGTCACATGTCGTAGTTACCCTTGCGATCCTGGGGTTGGTGGGTCCCGCCATAGCCCAGGTCGGCAAGGGCAACATCCTGGTCGAAGAATGGATCAACACAAACGGGGCCGTCAACAACGATGTGGACACCCTGAAGGCCTATTCGGAGTTCCCCGATAATCCCAGCCAGAGCTATTGGGCGACGAGCTTCGACAGGCCGGATGGCGGGGAAGACTACTGGGGCGGCCGGTTCCGAGGCTATTTGTATCCGCCACAGACCGGCGATTACACGTTCTGGACTTGCAGTGATGACGACAGCGAGCTGTGGCTGAGCACGGATGATGATCCGGCGAACGTCACGATGATCGCGAACGTCGAGGGCTGGATGCCCTACCTCGCGTGGGACGGCGCGGGCGGCGCCCCGGGCACGAACTTCAAGTCGGCGCCTGTCTCGTTGCAGGCCGGCAAGAAATACTACGTCGAGGCCCTCTGGTCGGACGGCACCGGCGGCGGCTTCTGCACTGTCGGCTGGGGCGGCCCGGGAATCGGCGCGGGCCCGGTCATCGTCGACGGCAAGTACCTGTCGCCCGTGATCCGGGACCCGGAGCCGGAGTTCCTGCCCAAGAACCCGACCCCGGTCGATGGCGCAACGGCGGTGACCATGCTGTTGGTGCAATGGGAACCCGGCGCTACGGCGTTGTTCCATGACGTCTACTTCGGAACCGACCCGAACCCGCCCAAGGTCGTCTCCATGCTGACGTATATGGTGTATTTCCATCCCATGCCCCTGGAGCCCGGCATGACGTACTTCTGGAAGGTCGACGAAATCGAGGCGGACGGCGTCACCAGACACGAAGGGCCCGTCTGGAGTTTCCAGACGATACCGCTAACCGCCTCGAATCCACAACCGCGCAACGGCGACAAGTGGATCGCCGAGCCGGTCACATTGGAGTGGATTGGCGGTCAGGGCGCCGCACAGCACGACCTGTACTTCGGCACTGACCAGGCGGCCGTTGCGGCACGTGACGCGAGCGTATCGAAAGGCATGCTGCCCGTGCCGAGCTATGATCCCGGCCAGTTGGCCGAGGGCACGACCTACTTTTGGGTCGTGGACGAGTATGCCGGGCAGACCAGACACGCCGGCGACGTCTGGAGTTTCACCACGGCAGTGCCGGGCACCGGAGGCGTCAAGGCCGAATACTTCAGCGGCATGACTCCCATGGGAGTGCCCACCGTGACCCGCATCGAACCTGAGATCAATTTCAACTGGGGTGATCCGGGTAGTCCGGACGCTTCCATCCCTGTCGATCAGTTCTCGGCCCGCTGGACGGCCGATCTCGAGATCGCCATTGCCGATACCTACACGATCATCGGGACGTCGGACGACGGCATTCGCATCTGGCTGAATGGCGATCTCATCATCGACGATTGGGTCGACAGGGGCACCACCGACTCCTTCAGCGCGCCGATAGCCCTGGAACCGGGTGTCTATTCGCTGCGCGTGGAGTACTACGAGAACGGCAGCGGCGCCGTGGCGCAGGTATCCTGGCAGACACCGAACATGGCACGTGCGATTATCCCGGCCGGTCCGCTCCAGCCTCCGGTCCGGGCCCGAGCGACGTATCCGCAGGACAACGACGTCAACATCCCGCAGGAGGTGACTCTGATGTGGGGTGTGGGTGAGAAGGCCGCCCGGCATCAGGTCTACTTCGGCGACGACGAGGCGGCCGTGGCCGCGGCGGATACCTCGAGTCCTCTCTTCCAGGGTACCCAGACGGAAACCACATACCAGCCGGGCACGCTGGAGTGGAATAAGACCTACTTCTGGCGCGTCGACGAGGTCAACGACGCCGATGCCGACAGCCCCTGGATCGGCGTGGTCTGGAGCTTCACCACCGCTGATTTCCTCGTGGTCGATGACTTCGAGAGCTACAATGATGAAGAAGGTCAAGGCACGCGCATCTACGAGACCTGGATCGACGGTTGGGTCGATGCGGCGAAAGGAACCTCGACCGTCGGCAACTGGGACCCGCCGTTCTGCGAGCAGGCGATCGTCCACAGCGGCAGACAGTCGATGCCTCTGGACTACAACAACGTCAACTCGCCGTACTACGCCGAGGCGGGTCTGCCGCTGGACCCGGCGCAGGACTGGACGGTCAACGGCGTCACCGATCTGACGTTGTACGTGCACGGCCGGCCGGCAAGGTTCGCCGAGTCGCCGGATGGCACCATCAGCATGAGCGGCGCCGGCACGGATATCTGGGACACGGTTGACGAGTTCCGCTATGCCTACAAGACCCTGAACGGCGACGGCACGATGGTGGCGCGCGTCGCGGCCCGCGGCCCCGGCTCCAACAACTGGGCCAAAGGCGGCGTGATGATCCGTGACAGCGTCGACCCCACCTCGACCCATGCCTTCATGC
>CAYFUB010000093.1:0-2929 GCA_964346195.1 uncultured Pirellulales bacterium
AGCGATTACGACATCGAGAAGCTGCAGGAGCGGCTGGCCAAATTGGCCGGCGGCGTCGCCCAGATCAACGTCGGTGCGGCCACCGAGGCGGAAATGAAGGAGAAGAAGGCCCGCGTCGAGGACGCCCTGCACGCCTGCCGGGCCGCCGTGGAAGAGGGCATCCTGCCCGGCGGCGGCGTGCCCATGCTCCGCGCCCTGCCCGCACTCGATAAGCTCAAGGGCAAAGGCGACGAGCAGGTGGGCATCGACATCGTGCGACGGGCGGTCCTGGCCCCGATCAAGCAGATCGTCCAGAACGCCGGGCTCGACGGCTCGATCGTCGCCCAGAAGGTGATCGAGAGCAAGGAGAGGAACTTCGGCTACGACGTGCTCCGCAAGGACTACGGCGACATGATCAAGTTCGGCGTCATCGTCCCGACCAAGGTCGAGCGGACCGCCCTGCAGAACGGCGCCTCCATCGCGTCGCTGCTGCTGACCACGGACGCCGTCGTCAGCGAGATCCCCGAGAAGAAGGAAAAAGCCCCCGCCATGCCCCCCGGCGGCGGAATGTACTGAGAGAGCAGGACGTGTGAAGTGTCAAGTGTGAAGCAAGAGCGAAGGTCTTTCAACCGACGACTCTCGCAAGTCAGCAGGCGGGTCCCGCACCGAACGGGACCCGCTTGTTTTTCGTAGTACGGTCCTGTAGCATACGTGTTTGGCCTCATCCGAGTGGCAGCGTTAAGGGGTCCCCAACGCAATACGTCGCGTTGGGGGACCCAAGCGCAGCTTGGCGATGGCTTGATTGTGAGCAGATTTGGGAGTTCGCCAATGCCTTTTCGCTTGTATACGAACGTGTTATCACAGGCGTCGCGGACGGTGGCAGCGGGGATTATGATTGTCGGCCTGCTGTTGATGGGCTTCGGCGTAATCATCATCGCCCTGCCCGAGCTATTCGCCCTCCTGGCCGCACTGGTCTTCTTCCTCGCCGGCATCGCCTGCGCCATCACCGCCATCAGAATCTTCTGGGCCCAGCGTCAATTAGACAAGCTCCATTCCGACGACGACCTGGACGTCTACCGCCAAAACGTCCGCATCCACACCGAAGACCCCTTCGATCTCTGACCGGGCCGACCTTGGCGCCCTGCCTTCGACCGGCACGACGGACTTGTCGCACTCCGAGCCTCCACCCGCCTTCTCTCCTGGCCACAAGCAACCATGAAAATTCCATCGTAGGCATCGAATTTTCATGGCAGTACTTGGGCCAACAAGTCACGGTGATTCCCCTGACGAAACTGGCCCAGATCCAACAGTAAGGGGATGCCGAGCACCTCGCCTACAACAACGCCCGCGTCTACTTCCCCATGCGATGCGACTGAAAACTCCTCGTGGCGAGGGCGTCCCGCCCTTGCGTCCCAACGGCCCCCCCCGCGCGCTTGGGGAAGGACGGAATACTGGAACAATGGAATGATGCCGCGTGGTCACGAGATGCTGTGTTCTCCCGGCAGGGCGTGGGGAGTCCTAAGCCGGAATCTCTCTCCCCTGGCCAAATCCCGCAATCTGTGCCATTTCTGCCGACGAGACACAATGGACCAACTTTCGGGGGCAAGACCAATCTCGTCCCTGGGCCTACTTGGCACAGGCAGCCACTACGCGCGGTCTCTTCATAAAAATCAGAAGCACGACGGGGTATGTCAGTCTAATGACGAGGCGTCGAACAGGCCACGCGATCACGCCGGCCATCTGGTAAAACTCCTCCCACGAAGTAACTGAGATTGAAGTGAATACGTCGGTCGACTCCACTACGGCTGCGATGATGGCAAAGAGAACCGCGGACCAGGCGTAGGCCACCAAACCTGATCGGGACCAGCGCTTCAAGTTAAGCAGTCCCACGGTTAGAACCAGCACCCAAATAGCAAAACCAACAGCAACGACGCCGCACAGAAGCGACCACAAGGGGGATGGCGAGTGTAGCAAGTTATCGGCCTCCTCAACAAGGTCGGAAATCGAAGGCACGATGGAACAGGGTATCATGAGTAGGCCAATCGCTACGAAGACAATGTTCAGGATGCCGAATATGAGCACGGAGGCGGGCCATTCTGACTTGCCACGAGGGACCACCGGCAGACCGACGGGTTTGGGAGCGACGGCAGCATCGCTCCATCGCACGGACCTTCGCTGCACCACAAGACACTTGGCGATGGTGTCGTGCAGGGCCTGTCTTCTCTCGGTGAAGCCAGCCATCACGTATCCAACTCCAATGGTTAGGCCGGATATGAACTTAGCGGCGAATCTGCCAGATGCCCTGGCGAAGGAAACTTGCACGCCCTGCATGTCCGTGACAGCAATCTGCAGAGCCAGTTTCCCCAGAGTTCCGCGCAGAGGGGATGACTCCATAAACGCGTAGTAGAGCCAGCAGACAACGCCAGAGGCGATACACGTAAAAAACCAGACCATATTATCAACAGCCCAGACGCCCGAACCGAATAGCCGGACGAAATCTAAGGGTACGATAGTGGCACGGTCGACTAGTCCTTCCCAGACTATCCATGCCCCCAAGCAACATAGACCGTAGAAGACCATGCAAATCAAGTAATCGATAATCCAAGCAAGAACGCGGCGCCAGAAGCCCGCATATCTGAGAGGACCCGCAGGAAGCGGCGCGGCCGAGGATGTCCCGAATTCAGTTGGAGGTTGCATGGCTACTCCATGATGACATGTTAGCCGACATTTCCCATACGACCTTCTCCCGGCGACGATGCCGGTCTCCTAACCCATAAATGTACCACCATTCCCGTCGGAAATTCAAGTGCAAAGTGCTTCCAGGCACGATAGCGGGTGCACGTCATGTTTGTAGGTAGATTCGGCGAAGACCCTCTGGAACTGTCATTTCGACCGGAGGCCGAAGGCCGGAGCGGAGAAATCTGGCTATGGACAAGAGGCACCTTCCCTT
>CAYFUB010000094.1:0-20289 GCA_964346195.1 uncultured Pirellulales bacterium
GGGCCCCCCCAACGCGGAATTATGCGTTGGGGACGCCGAGCCCAGTCGCAGGGCCATCCTGGCCCTGCCGCCACGGGCGAGAGGGATTCCCGAAACGCGCCATTTCGCGTTTGGGGGCCCCAGACGCCCGTGATACTCATGGGCAAGATGCCCATGCTACGCGACTGCGGATGCGCGGTTGCCGAGCAGTCCGAATCCGCCACCGAATGCCGACCGCACCGGGTCTGACCGACTTTGAGTTTATCGCGTTGAGCCGCCAGCATGATGTGGTGGAATCACCTTGCCGCCACGGGGGAAGGGCAACGCAGGAGTGCGACCTGAGCACCGTGGTGGCGCCATACAGCATGGGCCGGTACCCTTGTTGGTACCGGCCCTCTACAACCATGCTGGAGGCCGAAAGCGGTAAACTCCCGCCTCGCCAGAGGCGGCTTTGAACTCCTCCGCGGCAACAACGAAGGAGAAGACAACTGTGGCCAAAGTACCGATTCACTTCATAGGGTTCCCTGCTAACGCAGACCATTCACTCGCAGGCCTCAGGATGGGGGAGGGTTTCGTGATAGAACACAATACGACCGATGACGTTGCCCCATTTCTGAGAAGGATTGACAAGCACTACGGGCTTCCGAAGGGCTTCGGCTTCCTGACTCGAAGGTGTGGTTGTGTCGTGAGAGCGGACCTCGCTCAATTCCATGGGACGCCGCAGGGAGGCGTGGCAATCCGCCCCAGCGTGTTGGATGAAGCGCATAAACTCATCCGAGACAGGTGTCGTCTTCTCAGGCTGTTCAAGGAGGGCAACATGATCCTCGCCTATTCGTTCTTGTACCACCTCGCAGATACCGACAAAGAGATGAGGCCCTTTGGCTTCATCCGAGAGTACCCCGTCGTCGACGTGTCACCGTTCACGCTTGCAGCCAATGAGATGCCTGAGGCCGAGTCTTTTCTGCAAGCAGCACCGTTTCCATTGCCCCATAGATCGCTTCAACTGGCTCTTGAAAGCTTCGACAAGTCCTACGAAACCGATGATGCTGGCTTGGCCTTCCTCTCATTGATGATTGCCATGGAGGTACTGCTGCATCCGGGCGACCGTGATGAACTGCGATACCGGATTTGCAGAAACGCAGGTGTGCTTCTGGGACGGGATCTCGGCAAGGGCGAGACCATCTTCCGGGAGATGCAGGGTCTGTACGATAAGAGGTCAAGACTCGTCCACACAGGCAACAGGTCAGATGTGACACGAGAAGACGTACTGAAGCTGCGTCAACATGTCAGAGAGGCAATCAAGGAGGTGCTGAGCAGCCGCATGTCGAAAGGGGAGCTTCTGACAATGCTGAACACATGCGGCTTTGGTCAGCGACCTTGGAGGGAGAACGCGAAGTAGCGCTACTGTTTGCGGTATTTGCGGAGCAGGTCGAGGAGGGTGTGCATGTCGGCGGGGAGGGGGGCTTCAAATTTGACGCGTTGTTCCGTGGTGGGGTGGTTGAATTCGAGGGTCCAGGCGTGCAGGGCGCAGCGGGTGATGACCGGGTCCTCGACGGCGGGCTCGGCATCGGCCAGTTGCCAGGGATAGACCAGTCGGCCGCCGTACATGTCGTCGGCGACGATCGGGTGCTTGAGGTAGGACAGGTGCACGCGGATCTGGTGGGTGCGGCCGGTGTGCGGCTCGAGCTTCAGCAGCGAGAAGCCGCGGAAGGCCTCCAGCACCTCGTAGTAGGTGATGGCTTCCTTGCCGATCTCCGGGCGAATGGCGTATTTCTCTCTGATCGTCGGATGAACGCCGAGCGGCGCACTGATCCGGTCGGCGTGCAGCTCGGGGGTCCCATGCACGATCGCCAGGTAAGTCTTGCTGACCTGGCGGGTCTCGAACTGTTTGGCGATTCGCCATTGGGCACCATCGTGCTTGGTGACGACCATCACGCCGGTGGTATCGCGGTCGAGACGATGCACGATGCCCGGGCGGAATTCGCCGAGCCCGCTGGACAGGCGGTTGGAGTAGTGGGCCAAGGCGTTGACCAGGGTTCCGCGCGTGTTCCCCCGCGCGGGGTGGACGATCAGGTCCGCGGGCTTGTTCAGGATAATCAGGTCGTCATCCTCGTAGAGGATGTCCAGCGGGATATCCTCCGGCTCGATATCTTTACTCGGCGGCTCCGGGATGACCAGGTCGATGACGTCGCCGTGGCTCAGGCGGAAGCTGGGCTTGACGGGCTTGCCGTTGACTTTCACGGCACCCGCTCGGATGGCGTCCTGCAAGAAGTGCCTGCTGAGGTTCCGGAATCGGCCGTGCAAGTACTTGTCGAGCCGGCGTTCCGTGATGCCGATGCCCACGTGGAGCGTCAGCGACCGACCTATGAGATCACGTAACTCATCCATCGTGCTGCATCAATCGCCCGCCAGCTCGTTACCATCGGCGCTCTGGGCCGGCCCGGTCGCGGTGGAAGCCTCGTTCACCTCAACGGCGCCGGCCGCCGGAGCCACCGGGCCGACCGGAGCAGGGGTCTCATTCGTCTCGACAGGGCCGACCTCCGGAGCCACTGGTCGGACATTCACGTCCTCGGGCATAGGACCTATCATCGGCGCATTCGCATCCCGGGGCCCGATCTGGATGACCGGGGCCTGCGATTGCGGCGCCGGTGGCGGCGGGGCCGGCTTGAAGACCACTTTGGTCTTCAAGTCGTCCATGATTCGGAGGCGATACGCCGCGGCCGCCTGCGGCACGGTTCCCGCGTATTCCGGCTTCTGCGCCACTTCGCGGTAGATATCTGCGGCCTTGTCGAAGTTGCCCAGCTCTTCCTCGCACAGCCCGAGCCCGAAATGCGCTTGGGCCGCCAGGGCAGGATTCGACGGACTCCGCTCCAGGGCCAGTTGATAACTCGCCCGGGCCTTGTCAATTTGCCTGGCGACCTCTTCCGGCGTCATCTCGGCGATGCGGTAATGTAACTCCGCGCGAAGCGTCTTGCCGCGCTCGACCAGCGCCAGGGCGGCCACGTTGTCATCAGAGGCATCCTGAGCGAACCGTTGCAGCTCATCCGCCGTTGGCAGCAGGATGTACGATTGATCCTCGCCCCCCATGGCGGCGCGCGCCACGCTGTTGGTCTGCTGCTGGACCTGTGTCACGAGACTCGTCAGGCGCGTCTGTTTCTGCACCGACACCACGTCCCGGCGATAGAAGCTCCAGAAGTACACGACGACGGCCACGACCATCACCGCCGCGACGGCGCCGATGGTGATGCGGTTCTGGCTCGCCCACTCGGGAAAGTGCGCGATCCAGTCGGCCAGCTCGTTCGTTTTCAACTCATGCCGATGCTCGGATTTCATTCGTATACTCCGTTTTCGTTGCCAAAGGGCCTCAGCCCGGGGTTATCGGGCTGCCTGAACAGCCAAACCAGTATGCTAACAAAAGGTCTTTTCGCTTGCAATGCAAGTCTCTGCAGGATAGAATTATAGTTTCCTGCCCATCGAAAGAGTACCAGTACTGGGGATGGACGAATGCCGAAGACACAGGTCTTACGAACTGGAATGTGGATGGTCTGGCTCGCAGCCGCGGTTTGTCTTCTCGCGCCGACGAGCGCGCTTCACGCCGCCGGAGGGGGCCGGGCGCGGGCCGACGCGCTTTGGGATTCCCAACGGTATATCAACGTGGACGAGGTCAAGCCCGGCATGCCGGGCTATTGCCTGACCGAGTACGGCGAGGCCGGCATCGAGAAGTTCGAGTTGGAGGTCGTCAACGTCGTCCACGATATCGAGCCGGGCCGGAACGCCATCCTGGTCATGGGCGTGGACGAGCGGTTCAAGCGCACCGGCATCGTAGGCGGCTGCAGCGGCTCGCCGGTCTATATCGACGGGCGGCTCGCCGGGGCCCTGTCGTTCGGCTGGACGTTCGCCAAAGACCCCCTGTACGGGGTAACGCCCATCGCAGAGATGCTTGAGGTCGGTCTGGGGTGCGAACCCGGCACTTCCGGCAGCTCCTCTCGCACCGCCGCCTTCACCTTCGATTTCTCCAAGCCGATCGATCTTGCCGAGATCGACGAGCAACTGATGGCCAAGAAGCTCACAGGAACGGGCACTCCGAGCGGAGCGACGGCGCTGCCCTGCCCGCTGCTCATTTCGGGTCTGCCGGCCGAGGCCTGCCGCCAACTCGCGAGACAATTTGAGGCGCTGGGCTTCATGGCCGCCCCCGGCCTGAGCGGCAGCGTCCCGCCCCAGGAAAGCACCAAGTCCCTCATGCCGGGCGCGACCCTGACCATGCCGATGGTGGCCGGCGATATCAAGATGGAGGTGCTGGGGACCGTCACCGAAGTCCGGGGCGACCAGATTTACGGCTTCGGCCACAGCTTTCTGGGCTGCGGCCCGGCGAGCCTGCCGATGGCGGGCGGAAAAATCTACACGGTGGTTTCGAGCGTGATGCGCTCCTTCAAGCTCGGCACCTGCTCCGACATCGTCGGGGCGATTACCGCCGATGAGTCGGGCGCGATTGTCGGGCAAGTCGGCGCCAAGCCCGACATGATCCCGCTGACAATTCACGTGGAGCGTTTCAACGCCCTGGAGCCGCGCACCTACAACTGCCAGGTCGTCTATAACCAACTGCTCACGGCGAGCCTGGTCCGCAGCGCCATCACCGGGGCGGCTTACCAGGTCGGGGCGTTCCCGCCGGAACACTGCATCGGATATAACGCGAGCATCAATCTGGACGACGGCCAGTCGATCCGGTTCGAGAACATCTCGTCCAATATGGAGCTGCTCGAACCCGCCGTCGAGATCAGCGGCGCCTTGGCCCTGCTGATGAATAATCCCTTTGGGAGTCCCAGCATAGAGAGCCTGCGCTTCGACCTTGACGTGATGCCGAAGAATATTGCGGCGTACCTGTGGTCGGTGGATGTCGCCGACCCGAAAGTCAAGCCGGGCGACGAGATCCAGGCCGAAGTCATCGTGGAATCCTTCCTGAAAGAAAAGAGAAAGTACCAGGTCAGTCTCGCGGTTCCCGAGAACGTGCCGCCCGGCAAGTACAATCTGATGTTCCTGGGCGCCTACGAGTACGAGAATTTTCTGCGAAAAGCCGTGCCGTACCGGTATCTCGCCACGAATTATAAGACGCTGGTGGAAGCCTTGAATACGGCCCTGAACGTCAGTCGAACCAAGCTATACTGCCTGCTGGCCCTGCCCCCGAGTGGAATCATGCTGGAAAAGGCCGAATTGCCTGATCTGCCGGCCACCCGGGCACTGGTCCTCCAGAGCGATAAGAGGGCGGTGGCGGTCCAGCCATACCCGCATTGGGTCGAAAAAACTGTGGAAACAGGCACTGTCATCGCCGACAAAGAAATGGTGTCCATAACTGTCGAAAAGAAGTAGCCGTGCCGACATGCGGCGATACCCACTCGCGCCGGGTTGCCAAGTCGGACCAGATACCCCAATTTCACAGAAAAGCAGGACTCGGTGGTTTTAGAGTCTCAAGGCCGCGGAGCAGCAGGTTTGCCCGGCCCGTCCATCACCGAGGCTCGTGCTCTTTGCACAGGGAGTAGACATGAAGACAAAATACTGCCGTGGGAGCTGGAGATTCGTGGCGGCCCTACCGGTCGTGGTCCTATCCGCCTCCGTTGCGCTGGCCGTCACCAGCAAAGTCACACGCCAGGCCAGCAGCAAAGACCTCCTGAAGGGGAAAACCGACGGCGTCGTCGTCACCTCGCGCGGAACTATCCAGTTGGGGCGGGCCGCCAAGGTCCTCGCCACCGAGTTCGAGGACGTCTGGTCCGTCAACAGCATCGTGGTCAGCGGGGGAACCATCTTTGTCGGGACCAGTCCGAACGGCCATGTCTACAAGTACAGTCTCGGCAAACTCACCAGAATCTATCCAACCGAGGAGAAGGCCGACGCCAAGCCGGAGGAGTCGACGATGCAGGCCGCTGACGCCAATGACTCCAGCGCAGGCAAAGACAACGTGGTCAAGGCAAGCGAGCGGTTCGCGAATCAACATATCTTCGCAATGACGATGGACGTGGCCGGGCGGCTCGTCGTCGGCATCAGCGGCGACGACTGCCGGCTCTGCCGCTACGAGGCCGGCAAAATGGAAACCGTCTTCGAGCCGAACGACGCCCGGTACATCTTCGATATCGAAACCGACAACGTCGGCAACATTTACCTCGGCACCGGGCCGCAGGGCAAGGTCTACGTGCTCGACCCGTCCGGAAAGGTCGCCCAGCTCGTCTATGACAGCCCGGACAAGAACATCCTGACCGTGGCGGCCAGCAAGGACGGGTTTGTCTACGCCGGCAGCGACACTCGGGGACTGATCTACAAGATCAACCCGCGCAACAAGACGGCGACGGTCCTCTATGACAGCGACGAGCCCGAGATCAGCGCCCTGCTGGCGGTGGACGGAGCGCCGGCCGAGGCGGGCGTCCTGTACGCCGCCGCGACCGCGGCCAAAGTGGTGGAAAGCGAGGAGCGGTTTGCGGCCCAGCAAGCCACGTCCGGCCGACCGGAATCCAAAGATGAAAACGGCAAGACCAGCGCCGAGAGTGAAGGCGGCATGAAGCTGAAGATCGCCAATACGAGTACGACCTCGGAAAAGAAACCGGCGTCAGCACCGCGGCCCACCGCCCGCCCGGCCAAACCGGGTTCGGCCAGCCACATCTACAAGATCGACAAACAGGGATACGTCACAGAGACATTCAGTGAGACGGCGGTTTTCCTGTGCCTGGCCAATCACAATGGCAAACTTCTGGTGGGCTCAGGAAACGACGCCCGACTGTACGTCGTGGACCCGGACGCAGAGCGACAGGTCGTCGCTTACGAGGATGAGAAGGCGGCTCAGATCACCGCCGTGACCATCTCCGAGCAGGACGTCTATCTCGGCACGGCCAACCCCGCGCGGCTCGTCCTGCTGACGCCCAGTTATGCCTCCGAGGGCACCTATCTGTCGGACCTGATCGACGCCGGCCAGCCGGCCCGGTGGGGCAAGCTCCAGATCGACGCCGACATTCCCCGGGGCTGCCAAGTCCTGGTCGCCTCGCGCAGCGGCAACGTCAAGGACGTGAACGATCCGACGTTTTCCGAATGGACGGAGCTGGTCCCGATCACCGAGCCGGTCCAGCTTCGCTGCCCCATCGGCCGCCTCTGCCAGTACAAGCTCGTTCTGGAGACCGAGGACGGGCAGAAGACACCGCTGATCCGGGAGGTAGCCGTGGCCAGCACGGTCCCGAACCTGGCCCCGAAAGTGGAATCGGTGGACGCCAGCCGGCTCACCAGCGCCAATAAGGAAGGCGTCTTCAAGATCAGTTACAAGGCCGACGACGCCAACGAGGACAAACTCGTCTACAAGCTGGACTTTCGCCGGATCGGCCGGGCCACCTGGATCGAGATGAAAGACGAGAACGAGGCGGAAAACTACGAGTGGGACAGCAAGACCGTCGAGGACGGACGCTATGAAATCCGCGTCGTCGCCAGCGACGAGCGCGGCAATTCGACCGAAACCAAGCTGACCGGCAGCCGCATCAGCGAGCCCATCATCGTGGACAACACCGGCCCGGTGATCCGCAAGTACGCCATCGAGAAGAACGGCAAGGCGGCGACCCTGAGGCTGCAGGTCGCGGACGAGCTGAGCGTGATCAAGAAGCTCGAATACACCGTCGACAGCAACGCCGAGTGGAAGGGCACGCTGCCGGACGATCTGGTCTGCGATACGACGGATGAGAGCTTCACCGTCACGACCGAGGAGCTGGAGCCGGGCGAGCACGTCATCGCCTTGAAGATGACCGACGACGTCGGCAACACGACCTACAAGACCTTCGAGCTGACGGTCGCCGCCAATTGACAAATGCACGAAATACGAAATCCGACATAAATCCGAAATTCGAAGCACGAAACTCGAAACAAATCCCAATACTCAAATTATCGAAAGCTCGAAACAGCAGGGCCCAGACGGGCGCCGTTTCGAATTTGTGATTTTGGTCATTTGAGTCTGCTTCGGATTTCGAGATTCGTGCTTCCTGCGAAGCTGGTCTCGGATTTCGAATTTCATCCCTCATGTTTCGGATTTGCGAGACGATGGTACGGACGGTTGGATTCGAGCAGGTCAGTAAGGTCATCGAGTCGCTCTGCGTGGCGGCCTGTCACGAGCTGCCGCCGGACGTCGTGCAGGCGCTGCAGCGCGCCGCCGAGAGAGAATCCGACCCTCGTGCCGCCGGCATCCTGCGACAGCTCATCGAGAACGCCCGCCTTGCCGCCCAGGAAACCATCCCCCTGTGCCAAGACACCGGCCTGACGGTCGTATTCGTGGAGCAAGGCGCCGAAGTCGTGATTGCGCCGCCGACCACGGAGAACGGAGGGCAGAGAACAGAGGGCGGGGGACGCGACACGGACAACCAGACCCGTCCGTCACCCGTCATCCGTCGTCCCTCCTCTGGAATTGTCGATGCCATCAATGAGGGGGTACAGGCGGGCTATGAGGCCGGATACCTCCGCAAGAGTGTGGTGGCCGAGCCGCTCCAGCGCCGTGCCAACACCGGCACGAACACGCCGGCTGTCGTCCATCTCGCCATCGTCCCCGGTGACAAGCTCAAGCTGACCGTCATGGCCAAGGGCGGCGGCTGCGAGAACAGGAGCCAATTCCGCATGTTCCGGCCCACCGCGGAAAGACAGGAGGTCATGGACTGGATCGTGGAGGTCGTCAGGCAGGCCGGCGCGGACGCCTGTCCCCCATTTATCGTCGGCGTGGGTCTCGGCGGCAGCTTCGAGCACAGTTGCCTGCTGAGCAAGAAGGCCCTTCTGCGGCCCCTGGCCGAGCCGAACCCCGACCCTTTCTACGGCCAAATGGAACAGGACCTGCTGACGCAAGTCAATGCCCTGGGCGTAGGTCCCCAGGGTCTCGGCGGGGACACGACCGCTTTGGCCGTACTGATCGAGACGGCCCCCTGCCACATCGCCTCGCTGCCCGTGGCCGTCAACATCGAGTGTCACAGCCACAGACACCAAACCGCCATTCTCTAAGAGGGTGTGTGAGAAGCCGAAATAACTGCGGTTCCGTGATTTGACGGGTGGCACCGTCAAGGCCGAAGGCCGTGGCGATCGTCTTACGCACAACAACGCCGCCATCGCCAAGCTCCGCCTGACGATGCCACCCAGGAAACACGCAGCTTCTCACACACCCTCTGAGCCGATTCCCCCGGCGGACCCCCAAAGCATTCTGGGCACGTGGACGAAGCCAAAGGTCAGGCCGTAATTCCTCTGTACCCGGACCGATGGGGGATCTCATCAAGGCCGCAATGGTCTCGCACGCCAACATTCAAGGTTCTTTTGCCCGTCCCGCATCAACATCATCCCTGCAGGCCGTGTCGCAACAACTGGCTGGGGAGTGATGATACCATAGGTGCGATGGAAGACGCCAACGATGGCCCAAGACCTGATATGAAAGGAGTTGCTATGGGAAACGTGTTTTCCAGATTGTTGCTTGCGCTGGGCCTACTCTGTACCATGGTGGTTGTCTGGACAGGGGCGGCACCGCACGTGGCTACCGGAGAGTCGCTCTATGGCAGTTTCACATTCACCGACGAAGCGTGCCCATGCACGACGGTGTGGAGCGGCCTGGACTGCTCCGACGCGGAATGGCCAAGCGGGGGCTCGATGGACTGCACGGGGGGCTCGAATGTTACGGCATGTGTTGGTGGTCCGGGCGGTAAGACGTGCGGCCCCGATACCAGTCAGGGCCCACCATGCGGAGCCCCGGTAGGCTGGCCTGGCCCCATGCCACATATGTGTCAGATTGTCTACAATGGCGAGTGCAGTTGATATGGCTTGATACAAGCCGAAACATCAGCGCTGGAGCCGGTGGGATTCGGACTCCCGGCTCCAGCTTCTTCATGGTCGACACACCGAAGGAGAAGATATGTGCGGTCCCATGATGGTCCTGATACTGGCTCTGGCGTCGCTCGGCACGCCGACGGAGGGCGAAGACACCGTACCGGCACTCCTGGCGAGGTATCGCCAGGGACAACAGGTACTCCAATCGGCCATTATCAAATCAAGCCAGGCATTTGAATACCGTTGGTCTATCGACGCCCAGCGCACAAAGAAGATGTATACGTCCACGGAAATGTACCTGGATGCCGATCGACACCGCACTATTACCAGGAGTTGGGGCGACATATCACCGGTCTTCCAAGCCATCTCCGAGGATCGACCCCTGTATCGCAGCGCTCTGTGGGATGGGTCGACCAACTACTTTTACAATAGAGCCCATGCGGCGCTCGGAAAGCTGCACATCACGCGCCAGGAGACGATCAAGGACAATCCTGCGTTGGCCTACATGAGCAGGCTTCCCAACAGCACCGTGCTGGGATATTTCCTTTCCACGGAGCGCATCGACCAGGTCCTGGAATCGGCCGGCTCAGCCGTGCTTCGCGGAGCCAAGGAGAGAGTCGGAGACTATGACTGTTACGTAATTGACGCTTCGACCAAGGGAGGCAAGATAGCCGTGTGGATAGATCCGGCGCATGGATACAACATCGCCAAGGCCGAGATACGCAAGGGACCTGGCGACGGCACGGGACAATCTATGCCGCGGGACCGCGATTCCCAGTACCTGAGTTTCGAGGTCGACAGCTTCCGAGAGGTGGATGGGGCGTGGGTGATGGCGGGAGCGGAGATCCGGGCCGGCGAGGTCCACGGAGCGGATTCCTGGGACTCCCAATCCCGCTACAGCCTCACGGACATCGTGCTCCATCCGGACCACGAGACTTTGCGCTCCTTCGTGCCTGACGACGTCAGGGACGGGGCAACCGTGACAATCGAGGGAGTTCCGGGCATTGTCTACACGTGGCAAAACGGCGAACTCATACCCAATGTGGACGAGTACGTCATCGGCGCGATCGATAAGGTTGCGGACGAACTGATGGCCGGGAACAGCCCGACCGGGGGGAGTATCCCTTGGCACGGCGTCGCGGAGCATCCGACGGCGCGGACCTTGCTGGATGAGTATTCCAAGACCCAAGGACGGCTGCGATCTTTCACGGCCCAGGCCAGGACCGAGGTCTCGAGCTCACGCGACACCAAGAATACTTCGAGCCGCGTTGAATGGTGCGAGTTCGGAACCGATGGCACTCGTGCCTGCTATCGGCGTTTGGCAGACAACCCGGAATCCCCCGCGCAGGCGCTCCTTCTTGCGGATGGAGAACAACTCATTGATTACCGGGCTCGCGGGGACTCAGGTCGGGGCATGGTAGACGTGAAAGAGCCTTCGGGTGAGGAAATCGGACTCATCATGAAGGCGTACAGAGGCGCTCCGCTGATGGGATACTACCTGGGGGATACGCAGAGGGTGGACGATCTGTTGCGGCGCGCCGAACTCCTCTCGGTTCGACTGACAACAGAGAACGTGGATGGTATCGCCTGCTTCGTGGTGGAAGGTTCCCTGGCGGGCCGAAGCTACGCGGTCTGGATTGCGCCGGCGCGGGACTACAACATCGCCGGAATCACAATTCACGCAAGCCAGGACAACCGGACCCTCCTGTTCTCCCTGCAAAAAGTGCAATTCGAGCAGCGCGACGGGACGTGGGTCCCCATGGCGGCGGAAATAGCCGAACAGCGAGGCACCGCGAAGACAACATGGTCCCACAAAAGGATACGATTGGTGCTCAACCCCGATCACGAGGCGCTGGGGTCATTCGTTCCGCGCGGCATTCCCGATGGAACGAATGTGATTCTGAAAGGAATAAGAGGAAGGCACGTGTGGCGCAACGGCCGACCGGAGAAGAAGGAGCGCGACGATGCGAAACCGTGATCCGGCGGGCCTCCCGCGTGCCGGTGGCATCCTGGCGGCATGGCTCGTACTCATGGCCGCCGCACACGCAGCCCTTCCGGCAGATCGCACCTCGGCGACGGATGCAGGAGAAGCCCAGTTGCACGGACGAGGCCATGTCCGTCACCCGCACTGTGGACTGTATTGCCTCTACGCGGCGCTGCGCCTCACCGGACATCGCATGGACGCGCGAGAGCTTATCAAGCCGGACTATATCAGCTCGCACAAGGGCAGCTCGCTGTCCGAACTGAAAAAGGCCGCCGAGGATCACGGCCTGTACGCACTGCCCGTCACGGGTTTGAGCCTTCAAGCATTGCGGAAGTGTTCCCATATGATGATCCTGCACGTCAAGTCCGAGGTCGCTTCGGAATCGTACGATCATTACCAGCTCTGGCTGGGCACGGCAGGCGGAAAAGCAAGACTGTTCGATCCGCCCGAACCCGTGCAGTGCGTGTCGTTTCATGAGCTGGCCCCCCGCTGGCGAGGGAGCGGCCTGATTCTATCGCCTCGACCCATCGCCGTATTGGGCGTGCTGGGCCCGGGTTACGTTCACCTCGGATTCCACGTGCTTTGTGCCGTTGTCTTCGTGGTGATTGTCCGTCTGCTGCGGCAACGGCTCTGGCCGGCCCTTGCGGCACACGGAAGACAGCGAGTCGGCTGGTCCGTAGGCCAGGCCGTGGGGGTCTACTGCCAAAGCGCAGACTGCCCCTTCGCAGAAAGAGTAGCCGTGCGGCTCACGACGGACGGCTTCTCCAACATCTCCATCTTCCGGGGCGGATGGAACAAGTGGGCGGCGACACGACCGCCTTAGCCGTGCCGATCGAGACCGCACCGTGTCACATCGCCTCGCTGCCCGTAGCCGTCAACATCGAGTGTCACAGCCACCGCCACAAGACGGCCATGCTGTAACCGTCCCCGCGCCACGAACGTAGGGGCGAATCATCATTCGCCCCGCCCGCTCGGGATAACAAAGCCCTGTCGCACCGGATGCGGCGGGCATGCGACGGTGAATCTTGTAGGGTGCGTACCACGCAGCACACAACGATACCGAGAGAGAAACCGATGGTGCGTGGTACGCACCCTACACCTGAGCCTGGGCGCCGTTTCACGCTTGCGCAAGCGTGTTTTTCCTGCCGGAGATTTGCCATATCCACGGCAGCGTGGACATGGCACCCGGCGGAGGGAGGGATCTGGGCCCTGCAAGCGCGAAACTTCCCCTTCCCAGGCCAGATCCTTCGCCTTCGTCTCAGGATGACACAGCCCACCGCGCAAGAGTTTTTCCTAATCCGTATCAGTGGGTGGGCTGGTAGCCGAGTCGGCCCCAGACGGCCTTCTGGAGGCGGTAGAGGTCCTCGAAACCTTCAGGCGTTTCCGGGACGAATTGCCCGGGGTGGGAACGGTCGCGGCTCTTGCCCTGCTTGCGGGTGTCCATCCCCTTCCACTTCCAGTACTCGGCGTGCCCGTCGGCGAAGTTGAGCGTCGTGCCGTCGCCGTGGCGGACCATCGGGTCGTCCCACCACTGCTCGACGATATAATGGACGGCGTAGCTGAACGAGGTGGCCCAGCCCTCGTCGATGAAGACGCAGCGCTCGGCGGGAGCGGGCCGGTGGATCTGGTTGCGATTCTTGACCCAGAGCACGACCCCGTCCTCGACCAGGGACGAGTGGCGCGTGGTGCCCTGCTGGAAGGTCCCCGGCGGAGGGTTGCCGTTCATCGAATGCACGACGGCATAGGTCATCAGCTCGCCGCGATAGGCCGTCGGGCACTGAAACAGCTTCAGGCTCGGGCCATAGGGCCACAGGGCCCCGGCCATGATCGCCTGTCGCTGGCTGTCCTCATCCAACTGTTCGCCCTGGTCGTAGTTGGCGTGCCAGCACTGGCCGACCCAGGCCCTCTCGTTCGGATGCCGCGGGTCGGACATGTTCGTGAAGCCGGCGGCCCCGTTGACCAGGTTGCCGTCGTGGTCGTCGGCATAGACGATCCAGGCCAGCCCGAGCTGCCGCAGGTTGCTCAGACAGGCCGCCCGCTTGCCCTGTTCCCGAGCCCGCTGCAACGCCGGCATGAGGATGGCCATGAGAATGGCGATGACCGCGATCACGACCAGCAGCTCGATGAGAGTGAAGGCGGAGCTATTGATTATTGATGAATGACGAATGATGAACGATGATTGCTTGCCGGCGGGGGCTCTTGCTCGCAATTCTGGCGCGCTGTCCCTCCATTGAAAGATCACCCTACGAGCGCATCTCACGTCTCCGCCGATCCGCTCCATCAATCAATCATCCTTGAAGTGGGCCATCCAGGGGGCTTCGGTCGCCCAATCGGGCGAGGGCCAGCTTGTGTCGAAGCGGAGGCTCCATTTTTGCCGCCACAGGGCCTTGAGCCAGACCTTGTCGACGTGATAGTCGAGGTAGGCGCCGTTGATGGCCTGCTGGTGGCGGTTGATGCAGAAGCGGTTCATGGCATTCTCATCGCCGGGGATCCGGCCTTCGCGACCGTCTATCCGGGGCGGGGTATTCGTATTCTCCGGCCAGCCGCACCAGAACCAGCAATCGAGGAACAGCGGGATCCGGGAAGCGCCTTTGACGTTCGGGCTCTTCCAGAAGAACTGGGCGGGCTTGCCGTAGAGGGACCCGCTCGGATCGTCATTCTGGTAGACCCAGCCGTTGACGCCATAGCTGCCCCAGGTCCCGGCCGGGCGGCCGCCGGTCTCGGCGATCCGGCCCCAGGAGGTGAGAGCATCGCCGCCGACCGTGAGTGTATCACTCGCCCCGGGCGGATATTGCTCATAGGCGATCTTGGTCGCCATCGGGCAGACGCGGAACTTGTCGTCTTTGTAGTAGTAGTCGAACAGCACGTTGATCCAGCGCGTTTCGGTCGTACCCCCCCGGCGTTTGGGGAACATCCCGCCGTTGTCGTCGGTGTACATGACCCAGATCGTGGCCCACTGCTTGAGGTTCGACTGGCACACCACACTGCGGGCCTGCTTGCGGACCCGCTGCAACGACGGCATCAGGATCGACATCAGCAGCGCGATAATCGCGATGACCACCAGCAACTCAATCAATGTAAATCCCGGCGCCCGTCGGGCAGAAAATCCGAAATTCGCATGTCGAAACTCGAAACAAGCACGAAGGCTCGAAATCCCAAATCCGAAGCGGGGTCTTGAACCGGCGACAGCGTTTGGGTGCTTTGAATTTTGGATTCGTTTCGGATTTCGAATTTCGAGTTTCGAATTTCTCATGTGCGTCACACACTCACTGACGTGTTCACGATTTACCATTCGGTCCTCGCCATATGATCACGTCGTTATCCGCCGGCCTGGTGCGTCTTGCCCGGATAGTGCTGGTCGAGCCAGTCCAGGTCCACGTTCGGCGGATTGAACCGCTGTCCTTTGCCGAAGCCCCTGGCGGCCGCCTCCGCCCGGCTGTTACAGTAGATGATGGTTCGCTTGTCGTCCCACCTCTTGCGTTCGGCGTGACCGTCCATGAAGCTGAACGTGCAGGCGTCACTGTGATAGATGCCCAGCGGGTCCCACAGGCTGCCGCTGCCCGGCTCGTACGACCAGGCCCCGTGATTGAAGTTGCCCGCCGCACCGTCGTAAATCTCCTCGACGAACAGCATCTTCAGGGCCTGCTCCTTGAACGTGAACAGCTTCTTCGGGTCGGCCGGCTCGGTGGCTCTCATGTAGTCCGTGAGGGAATAGCTGCGGTAGATGCGATACGCGGCCGTATTGCCACGACTCGTGCCCAGGTTCTTGCGATAATCGCCCGGGCAATGGTACACCTTGATCTCTTTGAGGTGGGGATACAGGGCACCGGCTCCCAGACCGTTGTACCTTTGTTCGATGGTCACGTCCCCGGTGTCCATCTGCACGAGGCTGCCGCCCGCAGAATAATCGAGCGGCGGCATCACCCAGGGCGGCACGCCGTTGACCGGCCCGTACGCCGCCATGCCCGCGCAGATGGACCCGCCGTTCTCATCGGCATACATGATATACGCCTGGGCCAGCGAGCGCTGGTTCGCCAGGCAGGAAATCCCCCGCGCCTGCTCGCGGGCGATGTTCAGCGCCGGCATCAGGATGGCCATGAGAATAGCGATCACCGCAATGACCACCAGAAGCTCGATCAGCGTGAAAGCCGTGGCATTGATGAAGGGTGATTGACGATCGATGATTGGTCCGCGCGGGCGCGAGTCACGCGCAGGATGTGCAACTCTCCGGGCGACGTGATTTCCGGGCGACCGGCTTCGAATCAATTCACGACTCCCGGGCCTGTGCATGTCAGTGATCCTTATAGCGCCGCATCCACTCCGGCCAGTCCGTCGGCGCGACACCCCCGGCTTTGGTCCAGAAGCCGCCTGTATTGTAGGTCTTATGCCACTGGAGCGTCCAGAGCTCCTTGAGGCCAACACTTCGGGCGGACCAATCGAGGAACGCCATGCTGGTGGCCCCGTCGTGGCGGTCAATGCAGATACGCTGCATGTGTACCGTGGATTGCCAGGGCTGGAACGGATTGTCCGCCGGTCGGTCGGTCTCCAGCGGGAAGACATTGAACCGCAGGGCATCCATCATAAGAGGCACGTAGGCGGCTCCCTGGACGTGGGCCGTCCTCCAGTTCCATGAGGTGTCAAAATTCTCGTAAACGGTCTTGCGGTCCGGCGGCGGGTTCTCCACCCAGCCGTTTATCCCATAGCTGCCCCAATCGCCTTCGGGCCCGGGCGCGTACCCTGCGCCATTCCTTTCCAGGGTGAACCTGCCCCAGGCGTTGTAGATGTTCAACTCGGGTACCTGCAGCCCGTCCTCATCGATGATCGGCTTGGTGGCCGTGGGGCACAACATGACCTTGTGGTCGTTCTTGTAGAGCGACCGCAGCGCATTGAACCAGTGATGCGTATGCCCGTCGCCCACGCCTTCCTGGAAGCGGCCGTCGTTCTCCTGGGTGTACATCGAGAAGAACAGGCCCCACTGCTTGAGGTTCGCCCGGCAGGTCACGTTCCGCGCCTGTTTCTTCACCCTTGACAGCGCGGGCATCAGAATGGACATCAGCAGGGCGATAATCGCGATGACGACGAGCAATTCGATCAAAGTAAAGGCTCTACGTCTGCCCATACATGCGCTCCTCGAACAGATGCATCTATCGAGACAAAACGGCGGACCGCCCACAACGGCGGCCTGTGCCACTCGATCACACTACCGTGTCGCCGACGGGCCCGGTCTTTTGGCTTGCCCGGCGGTCAATCGCTACTTTTGGCCCCACATTGCCACCGCCGCCCAGATCAGGTCCACGTTATCCGGCTGCTGCCCCGAGAACGCATTGGCGGGCAATCGCTTGCCGAAATCGACAGTCCGCTGATCTTCCCATTTGTGGTAGTCGGCATGTCCGTCGGCAAAAGAGAACGTCGTGCCATCACCGTGACGGACCGGCGGCGGGTCCCACCACGACCAGTCGCCGCCTCGGAGGGTCTGGAGCGTGCGAACGGTCCAGCCGCCTATGGCCGCAGGGTTCGTCCCGCCATCATCGAGAAAGACCATCCGGAACGCCGGCTCGGAAATCTGTAACCGTCGTTTGATCATCGTCTCAGCGCCTTTCATGTTCTCCCAATAGACACAATTCATGGCGTCCGAGATCGAATAGGACCGCGTCGGTGGGCTGCGGTGCCCGTACGCGTCCAGCACCTTGCGCTCCACTGTCGGGCACTTATACAGCTTCAGCGTCTTCGTGTACGGATACAGCGCGCCATCCTTGATTGCCTGCTGTTTCTGAAGTTCCGTCTGGCCGCTCTGCCAGTCTACCTCGCACCAGGGTTTCTCATTGTAATGGGACTTATTGAAGGGTTGACCCGCACTGGTATACATGACGGGACGCCGCGTTCGATACTCCCCCGAATCGCCGTTGACGAGCTTGTCGTCGTTGTCGTCGGAATAGACGGTCCAGGCCAGGGTGAGCTGTTTGAGGTTGCTCAGGCAACTGGCTCGCTTGCCCTGCTCGCGAACGCGGTTCAGGGCCGGCATCAGGATGGACATCAGGATCGCGATGATGGCGATCACCACCAGCAGCTCGATCAGCGTGAATCCCTTGTGTCTTGCCATCCTCTTGCCCTTCATGGCCGTCTGCCGCCTCCACGAGTCGGAACCGACCCGCTCGCATCGCGTCACCGCCGCCTCAATAATCCTTGAACGGGCGGATCCAGTCCGGCCAGTCACTTCCCGACACACCGCCCGCCCTCGTAAAAGGCCCGCGCGTATCGAAGCTCCTGTGCCACTTGAGCGTGTACAACTCTTTCAGGCCGACCTTTCGGGCCGAGAAATCGCACATGGAGACGTTCACGTGCCCGATGTGACGATTCATGCAGGCCCGCGCCATGTGATTCGTGTTTTGCGTATTCCATGCGGCGGTCTCATCGTCAAACGGTCGGTTGGTGGGCTGAGGCCACAGGTCGAAGCGCAGCGCCTCCGCCATCAGCGGAATATAGCCGGCCTCCGGGACCTGGGGGGTCCGCCAGTGGTCGACGCGGGTTCTGTTCTCACTCAACCCCGCCCCGGTAGCAGGCACGCTGAGCACCCAGCCGTTGATCCCATAGCTGCCCGCGATGCCGTCAGGAGTCAAGTCGCGGTGACCCGTCATGAAGATGCCCCAGGCCGTGTAGATGGAGATTTTGTTGTTCAGGGTGCCGCGCTCATCACGATATGTACCCTTGGTCTTGGGACAGAACCACAACGGGTTGTCAATGCGGCTCTGCTCCTTCTCCTGCATCTGGGCAATCCACCAGAAACCGTCGCTGCTGTTGCCCTCTGCAAGACCACTGTAGAACTTGCCGTTGTTGTCCTGCAAGTACATCGCGAACACAAGGTTCCACTGCTTCAAGTTGCCAAGGCACTTGGCCATATTGGCCTGTTCTTTGACCTTCCGCAAGGCCGGCATGAGGATGGAGAGCAGAAGTGCAATAATGGCAATCACCACCAGCAGTTCGATCAATGTAAATCCGCGTCGCTTGGTCATTTCAAGACTCCTTGAGCTATGCTGTGCAGACACCTACCTCTCAAAGATGCAGCAAACCGGCCGGCTGTTCCGCCGATTCCTGCCCTTTCGCATCAAGGGTACACCTTCACCCACGGTTCGTATTATACCCTGCGGCCCCGGCCAATGCAAACCCAAAGCCCGGAAATATCGCCACTGCCGGTGGTTGTACCGGCTCGGCTGCGGCCCTAAGAGAATAGCCCGCCAAGAGGCATTTTCTCCCCAAAAACAGGAATGTCATTCTGAGCGAAGCGAAGAATCCGGGCTGCGGATTTGAGAAACCTCTCCTTCGATGGCCAGATGGTTCGGGGCCCCCCAGACGCACTACTTCGCGTTTGGGGACCCCTTCGCTTCGCTCACCATGACAAGCCAAAGTGCCGTTTTGAGATGGTCTCTGAGGATTCACAGGAGTTGATGGCAGACATTCGCCAAGGTCACGTACTGGTCGGGGGCCAGTTCCTCCGGCCGGCGGGTGGGGTCGAGGGCAGACCGCGCGAAGATTTCCGGCCACAAATCGCGGCCGCCCAGTTCCGGCGGGGCCTGTTTGGCGCAGGCCCGCAGCATTTTACGCCGATGGCCGATGAAAAGGCCCACTACACGGCTGAAGAGGTCCATGTCCCTGATTCGGCGGCTGCGCCGCTCGTCGCGCACGTAGCGGACGATGGCTGAGTCCACGTTCGGCGACGGCCAGAACACGCTCGGCTTGAGCACCCGCAGCGTCTCGACCGTCCCGGTGGCGCCGAGGAAAATACTCAATGTCCCATAGCTTTTTCCGCCCGGCCCGGCCGTCATCCGCTCGGCAACCTCCTTCTGGACCGTCACGGTCATCGTCGCCGCCGTCAGCGGCCCTTTCACAAGGTCGATCATAACCGGCGCAGCGACATCATACGGCAGATTCGCCACCAGCAAAAGCCGCCCCCAGCGCACGGCCAGCGCGCCCGCCTCCTCGCCCATAAGTCCTTTCGGTCCCTGAGGTCCTTGAGGTCCTTTCCGCCCGACTTTCGCTCGAGCCTGTTCCAGTGCCTCGACCACCGCCGGATGCAGCGTCCCTTTGTTGGAGAGGACATCGCTGTTGACAAGCTGCACGTTCGCGGCCCCCGCCACCTGTGACCGGGCGATGCCCGCCAGCGTGGGGTCCAGCTCGACGCTGACCACCTGCCCGGCGCGCTCGGCGAGGGCCCCGGTCAGCGAGCCGGTCCCGGCGCCGACCTCCAGGACCACGTCCTCGGGACCGATCTGGGCCGCATCAACCAGCAAGCGCATCAGGTTCAGGTCCACGAGGAAATGCTGACCGAGCCGGCGATTGGGGGCGACACCCGCCGAGGAAAGCAACTCCTGGATTTGACGCTGGGTCTGCATCTCAAAAAGAAAGCACGAATATCGAATCTCGACAACCCCGCCGCAGGCGGACGCCTGTTGGGGACCCCAAACGCGATAGATCGCGGTACGTGTTCAGCCTCATCCGGGTGGCAGCGTCAAGGGGACCCC
>CAYFUB010000095.1:0-1510 GCA_964346195.1 uncultured Pirellulales bacterium
GCTGATGGGGGACCGCAGCCGACGTGGATTCAATACGAGTTTGACAACACCTATAAACTGGATCGACTGCTGGTGTGGAACTTCAACCAGATGCTCGAGCCGGTGCTCGGCGTGGGGGCCAGGAATGTAACGGTGGAGTACTCCACCGACGGCGCCGCCTGGACGGCATTGGGCGATTTCGAGTTTGCCCAGGCCCCCGGCAAGGCGACCTACACGGCGGATATCACCGTGGATTTCGGCGGCGCCGTGGCCCGGTACGTGAAGCTGACGATTCACAGCAACTGGCGTGGACTGCTGGCCCAATACGGCCTGAGCGAGGTGCGCTTCTTCTACATCCCGGTCGTGGCGCGCGAGCCGCTGCCGGCGGCGGGCCAGACGGACGTGGAGGTGGACACGATGCTGAACTGGCGTTCCGGCCGGGAGGCCGCTTCGCACCAAGTGTCGTTCAGTTCCGATCAGCAGGCTGTGATCGACGGCACGGCACCGGTCCAGACGGTCAGCCAGAACCGCTTCGATCCGGGCGCTTTGAATCTCGGGACGACGTACTATTGGAAAGTGACGGAAGTCAACGAGGCCGAAACGCCCGCCGCTTGGCCGGGCGAGGTCTGGAGCTTCTCCACCCGCGAGTACCTCGTCATCGATGATTTCGAAAGCTACAACGACGAGGAAGGCACGGGCACGCGCATCTACGAGACCTGGATCGACGGCTGGGCCGCGGCCACCCCCAATGGCTCGACCGTGGGCAACTGGGACCCGCCGTTCGCCGAGCGGACCATCGTCCATGGCGACCGGCAGTCCATGCCGATGGACTACAACAACACCAGCGCGCCCTTCTACAGCGAGGCCTATCGCGAGTGGACCACCTCGCAGGACTGGACGGTCAATGGCGCCGACACTCTGAGCTTGTGGGTCCGAGGCAACCCCGTGGCCTACCGGGAGGACGCCGGCGTCATTACCATGAGCGGCTCCGGCCATGACATCTGGGACAGCGCCGACGATTTCCGCTTTGCCTACCAGCGACTCAGCGGCAACGGCTCGATCACGGTCAAGGTCGAGAGCCTCGTCAACACGCACAACTGGGCCAAAGCGGGCGTGATGATGCGGCAAGACCTCGCGGCCGATTCCAAGTTCGTCTACATGATCGTGTCGGCCGCCCAGGGCGTTTCCTTCGGCTGGCGGCCGTTGACCGCAGGTACCTGCAGTAGTGTCACCCAGGCGGGCGTGGCGGCTCCCCAGTGGGTCAAGCTCACGCGCGCGGGCGATGTCTTTGCAGCCCAGTACTCCGCCGACGGCAAGACCTGGCTGGATGTCAAGAACGCCGACGGCACCGCGGCCTCGACTACCGTGGCCATGCTCGGCTCGGTCTACCTCGGCCTGTGCGTGACCAGCCACAATACGGCGGCGACCACCACGGCCGTGTTCTCCAACGCCACGACTTCGACGGGCGGCGCCGGTTCGTGGCAGGTGACGGCGATCGGGGATGACCCGCAGCCGGCCAATGATCCGGGCA
>CAYFUB010000096.1:0-7544 GCA_964346195.1 uncultured Pirellulales bacterium
GAGGATGGCCTGATGTTCAATCATCTCACCCGCCGCGACGGCGGCAACGGCAAGCTCAGCGACGGCTGGGGCTACAACTACGTGGGCTACCTCTGCTACGACATGGCTGTCGGCACCTCGCTCTACCGCGCGCAGGTGGCACGCACGCTCGGCAATCTCATGAAGCCGCCCTATGACAACTACAATTGGGAAGGCAACTATTCCATCGACGGTTTCGCCGACTCGATCGAAGGGGCGATTTACCTGCTCAACCGCGTGCCGGTCGAGGAAGGTTTCCAGTGGGTGGACCGGGAGATGGCCCGCAGCGTGACGCGCAGCGCCGAGCCGCTGGCGACGGCCCGGCTCTGGGGCACGATGAAACTGGAGGCCAACGGCGTCCGCACCGTCCTGATGCACGCCCTGATGCACACGCAGGGCCTGATCGCCCGACCCTGGCAAAAGGACCTGCAACTCGGCGCCGTCCGGGATGGTGACACGCTCGTGATCGTCATGAAATCGGACCAACCCTGGTCCGGCAGACTCTGTTTCGACATCCCGCGCCATCGGGAGTACCTGGGCTTCACCCAGGACTGGCCCCGCATGAACACCCTGCCCGAATGGTTCACCGTCGAGGCGGCCAGGAGTTACCGCATCGACGGTCTCGCCTCCGACGCCCCGACGATTCACCCGGGCCGAGAACTCGCGGAGGGCGTCCCCCTCGCGCTCGACGCCGGCACCCAAAAGAATCTGGTCGTCCGCGCGGCCGATTGGAATCGCTCCAGCCTTGCCGGATTACTTCCAGCGAAGCTGACGCAGTTCCTGTTTTGTGTGGATGAATGTCACTGTGCCATCATGGAGCAGCACGAGACCGCCCTTGGGATCGTGGTTGTCGAAGGTGAACAGCTCCGGTCCGCCGTGCTGGTTCCAGCCTGCCTTCGTCTCGAACAACAGAACCGTGTCCGCCGGTGAATCCGGCCGGCAGTCGGCGTTCATCGCATAATGGCACAGGCCCTTTCCCGCGGCGGGACACACACAGGCTGTCAGGCCAAGGGCGTCGCACCATTCGCTCGCCGGTGGATATATCATCTCGCCTGCCTTGACCGTATCCGGCGGGATGATATACCCATGCTCAAGGTAGCGATTCCAGAACTGCTCGTTGGTCTTCGGAGCGTGGCGGGCGATGCGGTGCAGACGGAAACGATACCAGAGGTTCGTCAGATTCACGGCACACTGGACACGCTGGTCTAAGCCTTGAACCTGCGGCGCGAGCATCCGCAGCCTGGTCAGGCCTTTGAGACACCTGAACACTTGCCCTTCCTGTGTGACGATATACGCGTCATCATAGACCGCGAGCGATACCGTACTGTCGTCTTTGCGATGGCAGATCATCTCGGCCATGCTGCCCTCTGTGAAGAAGATGCCGCCCACCGCCTCGCTGGCGTCATAGGCAATGCCCATCAAGTCCCACTTGTCCTCCAGGACAAAGTCCTTCAAGGATTGCAGGTACTGCTTCTCTTTTGGACTCAGAAGGGATTGCTGCCTGGCGTAAGGAAAGAAGAATTCCAGCGGCAACCGGCGGAAATGGACCTCGATGCGCTTCAGGGGCGACAAATGAATTCGTGTGCGTTCCACATATTCCGCAGAATACGGAATAGCCAAATCATTGACCACCATCTGCACGACTTTCTCCCCTCGGAGCGCCTGATCCGTCCAAGGGATTATCACCTGCTCATCCCTGTCGTTCACGACCTCATTAGGCGAATTGAAATACACCGATCCGCCAAGTGCACCAACAAGACCTGTCCCGTAGGCTGGTACAGTACCAGGTTTCGTCGGACCGGCCCTTTCGGCTTCCTCGAGCATCTGAAAGACCGTCTCGGGCAAGTTCCCTTCATAGTAGCCGATCTCAAGGACCAGGCGCGATGCGTGTTCAGATGGCCGCAGTCCTCTGGCACCAAGAAACACTCTCTGATGGTGTACCGGCAAGTGGAACGACATCGTCTCCGTTCGCGCCCCGCCACGTCCTACACGAACATAGCGTCCTATGGGTTGGTTCCTGGAAATCCCCCGCATGGGGGCGTCAAGCCACCTCTGCACAAAGAGGGTCTCATTGTCCTGCCCCACATATACCTCGGCATCCCAGTCGCTGCCAAAGTCCATGCTCCCGCAAATCCATATGTCGTCACCGGAATCATTCCTGATCTGGTAGCGGAGTTGGAGGGTTTTGTCCGTCAGCTTCTGCTCGAGCAGTGAGATTGTCACGCCGGTGGATTGCTCGTTGGGCGGATTGGCCTGGGGATTCATTTGTGAATGAGCTATGGACGTGGTGCACAGGAGCAGAGCGGCGATCAGACTCGGATGGTTATTCATTCATTGTCCTCTCAGGCATCGTAGGTTCTATCACTGAGACTCGGGCAGCCTTCCCAGGAACTCGTCGGAGAGCTGAATGACGAACTCACGGCCGGCGTCCTGCTGGCCGTCGAGCCGGCAGGGCGCTCCCTCGCGGATTGTGGTTCTCGTGCGTGCGTCATGGTACTCCACGATCAGGCGGCCGGTAAAATGCGCGGCCACGCGGAGGCGCGCCGTGCCCTCGTCGTTCGTGACGCCTCCGGGACCTGGGTAGCCGCTCTTGTCCGCGAGGCTCTTGACAACGATGCCTTCGAGCGGGCTGCCTGCGGAATCGACCACCTTGACCGCAACAGGTATCGCACGCGCAAAATCGATGCGGCCGAGATCAAGCGTCCTGCCCTGGCCGACGAGCACGTCTTCGACAAGAGTAGGCATGTATCGTTCATCGGGTAACTGCATGCGCAGGGTCCATGTCACGTAAGCCGGGACGCACACGCTCTGCCGCCCCCGAAGAGGCAGGTCCTTACGGTAGACCACACCTTCTCCTAAGTTGGCGGCGAGCGTGGCCTGGAGTTCCTTCAGCCATAGCGCCGAATCGGCGGTCAGAAAATCGAGCGCAACGTGCCTGCCTCGATGGTCGTCCGGCACGTTCGGCTCGATGACCACGGTGCCGACCGGGAACAGCTTCATATCCGGCAAAGCCGCTTTGCCGCTCCTGTCGACGGAGAACCCCGCGCGGCGCGGCTTCTGGTCCGCGTGCCCGGATAGGATGAGGCCCTGCGGCTGCAAGAGGGCGGAGTAACCCTCTTTGAGCGTGACAAGGGCCTGGTCCGAGCCGGGCGGCACAACGGGCAGGACAATCTCAAAGCGGCCGGCCGGGTCGGTCCGTGCGATTTGCCCGTTCACGTGTTGTTCCAGATGTCTGAACGCGTCACTCTGGGGATCGAGCTCAGAACCAAGACCTTTCGCGCCTGATGGGGGCGCCGTCATGACGATCGCGCCGGCGATGGGATCGCCGTTGACACCGTGAACCACACGGCCGCGATAGCAGATCTCGAAGCGCTCGACCTTTCTCGGTTTGAACACGATGATCTCCGGACTCTCGGCTCTCACCACGATTGGGCGGAACACGTAGTGCTTGCCGTCCCAATCCACTTTTGCCTCGTACGTCCCGAACGGCAGGGCCGACTTCTCCAGCCACTCCCCGTTCTGATAGCCATAAGTCAACGTGGGGAGATTCGGCCGCCTCACTTGAACGGTGAGATTCACCCGGCTGATTTTCTTCGGATCGGTCACGGGCCCGTATTCGTCCTCGAACATGAGCAGGCCCGAGTATTTCTTCGGACCGAGGAGCGTGCCTTCGAGCATGATGGTGTGCTCCCGCCCGGCGGCCAATCTGCCCCCGTAGGGCTGATAGCCGAGTTCCGCCGGCGGCGTGACGGTGACTTCGTACACTGCCCCGGCGGGAACGGGCAAGCCCGGCGTGCCGTCGCTGCGCGCCAGCGGCAGGTACATGGCAAACTGCCCCCGGTCATTCGTCAGGGCCTTGACTTCCTTGTTCCACTGAGCCGGCCAGGGCCAGTAAGGACCCAGAGATTCGCCACTCGGGGTGAGGATTCTCAGACAATTAATGACCGCCTGGGGAACGGGAGTGCCATCGGCGTCCACGACGATCCCCCAGATCGACCCGGCATCCATCGGGGTCCCGCCCGCGATCAGCGGGACCACACAGCGACTCAGCGGCTCGTGAGTGGACAGTCCGGTCATGCTGTACGGCTCGACCAGCGCGATCCCATAGTTGGCATCGGAGACGAGAAAACTGCAACGCGCCAGGGTGGTAAAGACAGGAGGCGGCCGCAACCGGCCCGCCCCATCCAGAATGATCGGGTCAAGAAAGGTCATCTTCCCCTTTTCCCAACTGCCGGAGGTAATCACTTCGACCTTCGCGCCGGCCATCCGATAGTCCAGAGCATCCACGAAGACGCACCACTTGTCCCTGGGCAAGGCGCCGACCTTGAAGACATGGTACGGCTCATCCTCCGCCGCGTATTGAGGCATGGCGGGGACCGGGCCGCAATCGGGATGCACAACCTCGAAGATGAATCGATTCAGGCCGGACGTTGACCTGGGCGGCTGCAACCGGCTTTGCGCGTCGAGCTGCGCATCTGCAATCCAGACCCGCGGCGTGGGCACAGAGGGGCCATAATTGCCCAGGCTAATCAGGATCGCGACCTCGGCATTGGGGAGCGGCTGGCCCAACGCATCGAGGAACAGGCAGGACTTCTGTTGCGCCCCGGTGCTCTCGCCGGGTCGGAGAGCCAGTGAGCGCTGTCTGAGGAATTGGGCATAGATCAGGTCACCCATCGCCTCGACCACGGCTTGATCCTGCTGATCGGCCGGCACGACAACGACAATCGCCTCATCGCGCCGTGAATCAATCCCCCTTCCTGCCGCGCGAGCCCGTCCGGACAACCTTTCCGTAGTCGTCCCATCGAACTCGCCGCGCGCGTAGGCCTGTCGCACGGCCTCAATCTTCACTTCGCGCCCCTCCAGGGGCGCGGTCAGGGTGACGTACGCCCGGAGGTCGGTTCTCCAGTCAGGATAGACCCGCACGACCGCCCGCAATGGAGCCGAATCTCCCGCCGACACCCGCAGATCGAAGGGGCGTGAAATCAGAGCCAGAACGACCGCGGTCCAGAAAAGGCGTCTCATGATCTCCCTCCCGAAAGAGGCCGTTCACTCGACCTGAGAAACACAAAGACCCGGGCTGTCCGTCAGCTCCGGCACCGACCTTGCCGCTGCCATGATGCCGGCCAGGCCGGGCTTCCCACCACATGGTCCCTCACCATGCCAGGATGCAGCTATTATAGCAGGGCAACACCGGTGATGCAAGATGTTCCCGATATCAACGGGCGGAAAGTCATACCACAGGATTGTAGCGCCCAGACGATTCCCTCCGTTATTCATGCGTGAGAGGGTGGTCGAAATCGACCGGGTACTTCTGCCAGGGGACGGCGCCGGATGCGGTGACGTGGTTCTGCAGAGCCGTGAAGAGCTTGCGGTACATCGGGTGCTTGTCGTCGAGCGGGTTCTGCTCCTGCGGGTCTTCCGCCAGATGGTAGAGCTTCAGCGGCTCGAAGGGGTTGTTCTGAAGGAGCTTGTAGTCGCCCTGACGAGCGGCGTAGTAGGCCCGGCCGCCGTACTGTCCGCCCCCCTCGCGCCGGACCCAGAATTGAGTCCGGTCCTCGTGAGACTGTGACTCGCCTGTCAGAATTGCCAGGAGGCTGCGACCGTCGATCTCATGGTCGAGCTTCACTCCCGCCGCTTCGCAGGCCGTCGGGAACAGGTCCATCGTCAGCGCCACACGGTCGCTGCGTGCGCCCGGCCGGATCCGCCCGGGCCAGACGGCGCACATGGGCACGCGGATGCCGCCCTCGTACATGTCGCCCTTGCCCGCCCGCAAGGGCCCGTTCGTCGCGCCCACGCCAAGCTGGCCGCCGTTGTCGGAGGTGAAGATCACGAGGGTGTTATCACTCAGGCCGGTCTCGTGCAATGCGTCGAGCACCTTGCCGATACCGGCGTCGAGATGCTCGATCAGCGCGACGAGTTTCGCCCGCCGGTCACTGATGCCTTTCTCCCGCCGTTTGACGCGCTCGACCCATTCGTCCGGCGGCTGGATCGGCGTGTGCGGCGCGTTGTAGGTGAGATACAAAAAGAACGGCTGCTTCGTGTCGCGGGCATCCTGCCCGCGCGTGGCGAGGGCGTCCCGCCCTTGTCTTTTCGTGGCGAAGGCATCTTGAGTTCTTAAACGCGATTCGTCGCGTTTGGGGGCCCCTCGTCCTTGTTCCTTTCTCGCCGGCAAGATGCCGGCGAAACGCAAGGGCGGGACGCCCTCGCCACGGGGCTGGCGCCTTGCCTGCGCGGCCCGCTCGCGCAGGTAGTCGATGGCCCACTGGGTGAACAGGTCGGTGGCGTGTCCTTCGGGGTCGATTTCCTTGTCATTAAACCGCATGTAGTTGAAGCCGTGGCGCCGGTGATTGTAGTAGTCATCCATCATGTCGCCGAGAAAGCCATGGAAGTGGTCGAAGCCGCGCTCGTTGGGAGTGTTCGGCGCCGCCAGGCCGAGGTGCCATTTGCCCACCAGCGCCGTGTGATAGCCGGCCCGCTTGAGCACCTGCGGCAGCAGGACGGCCGACGGGAACAGGTGGCCCCAGTTGTTCGCGATGTGCGTCCGAATGACGCCCGGCACGCCGACGAGATCCGGGTAGCGCCCCGTCAGCAGCGCCGCACGCGTCGGCGAGCACACCGGGCAGTTCGCGTAAAAACGGTCGAACCGCATCCCCGCCGCGACAAGCCTGTCAATATGCGGCGACTTGAGGTCGGTCGCCCCGTAGCTGGACAGATCGCCGTAGCCAAGGTCATCCACCAGAATGACCAGGACATTTGGCGCGCCTTTCAGACCTGCGCCGGCAACCCGCAGCCCATCCCATAAACCGGCCAGCGCAGCACCGAGACCGATCGCCTTGAGAAAATCACGCCGTGAGCCCTTTGTCTTCATCATGTCAGTCCCCTCGTCTTGTATCACATCCACGGTCACACCTCACCGGCTTTTCTTCCGCTTCTTGCCTGCCGGCCGGGGCTGAAAGAAGCTCCGGGGTACCACGACCAGCGGGTCATCCATCACAACGTCGTCGCTGGAAGTAGGCTTGGTGCGGCTGAGTGCTGACAGGTATCGCAGAAACAGATCGAGTACGCCTATGGCAAAGATGGCCCCGGCCACCAGGGCGAAGCCGAGGTCAAGGCCTGGAATCAGTGCGCTGAGGCCATAGCCAATGCCCACCCCCAGACCGATTACAATGGCCCCTATGATACACAGGCACAGCAGCAGAAAAACAATCCATATCAGCGTATCCATAATTCCTCCGGGCAGGCCGGGGCTTGCTGTAAGACGATCCACCCGCGTGGCAAATCGCCACGTATGACTGAGAGGAGTATATCCGCACTCCGACCGTCCGCCAAGGCGGCAATCCCGCTTGACTTCCGCGCCGGAATCATTTATCTGGAGGCTGGCGGCAAGGGCGAACGATGATTCGCCGCCACAAGTTGCCTATACTGAATAAGAAAGCCGCAAGGGTGGGGGCGAACCAGTATTCGCCCGCACGACCGCGCTGGGGCCCATGAAGACCGTGGAAAAAACCCGTCGGATGACCTGGAGG
>CAYFUB010000097.1:0-78064 GCA_964346195.1 uncultured Pirellulales bacterium
CACCTCGAAAGGGCCGCTCTACATCTATCGCAACGTCTTTGCCTCCAGCCGCGTCTCCCACCAGGATCCCAGCGGGGGTATGATCATCAAGACCGCGGGCGTCAAGCGGACCCTCACCCGCGACGGCAAAGAAGTCCCCGGCGACTGGGGACGGCGATACATCTTCCACAACACGACCCTCCAGCCCCATGGGGCACTGGACGTCTTCAGCGGGCACGGAATCTGCAACACGGTGACACGGAACAACGTCTTTCGCGTCCGCGGCAACATCTATCCCGCCGCTGCGGATGAGGGCCCGCGCAACAGTTTCCGCAGCGACCTGACCGGCGGCTATCTCGCCAGCGGGTTCGTCCGCTCCATGTTCGTGCCGTCCGAGCGACTGGAGTGGTTCCTGGCGTCGACGGTCCCTGCCATCAAGTGGGGCAAGGTGGAGTACTCGCGCAGCGGCAAGAATTTCACCATCACCGACCCTGTCGTTCAGGTCTCCAATCCGGCAATTGACAAAGGCGTGCGTCTGCCGGGTTTCAATGATGACTATCAGGGAGCCGCACCGGACATCGGCGCGTTCGAGAATGGCAATCCGCCTCTGCGCTTCGGCCGGGAAGCGGCGCCCGGCTTCACCCGCGCCCCATGGGAGATACACTGATGCAGCGGAGAGACCCGAAGATGACGAAACATGCCTTTGCCGGCGTGGTTCTCTGCGTCGGCGTGATGGCGAGGCCGGGCGTTGGCGCCGAACAACCCGCCGTATCCTTGCCGCCGGGTGTCAAGGCCGTCTGGGACTTGGGCAAGGCGTACCACGAGACAACGCCTACCCGCGAGCAGGTTTGCATCAACGGGCTTTGGCGCTGGCAGCCGGCCGAGACTCCAGCGCAGCAGGTGCCGATGGGGAATTGGGGCTATTTCAAGGTCCCGGGCTGCTGGCCCGGCATCAGCGACTATATGCAGAAGGACAGTCAGATGGTGCACGCCCATCCGAGCTGGCAGAGCCGGAGACTCCGTGAGATCGCGGCGGCCTGGTACGAACGGGAAATCACGGTTCCCGCCGATTGGGCCGGCCGGCGCATCGCGGTGTGCATCGAGTACTTGAACTCCCACGCGATCGTGTACGTCGATGGTAAGAGAGTGAACGAAACGCGGTTCCCGGGGGGCGAGGTGGATATCACCTCGATGTGCCATCCGGGCAGCACGCACACACTCAGTCTGCTGGTAACGGCCATGCCGCTCAAGGGCGTCATGCTCTCCTACACGGACACCGCCGCCGCTCGGGAGGTCCAGGGTTCGGTGGCCCGGCGGGGCCTGTGCGGCGATGTCTATCTCGTGAGCACGCCGTCCGGGCCGCGCATCGCCGATGTCAAGGTGGATACCTCGGTGCGTAGACGGGAACTGACACTCGATGCGGCCTTCGAGGGACTGAAGGCGAATGCGTCATACGCCTTTCGTGCGCGGGTCATGGAGGACGGCCGCAGCATTCGAGAATTCACGAGCCGGGTGTTCCAAGGGAGTGAACTCAGCGGGGGCCGCATCGCGTTCACGGAGAAGTGGATGCCCGACAGCCTGTGGGACATCCACACGCCACGAAACGCCTACGACCTTGAGGTCTCGCTGCTGGACGCCGGGGGCGAGGTTCTGGATACCGGCTGGACCGTGCGTTTCGGCTTCCGCGAGGTCTGGATCGACGGTCGGGACTTCTTTCTCAACGGCACCCGCATTTTCCTGTCGGCGGTGCCGCTGGACAATGCCCAGATCGGCGCCGCCCTGGCCAATTACGAGGCCGTTTGCGAGAGCCTCAAGCGTCTCCAGAGCTTCGGCATCAACTTCGTCTACACTCACAATTACGGCTGCCAGCCCGGCTCGCATCTGGGTTTTGCCGAGGTCCTGAGGGCCGCGGACGACGTGGGGATGCTCGTCTCTCTTTCGCAGCCGCATTTCAGCCATTATGACTGGCAGGCGCCCGATGCCAACGAGAACAACGGCTACGCCCGGCACGCGGAGTTCTACGTCCGCGCCGCACAGAATCATCCGTCGGTCGTGATGTACTCCATGAGCCACAACGCTACCGGCTACAGTGAGGACATGAACCCGGACATGATCGACGGCATCCAGGACGACCGTGACACGTGGGCCTTGCGGAACGTCAAGCTTGCCCTGCGGGCCGAGGCCATTGTAAAGCGTCTGGACCCGTCCCGCACTGTCTACCACCACGCCTCGGGCAACCTGGGCTCGATGCACCCGATCAACTTCTACCCGAACTTCGTCCCGATTCAGGAGCTGTCCGACTGGTTCGAGCACTGGGCGACGCAGGGCGTCAAGCCGGTGTTCCTGTGTGAATACGGGGCGCCGTTCACGTGGGACTGGACGATGTATCGCGGCTGGTACAAAGGGCAGCGCGAATTCGGCAGCGCCAAAGTGCCGTGGGAATTCTGTCTGGCCGAGTGGAATGCGCAGTTCCTCGGCGACCGGGCCTTTCAGATCAGCGAGCCCGAGAAGGCGAACCTGCGCTGGGAGGCCAGACAGTTCCGGGCCGGCAACCTCTGGCATCGTTGGGACTATCCCTACGAGGTGGGGTCAACGCGCTTCGAGGAACGATACCCGGTCTTCGCCAGGTACCTCACGGACAACTGGCGCGCCTTTCGCACGTGGGAGGTGTCCGCACTCTCCCCTTGGGAGCATGGCCATTTTTGGAAACTGCGTGAAGGCGTGGATAAGCGCCGCCGCGAGCTGGATGTCGATTGGGAGAATTTGCAGCGGCCGGGCTTTAGTCCGGACTATATCGACCAGCGGTACGAACGGATGGACCTGGCCTACGACGTCTCCGACTGGATTGTCACGCCGGCCGCCGCGGCCCTGCTCCGCAACAACCGGCCGCTGCTGGCCTGCCTCGCCGGCAAGCCCTTCGGCTTCACCAGCAAGGACCACAACTTCTACGCCGGGGAGACAGTCGAGAAACAAATCGTCGTCATCAACAACTCCCGCGAGATGGTCACGTGCGATTGTGCGTGGCTGTTCGGCCTGTCCGTAGGTGTCACAGGCGGCAAGAAGACAGTCACCGTGGCGGCGGGCCGGCAGGAGCGCATCCCATTGCGCTTCGAATTGGCGCCCACGCTTCCGCCGGGAACGTTCGACCTCGTCGCAGACTTCAGATTCAGCACCGGCGAGACGCAGGCAAACAGTCTCTCCATCAACGTCCTGCCGCTCCCGACGACGCTGCAAGTCAGTGCGAAGGTCGCCCTGTTCGATCCTCAGGGCGAGACCGGCGCGTTGTTGAACAAGCTGGGAGTTCAGAGTCAAGCCGTGGAGGCTGGCGCCGACTTATCCGCGTATGACGTTCTCGTCGTGGGCAAGTCCGCGCTCACGGTCGGGGGGCCGGCGCCGGATATTCGGCGGGTGCGTGAGGGTTTGAAGGTGATTGTGTTCGAGCAGACGGCGGATGTTCTGGAGCAGCGACTCGGATTCCGCGTCCAGGAGTACGGCCTCAGACAAGTCTTCGCACGCGTGCCGGACCATCCCTGCTTGAACGGAATCTCCGCCGAGCACTTGCATGACTGGCGTGGCGAGGCGACGATCCTTCCGCCGCGATTGAAGTACGAGATGCGACCCCGATATGGTCCGACGGTTCAGTGGTGTGACATCCCGGTCACGCGGCTCTGGCGCTGCGGCAACCGGGGCAATGTGGCCTCCGTGCTGATTGAGAAGCCCGCGCGCGGCGATTTTCTGCCCATCCTCGACGGCGGCTACAGTCTCCAGTACAGTCCACTAATGGAGTATCGCGAAGGCAAGGGCGTGGTCATCCTTTGCCAGATGGACGTGACGGGACGCACCGAGAGCGACCCGGCGGCGCAGACACTGCTCGGCAATATTCTCGAATACGTGAGTGCGTGGCGACCCTCGTCCCGGCGGGAGGTCCTCTACGCCGGCGAACCGGCCGGCAGCGTGCACCTCCAGGCAGCAGGTTTTCGACCCGGCCACTATACGGGCGGCAATCTGCGGGCAGGCCAGGTGCTGGTGCTCGGGCCGGGCAGCAAGGCGCTTGCGCCGCACGGAGATGCCATCCGGACGTTTCTGATGGCGAACGGTCGCTTGCTGGCTGTCGGCCTGACGCAGGAAGACGCGGATGCGCTCTTGCCTTTCAAAGTCTCGATGAAGCAGGCCGAACACATCAATGCGTACTTCGACGCGCCGGGGGCGAACTCACCGCTGGCAGGAGTCGGGCCGGCGGATGTTCATAACCGCGACCCGCGCGAGCTGCCGCTCGTCTCGGGGGGGGCAGAAGTCTTCGGCAACGGCGTCCTGGCGCAGGCCCCGCGGGCGAATGTGGTGTTCTGCCAGCTCGCGCCCTGGCAATTCGGGCCGAGCACACAGTCCAATCTCAAGCGGACCTATCGGCGCACCTCCTTCCTCGTCTCTCGCCTGCTGGCGAACCTGGGCGCGGCCGGTTCCACGCCGCTGCTGGACCGCTTCCATCAGCCGCTCGACGAGGCGAAATCGGAGAAACGCTGGCAGGATGGTCTTTACCTCGACCAGCCGGAGGAATGGGATGACCCATACCGATTCTTCCGCTGGTGAGCGCAGTAGCATGGGCGTCCCGCCCATGGATTCATGGTCACGGGCAAGATGGGTTCCCAAACGCGATATATCGCGTTTGGGGTCCCATACCCGTGCTACTACAAGGGAGGAAAGAGCATGAACGGCATGATACGAAGCATCTGGATCACTCTGATGGCGCTCGCCGTTACGGCGGTGCACGCGGCGCCCCGCTACGTCGCGACCGACGGCAGACCGGAAAACGACGGTTCCGCAGAAAGACCGTGGCCTTCCGTAGAGCACGCGCTTTCCAACACCGGCGGCGGGCAGACCGTCATCGTCAAACCGGGCGTCTACCGCGGGCCCATTCAAATTGCCAAACAGTTCGCAGGGACTCGGGAGCGACCGACGACCATTCAATCCCAGGTCAAGTGGCAGGCGGTCATTGTCGGTGCCGAGTACCACGTCATCAGCAACGCCGACGGCTGCGACTGGGTGACCATCGACGGCTTCGAGGTGATGGGGGGACGCTATGACGGGATCAAGATGAACGGCGATTATAACGTGGTGCGCAACTGCTGGGTGCACAACAACAAAGCCATGGGAATCGCCATGCACAACCAGAAAGGCGGCACCATCGAGAACAACCTCATCGAATTCAACGGCGGTCACATTCAGTTCGACCACGGCGTGTACGCCGATGGCGAGGGCCTGACCGTCAGCGGCAACGTCGTCCGTCACAACGCCAGTTTCGGCCTGCACCTGTATCCATCCATCAAGAACTCACGAATTGTCAACAACCTTGTGTATGGCCAGGTGCGCCGGCGCGGGATCATCGTGGCGTGTCCCCCGGGCGGCGGCAAGAACATCGTCGTCAATAACACGGTCGTGGAGGAGCAGCCGCTCACTATCTGGAATGGCGACGGTGAGACGGTGGTGAATAACATCCTGATCTCACAGGCAGGAGACGCCTTTTCGTTCAGCGAAGACACCCGGAACGTTCAGTTGGACTACAACCTTTGTGTGCCCAAATCCGCTCGCCAGGGGCCGCACGGCCTGACCGGCGATCCCAGGTTTGTGGATGCGACGAAAGGCTTGTTTTGGCTGCGGCGCGACAGCCCGGCCATTGGCAAGGGCTCTGCGCCGCATGCCCCTGCTACGGATTTCTGGGGCCGCCCGCGCCCGCAAGGCAAGGCCCCCGACCTGGGCGCCTTTGCCTTCGAGCCTCTCCTGACGGGAGAGCAGGTCCGGGCCGCCTGGGATTACGGGTGGGCCTATCACCGCCACGGGACCAAAATCGGCCTGCCCGACCTCTGGGTGCTGCCCACATCCGAGCCGGCCCGGCAATCCCGGTAAGCGGGAAAAGAGCGTGCAAACGATAAAGGAGAAAGGACCTTTATGAAGAGGTTATTGTCATTCTGGTTAGTTCTGGCCGTTGCTCATACGGTCTGCTGCGCCGGTGGGACGACTGACGATGTGAATCGCATCCAGCCCTGGCCGAAGAATCCGCGGTACTGGCAGTACCAGGGCCGACCCGTGCTGCTGCTCGGCGGGAGCAAGGACGACAACCTGTTCCAGATTCCCGACCTCAAGGAGCACCTCGACGAGATCCAAAAGGCCGGTGGCAACTACATTCGCAACACCATGAGCGACCGCCGGGACAAGGGCTTCGAGGTCTATCCGTTCCGGCAGCGGCCCGACGGCAAGTATGACCTGGAGCAATGGAACGACGAGTACTGGCGGCGCTTCGAGAACATGCTCCGACGGACCGCCGAGCGGGACATCATCGTGCAGATCGAGGTCTGGGACCGCTTCGATTACTCGACCAGGAACTGGGAGCCAAACCCGTACAATCCCAAGAACAACGTCAACTACACCTACGAGCAGTCCGGCTTCGCGGAGCATTACCCCGACCACGCGGGCACGAACAAGCAGCCCTTCTTCTTTGCCACGCCGAAACAGCGGAACAATACGGTCGTCTTCAAATACCAGCAGCGCTTCGTAGACAAAATGTTGTCGCACTCGCTCCAGTACGACCATGTGCTCTATTGCATGGACAACGAGACCTCGGGCGACGAGGCCTGGGGCGCGTACTGGGCCGACCACATCCACCGGCGCGCCAGAGAAGCGGGCAAGCAGGTCTGCGTGACGGAGATGTGGGATGCGTGGGACCTGAAGGCCGACGAGCACAAGCGCACGCTCGACCATCCCGAGCGATACGATTTTGCCGACGTTTCGCAGAACAATCAGAAGAAGGGCCAGGAGCATTGGGACAACTTCCAATGGGTGCGCGCGCGTATCGCCCAGCAGACGCGACCGCTCAATACGGTGAAGACCTACGGCGCCGACGGCGGCCGTTTTGGCAACAACCGTGACGGCCTGGAGCGCTTCTGGCGGCATGTCATCGGCGGAGCGGCCTCCGCCCGATTCCACCGGCCCGACTCGGGCCTGGGACTGTCCGAGCCGGCGGTCGCCGCCATCCAGGCCGCGCGCAAGCTGGAGTCGGTCGTCAAGCTGTGGGATGTCGAACCGGCCAATCATCTGCTCAGCGACCGAGCGGAGAATGAAGCCTATCTGGCCACTCGTCCCGGCGTCGCCTATGCGCTCTATTTCACCGATGGCGGGTCCGTCGGCCTGGACCTGAAAGACGCGCCCGGTCGCTTCGAGGTGCGGTGGATCGACATCGGAACCGGCGCATGGGGCAAACGCGAAACGCTCGACGGCGGCGGCATAAGGACCGTGACCACGCCGGCTCGGGGCCACTGGGTCGCGGCGCTCGTGGAAGCTCCGGCCGCAGCCTCGACCTCTGCCGCGGAAGATTACTTTCCGCCGTCCGAGGAGGAAGGCGGCTGGCGCGCGCTGGTCCCGGCCAATGCGATGCCGACGCCGGAACAGAGGGCCGTCATTCGCGAGCGTGTCGGACTCGATTGGGACAAGCTCCTCGATGCCTGGACTTACTGCACCAGCTTCGGCGGGTCGCACAGCCTGCTGGTGGTACGCCACGGGTGGGTCGTGGCCGAGTGGCACAATTTCACCCAGCCGCGCGGCATTGCGTCCTGCACGAAATCCATCACGGCCCTGGTCATGGCCAGACTGCTCGACCTGAACGAGCGGCGCCTGCTTGAGAAGAGCATCAGCCTTGACGACTTCGCACATCGGTATGTACCGCCGTCATGGGGTGAGAGTGAGCCGGCGCGGCGAAATATCCGGCTTCGCCACTTGCTCACCATGACGTCGGGCCTGACGCCTTACGATGGTCCCTACCGCGATGACTACGAGAAGCAGGTCTTCGCCCAACGCGTCGAATCGTCTCCCGGAACGGTCTGGGCGTACGCCTCCGTACCGGTGGATTTGCTGACCTACGTTGTCGAGGACGTGACGGGCCGCCTGCTTGGCGACTTCTTCAATGACGAGATCGGTTCGGCCATCGGGGCCGCCCGCGTCGCCTTTCCGACCTTCAGCGGTCACAGCGGCGGCTCGGGTGGTCCGGGCGGGGGCGCGCGATTTACGGCCCGCGATCTGGCCCGCGTCGGCTATCTGCTGCTCCATCACGGCGTCTGGACGCGTGACGGCCTTGTCCGGCAGGTCATTGAGGCAGAGCGCGTTGCACAATTCACTCAATGGGTCCCGTCCCTGGAAGGTGCGGAGTGGCGCCAACCGAATTTTGCCTTCGAGGCCAACGCCAATCAGTACTACGGCTATCTCTTCTGGACCAATCGCACGCAGCAGGGCCCCGGCCCCGCCGTGCCACGCGACGCCTTCTACATGTCCGGCTGGGGAAAACAAATCTGCGCCGTCATTCCCAGCCTCGACATGGTCGTCGTCCGGCTGGGCGGCAATCGCGCGTTAAACGAGCATCCGGAATTCTACCCCGAACTATTCGTGCGTGTCATTGCCGCATCTGCAGAGGAACGCAGCTCCGGCGGGGCACAACTTGCCCAGGCAATCCCCCGGCACTGACTACCGAATTTGTCCGTCGAGACTCATCAGAGGCAGAATCACACGTCCTCATCTGTGGCCGGGTAGTCGGTTTCATTCGCTGGCAAGAGGCTTGCCGAAGCCGATATCGTCGATGTAAATCCTGCCGGCGCCGCCCTGTGTGGGGTTGGCCCGGCCGCCCACACCGAGGTACAACCTCTTGACCTTGCTCAGATTCACACCGGCGAAATCACTCAGTGGGATCCTCCACTCGGTCCACGCGCCTGCCGTCACCAGCGTCGGGTTCGTGGCCGTGGCGGTCTTGCCCGCGCTGTCCTGGACCATCGCGTACAACGTCGCAGGGTCGTTCACGGGCTGGGAAACGCCGAGTTCCCGTACCTGCCACGCGCCAGCGACGGTGCCGGTGGTCGAGATATTGGAGAACTCGGCCGTCGTCATGACGTTGGCGTTGTGGCTGGTCACCGCCAGGCCGATGTAGACGGTCGAGCCCATCGTGAGGTCGCGGGCCGTTGGCTCGGTCGGGTTGGCCACCTCAATCATCGGCTCCCATGTAGTCCCGTCGCTGGAGTGCTCAGCCTGGATGGTGCTGCCGGTCCGAGTCAGCCGCAGCCAGTGAGGCAATGTGATGGTACCAGGATCACTGCGGGTGCTGTCGGAGGTGCCCGCGACAAGGAGCCGGAACTGCCATCCGACGCGGCCGTCCGCCGTGACGTAGGCCATAGCATTCTTGGCGCCCGGATCGAGGCTTTCCCGAATCATGAGACCCGCCTTGGCCCAGGGATCGCTGTTGCCGAGGCTGTCGATCCTGGCCACGATGGAGCCGTCGTTATTGAGGTTTTTGAAAGCGAAGCGGAACTCGTCGGCGGTGCCCCAGATGTCTGCGCCGCCGCCACCGATGGTGATACTGCCGAGCGTGGATTCGAGGAAGCTGATGGGATTGCCCCGGACCCACAGGCTCAGGGTGTCGGCGCCGTTGACCGTCCAGTCCTGCACGGGCGCGAATTCCCGGTAGGCCTCGCTGCAGAAGGGCGAGTCGGTGTTGTTGTAGTCCATGGGCATCGACTGTTTGCCGCCGTGGACGATGGTCTGCTCGGCGAACGGCGGGTCCCAGTTGCCGACGGTCGCGCCATTCTTGGTGGCCGCGGCCCACCCGTCGATCCAGGTCTCGTAGATACGGGTGTCCATGCCCTGCTCATCGTTGTAGCTCTCGAAATCATCCACGACGAGGTACTCGCGGGTGGAGAAACTCCAGAGGTCGCCGGGCCAGACGGCGGGGGTTTCGGCGTCGTTGACTTCCGTCACCTTCCAGAAGTAGGTCGTTCCGAGGCTCAGAGCGCCGGGATCAAAGCGGTTTTGGCTGAGGGTCTGGACCGGCGCGGTGCCGTCGATCACAGCCTGCTGATCGATGTCGAAAGACACCTGGTGCGAAGCAGCCTCTCGTCCGGAGCGCCAGCTCAGTACGGTGTCTACCTCCACGTCCGTTTGGCCGGAGACCGGCATCGGCTCGCGCGCCACGACCGGAGTATAGAAGAAACGTAGCTCGCTCAGGCCGTATTGCGCCAGCAGCTCGCCCCAGTTGCTGTTGATTGTCAGCTTCACGTACCGGGCCACGGCGTCGGCGAAATCTACCGCGATATCCGCCGCGTAGGTGGCCTGGCCGGGGGCCCGGGCAAACTCAAAATCACCCAGGGCCGTCCAGGTGATGCCATCGGCGGAGTACTCCACCGTCACGCTCCTGGCGCCCAGGCCGAGGATGGACTCGAGCGTCTGGTTGGAGTTCCAGACGACCAACCGATCCAGCTTATAGGCTTTGTCAAATTCGTACTGGATCCACGTCGGTTGCGGCCCGCCGTCGGCGCTGAGCCACATCTGCGTCTCTGTTGTCGAGTGTTGGTCCGCCGCATCGAGCCCCGAGCCGTCCACGGTCTTCTCGGGTCCCATGTTCTCGGTGAAACTTGAGGCCGTGGCCTGGATGTTCTGGATCGGGTAAGAAACGGGCTCGACGGTGAACGACCAGACCTCGCCTTTGACGACCGCAAAATCGGGCGCGGCGTTGACCTCATCGATGCGCCAGTGATACGTCCGGCCGAATTCGAGCACCCCGTCCGGATCGTAGCTATTGGCGTCTTGACCCGGGCTGACCAGCACACCCAGCGGACTGGTTGTGTCCGCGTTGTCAACGTCATCGGCACTGGTGCCGAAGTAGACATTGTGCGTGGCGGCGGTTTCACTCGGCGTCCAGCCCAGCACCACGTCGCGCGCCACGTCCGTGGCCTCGTGCGCCGGCACGGGCGACGACGCGGTGGTCTGTGTCGTGACGCCCAACAGGTAGTTGACGGCGTTGATCAGGAGCTGCTTGCCGTTATCGGTGAGGTTGAAGGCCCCCTGAGGCGTGGCCCCCGATTCCTGCGTGCCGACGCAGAACAACATGCGCTTGCCGCCGGGGGTCCCGGGCGAACCCGTGTAGTAGGGGACCCCGGGCTCCCATTCCGCGATCCAGGCATTGGTCCCGGTAGCCGTCGTGGCGAGCAACTTGCCGTTGCCGACGTCGGTCGTGCCGGCAAACGACGTCTGGCCTGTGCCGGTCGTTCCGTCTACCACATCCACCTGGTTGCTCGCATCGAGCGGGATGCCCTTGAAGATCGGATGCGTGGGCTCCACCACTTGCATCCTGGGACCCACGAGGTTACTGATCGTGCTGGAATTAAGCCAATACCATCGGTAACCGCTGCTGGTGCCGCGCGAGAGGTACGAGCTGTGCAGCATCATCGGGGATGTCAGGCTGTTCCACGAAGTGATTTCTGTGGTATCGTCGTCATAGTTGCCGCTGCTGGTGGAGCGGCTGACGATGACCAGGTCCGCGGCATTGAGCTCCGCGATCTTGCCGGCGTCGAGGGTGGTCCAATTGCCGCGCCGAACGTCCACCTGGTGTCCCAGACCCTTGAGGAAATCCTCAAGCCCGAGATCGTCCTGAATGCCGTTCCCATCTGCATCGCGGTTCTCAGCCACCAAGATAATGTTGGCGGCGTGAACCATGGGACCGATGCAGAAAACCAGCGCCAAAACAACGAGAGAAACTCTCTTACACATACCGATTTTCCTTCGACAGAAATGAGATTCACAGCGGTTCATCACACCCACGTCCATCTTCCCGATCCGGACCTGCAGCGCCGCTGCGCGTCGGGGAGCGCCCGCCTCAGCGCTGTCCGGCCACGGCCGATCAGGCCACCCACGGCTCCCAACCGCCATCCTCGCTTGACCAGGATATTATAACCGGATCGGACCGGAATACCAACGGTAAAATTGTCCCTCAGGTGACCAAAAAGAAATTCGTCATCGTCTTTTTCGGTCCCCTGTCTTCTTTGGTATCTGCCGGTGGCATCGATCATGCGGACATGGCTTGATTGTGGAGCGGGCGGACAGTAGCATACGTGACGAACCTCTGGGATGTCGCCGACCCGGGCGAGTTGGCCTGCCCTTGGGAATGGACCGATGGACAAGCAAAGGAGGACGACGTGAGAGAAGTATCAAGGCCTGACGTACAGCAGCGCTCCGTGCCGAGTCCACGCCGAGACGACGCCGTGGGCACCATGGCACGAACGGGTCTTCTTCTGGGGCTCCTGCAGTTCGTGGCGATCCAGGCGGCCTGGGGCTCTGCAATGCAAATTCTCATGTCTGGGAGAGACTCCTCGACGTCTCTCGTCGCCCTGGCAAGTTCGAACCCTTTCCAGCATCCAGGCCTGTTGCACACCCGGGCCGACCTGGATCGGACAAAGCGGATGGTCGAACAGGGCGTCGAGCCGTACCAGAGTGGGTTTGAGATGTTCAAAGCTCATCGGCAGTCCCAGGCAGACTGGCGTCTGCGTGGGCCATTCGAGAGCGTTTCGCGCGGACCTGGCCAGGACTTACACCGGGCCGAGTTGGGGCAGGATGGCAATGCCGCTTATCAGAACGCTCTGATGTGGGCCATCACGGGTGACGAAGCCCACGCCCGGAAGGCGGTCGAAATCCTGAATGCGTGGTCCGGCGTGCTCAAAGAGATCGTGGGAAAAGACAAAGAGCTGGCGGCGTCCCTGTGTGGTTTCAAGTATGCCAACGCGGCGGAGATCATGCGATACACGTATGACGAATGGGCGCCGGCCGAGGTCGAACGATGCGAAACCATGATGAAGGCTGTTTTCTATCCCGTGATCGAGAACTTCGCCACGTTCGCCAACGGCAACTGGGATACCGGCTGTATCAAGACGATGATGGCTATCGGTGTATTCTGCGATGATCGGGCCGTGTTCGACCGCGCCGTGGATTACTACCACAACGGTCCGGGCAATGGACGGCTGACCCACTACGTCATCAACGAGCAAGGCCAATGCCAGGAAAGCGGTCGCGACCAGCAGCACGCACAACTGGGTCTGGCCCACTTGGCCGAGGCCTGCGAGACCGCGTGGAACCAGGGTCTGGACTTGTACGCGGTGGCGGACAACCGCTTGCTGAAGGGATTCGAGTACACCGCGAAATACAATCTCGGCAACGAGGTACCGTTCGTGCCGTGGCGCGACACGACCGGCAAGTACTATGCCGAGGCCATCTCCCCGAGTGGGCGCGGGCGCCTGCGGCCGATCTTCGAAATGGTCTGGAACCACTACGAGAAACGCCAGGGAATCCCGGCGCCGTACACGCAACAGGCCGCCGAGAAAATTCGGCCCGAGGGTGCGGCCTTTGACGCCGACCATCCGGGGTTTGGCACGTTGCTGTTCACCCGGCCCGACCGACCGGCGCTGCCCGCAGACTACATGATCGGGGCCGACCTGTCTTTTCTCAAGTGGGCCGAGGACCGGGGCACCGTGTTCAAGGACGACGGCGAGCCGCAGCCCGGTCTCCAGATTCTCCGCAACCACGGCTACGGTTGGGTTCGGCTTCGACTGTTCCACAGTCCCACACGGCTGCCGAACAACCTGGAATACACCATCGCCCTGGCTAAAGACGCCAAAGCGCTCGGTTTCCAGTTTCTCCTGAACTATCATTATTCCGACACCTGGGCCGATCCGGGCAAGCAGATCATCCCCAAGGCGTGGGAGGGCAAGTCCCATGCCGAGCTGGTGCAGGCCGTGCGGGAGTACACGCGGGATACGATTGCCGCGTTTCGGGAGGCCGGTGTCCTGCCGGAGATGGTCCAGATCGGTAACGAGATCACGCCCGGCATGCTCTGGCCGGATGGCAGATTGCCGGCCAACTGGGACAACTTCGCCGAGTTGCTCAAGGCCGGAATCGACGGCGTGGAGATGGGACGGGCCGATGCACCTCGCCCCCGCATCATGATCCACATCGACAAAGGCGGCGACAAGGAGGCCACGAAGCGGTTCTTCGACCGATTGAACACCTATGGCCTGGCCTACGATGTCATCGGCCAGTCCTACTATCCGTGGTGGCATGGCTCCTTGCAGGACCTGCAGGAGAACCTGGCTTTCATGGCCAATGAATACCAGAAGGACATCGTCCTCGTGGAGGTAGCCTATTGCTGGCGGCCGACCGAATACCGCGATAAGGATGGGCCGTTCCCGGAAACGCCCGAAGGACAGCGACAGTTCCTGGAGGAGGTGAATCGCATCGTTCTTGAAACACCTCAGGGTCGGGGCAGGGGCATTTTCTGGTGGGAGCCGGCGGTGACAGGCCCGCTGCGAAGTCGGGGTTACTTCGACGAGGGGGGGAATGCCCTGCCCGTCATTACGGTATTTGATGAATTCACCAGGAGCAGCGAGTGAGGATGGTCGGAAATTGGGGCCCCGTCTGGCAATTATGTGTTTGTAGTGACGCCGTAAGGCGTTTTTCAGTAGCATGGGCATCTTGCCCATGAAGGGTCCCCAAAACGCGACCTTCGCGTTTTGGGAGCCCAGTCGCAGGGCCATCTTGGCCCTGTATTCACGGGCGGGACGCCCGTGAGACACACGGGCAGGATGCCCGTGCTACTATGCCCTTACAGCCACACACTACCGAGTGGCCCTCTATTCTTTCGTTTGCTTGTAGGCGTCAAACAGGGTCGCAATGTCCGCCTGCCGGGAGTCGCCACTGTGGATGACAACCCGGTAGTTCAGGGTCAGTCTCTCGCCTTTGGCAATGTCGAGCCGGTCGCCTTCGAGCCAGAACATCGGCGTCGGTGAGAAAAAGCCGTAATCTCGTGTAAACCATTGCGCCGGGTACCAGCGGTTGCCCGGATGCTGCATGATGGCGATGCCTTCGGTGATCCCGTCGCGCGTGCCGGAGTAGTCGCACCACGGCGCAGCGACGCCGAACGTGCCTTTTTCCCGCGTGTTACCCTCGGCATTGATGAGTATTCCGCCCGCCAGGACACCCAACTCCGGCACGACGCGGGCCGCGAATAACGAATGATTCGTCTTGAGGATGCGCACGTCGGTCAGCGGCTCCAGGGTGATGCCGAAGTCGATAAGACGCAGAGTATCGCCCGGCGCGACGATCTCGATGCGCCGCCGGTCGCGTATGACGGGTTCCTTTCCCGGCTGCTGCCAGAGGCATTCATCGGTGAAGACGATCCTGCGGCCGGAAGACGCGACGAGTTTCGGACCCTGGGAGACAATCTGGCCGCGCTCGTTGCTCTCCTGCCAGTAATTGCCGCCGTTGACCCGGTCACACCCGAAGAACAGAGAATGATGGTGCGGGTACGGTTGCGAGGTTTCGGTCGTGATGGACCGACCCGATGCGGGGCCGTTGACCGGCCAGAAGTAGGGGTATTTCTGCGACCGACCGAACTTGTAGCACGTGAACACACGTTCACCGACCGTGACCACGACCTGGTTTTCCTCGAGCCTGGCCTGTAATACGAGCGAGTCCGGTTGTGCCGAGGCCTGAAACCCGGCGCCACCCACCAGGATCAGCACGACGATCGAGAGTAAATGGCGAATCGATTTGTCCTGACTGTTCATCTTCCTGTCCTCAAACAATGCGATTGCGTCTTTCCGGCCGTCTACGCATGGATTGGCGGTAACGCATGGGCGTGACGCCCATTCTCTTCTTGAACTGTCGGTGGAAGTAGTAGACATTGGCATAGCCGACGCGCTGAGCGATCTCATAGCAGCGCAGCGACGTGAAGCGCAGCAGTCTCTGGGCGGCCTCGAAGCGGAGGTCCTGCTGATAGGCCAGGGGGGAGACGCGGAAGGACTTTTTGAACGCCCGGAACAAGTGACCTTTCGAGCAGTGAGACACCGAGGCCAAATCCTCAGCGGCGATGGCCTCGGCATAATGCTCATCGATATATTGCCGGACCAGCAGGATGGGGTTGTCCTGAGCGAGGGCGGCACCCGGAATTTCCTCCGTGTAGCAATGTGCAACGATCGTATCGAACACATCGGCCAGAGCGCGGCGGGCGTAAAAGTCCGACATGGAGAAAGGGCTTTGCAGGAAATCCATAATCTGGATCATGATGATCACGAGTTCCTGCATGGTGTCTTTGGGCAGGTGCGGCTCGCGGTGCAGCCGGCCGGCGACCCCCGTATAAATGTTCAAAATTTCCCCGAACGGGAGAGTCAGCACTTTTCCCGCCTGCGTCGCGAAGGAGAAGGTGATTTCCGAGTACACGCTGGAGTGGCGCAGGCTCACGAAATCGTGCGGCTGGCCGGGCGAGATGATGACCAGGGTTCCCGGCTCCGCGCGATACTTCCGGCCGCCTTTGAGGTAGAAGCCCGAGGATTGGGTATAGAGCACGATGTGGTACAGGTCGTGCGCATGCTCGTGAAACGTCCGCAGATCGCCGACGGCGCGGTCCTGGTCGATGGCCGCATGCACGAAGGTCGGAAAATAAGCCTCCCGATCGTGCAGAATCATCAGCGCCTGGGGCATTTCCTCACTGCGCCGACGGGTCTGTAAATATTGCCGCATATATCACGAAAGTGCAATAAATTGCGATTTTCATACATTTTTCCGGCCCGTATGAGGTATGATAATAGAACATGGATCAGTAGGTGCAATCAAATAATGACGAGGTGACGCATGAAAACGAAAGCGTTTACCCTGATCGAGCTGCTGGTGGTGATCGCGATCATCGCGCTGCTGATGGCCGTCATCATGCCGGCGTTGAGCCTGGCCAAGAGAAAGGCCGGGACCACTGTGTGCATGAGCAACACCAAGAACCTCTCCCTCGGCTGGTACATGTACATGGGCGAGAATGACGGGCGCATCATGAGCTCGGACGATGAAGCCGATGGGAAGGAACGGAGCGGAAAATTCGTCGGCTGGTGCGGCGTGCCTCGTAACGAGGCCGGCACGGCGCTCAGTATCAGCCAGGCGGACCCTGCCGTGACGGATGAGGATGAAATCCGAGGGATCAAGGAAGGGGTCCTGTTTCCCTATCTCAAGGAGCCGCAGACCTACCATTGCCCTGCCGACAATCAGCGCAAGAGTATTTACGACAGGACCAACGTCTTTGTCACCTACTCGATTCCCAAGTGTCTGTGCGGGTATCCCAACGAGACCCACGCGAACTATAACCTGCAGATCAGACGGTTCAATGAGATCACGGCGCCGTCCACACGGTACGTGTTTGTGGAGACGGCGGAGACGCGGAACTGGAATTCCGGCCATCACTTCGTCATGGCGGCGCCGGAGTATACAAATCTGGCCACGTGGGGCTGGTGGGGACCCATGGCGATCAACCACGGCGACAGCAGCGTCCTGGGCTTCTGCGACGGCCACTCGGAGATACGCCGCTGGCGTGACAAATACACCATCAACCGCGTGGACAAGCTGCTCACGACGGGGGGAACACTGTACAACCGGGACTACCCGCCGGTGGAACAGACACAGGACATCGACTACATGGCCAAGGGTTGGGCCTACCGCCATAAAATACAATAGGCCGGTAAGGGGCCTCTACAAGAAGTTCTCTCACGAGAGAACAGGAACATATCATCTTTATGCATTTTTGCCGTTTCTGTCGAATGCGATAATACGGAGTGGCCGATACATTTCGGAGTCGGGTGATCTCCACACAAAGACGGTCGGGGGTCTGCAGGAAAGGAGAGTATGATGAAAAAGGCAATGGCATTCACGTTTCTGTGTTTATCGGTCGGGCTCGGCGCGGCCCGTGCCCAGTTGAGGGTCGATTTCACACAGACCGGTGACCCGGTGGAGGCGGGCTACCAGGGGTACTTTGCCGACCACGAAGTGGCTGCCACGTTCACGGCGCAAAGCTTCACGGCGTTCGGCACGATGGTCACGGTCCGCCCGGCCTGGGCCGCCGGCGTGACGCCGCAGGCCATGCAGATGATCGACCGCGGCGGGGACGATGGCACGGATGCTCCGAATCTGCTGCGGGACTGGATCGGCACCGACAACCGCCAGCCCGGCAATCCCATGACGCTGACCATCAGCGGACTGCCCGCCGGCACGTATGAGTGGGTGTCCTATCACCACGATCCGCAGGACCAGACAGGCATCTTCGATGTCACGGTCAACGACGCGGCAGGCTCGGCAAAGACCACAGGCGTGGATATCTCGGACACCAGGGCCGGCGGGATTGTCAACCTTGCTGACGTCACCAGGTTTACCACGACGATCGTATCCAACGGAACGGACGATGTTGTTCTCGTGTTCGATCTGACCTCCGGCACCAGTCCGGTGGCCAACGCGTTCTTTCTGATGAACGCCTTCGAGTTGACGATGAGGGAGAGTACTCAAGCCATCGCGCTTGCCCCGCGTCACGGGGCGACCGATGTCCTCAGAGACGGCACGATTCTCTCGTGGAAGCCGAGTGACAAGGCCGTCGCCCACGATATCTACCTGGGCACGGACTACGATTCCATCGACGATGGCATGACCACCAGCGCCGTGTACAGGGGCCGCCAGGACGCCAACAGTTTCGATCCCGGCCGCCTGGAACTGGGGATAACTTACAACTGGCGTGTGGATGAGATATCCGCCGATGGCACGGTCACCAAGGGCAATATCTGGAGCTTCACCGTGGAGCCCGTCAGCGTGGCCTTGACCGGCGCGCACATTGCGGCCACCGGCTCCAGCTCGAGCAGTGTGGATGAGGGACCCGAGAAGACGATCGATGGCTCCGGGCTGAACGCCGACGAGCAGCACTCGACAGATACGGCCACGATGTGGCTCAGCCACGCGGGCGATCCGAACGCGGCCTGGATCCAGTACGAGTTCGACAAGGTCTGTCAACTCAGTCGGATGCAGGTCTGGAACCACAACTCGGCCGTCGAGTCCCTGATCGGCCTGGGAATCAGAGACGCGACCGTTGCTTATTCCCTGGATGGAACCGAGTGGGTGACCCTGGCGCCGCAGGAATTCGCCCGGGCGAGCGGCAAGGAGGATTACCGGGCGGATTACGCGGTGGAATTCGGCGGAGTCGCGGCCCGGTACGTCAAGATCACCGCGAATAGCAACTGGGGCGGCGGCCTGCTCAAGCAATACGGTTTGAGCGAGGTCCGCTTCCTGGCGATTCCCGTCTTGGCCCGCAACCCTGAGCCGGCCGCCGGCGCGACCGACGTGAATCCGCAAGCGGTCCTGAGCTGGCGTGCGGGCCGGGCGGCGGCGCAGCACCGGGTGTATTTGAGCACCGATGCCAACGAAGTGATCGACGGGACGGCGCCGGTCGGTACGGTAGCCGAGCCCCGCTTCGATACCGAGGGTCTGCTGGAACTGGGTCGGACCTACTACTGGAAGGTTAACGAGGTCAATGACCTGGAGGATCCGAGCGTCTGGGAAGGCGAGGTCTGGAGTTTCTCCACCATGGCGTCGCTTCCGGTGGATGACATGGAGAGCTATAACGACGCGGAAGACCAGGGCACTCGCATCTATGAGACCTGGCTGGACGGCTGGACCGACGCCGTGTACGGCGGCTCTCAGGTCGGCTATGCGCCCGATCCCCCCTTTGCCGAGCGGACGATTGTTCACGGCGGCGCTCAGTCCATGCCGTTCTACTACGACAACAGCTCGATTGCCTATTCCGAGGCCGCACGCACCTTCGATACTCCGCAGAACTGGACCGAGTACGGCGTGAAGGCGTTGACCCTCTGGTTCTATGGCGCTGCGTCCAACACGGCGGCGCAGATGTACGTGAAGGTCAACGGCAGCAGGGTGGCGTATGACGGCGACGACGACAATGTCCAACGCAAGCCCTGGCAGATGTGGTACATCGACCTGGGCAATCTGGCCGGGGTCAACCTCGAGAAGGTCACGGAATTGACGATTGGCTTCGAGGGCGGCACGGGACTTGTTTTCTTCGATGATATCGCGTTGTCTCCGTTCGACCGCCAGTTGGTGACGCCGGTCCAGCCCGACGCGACCAGCCTGGTGGCCCACTATGCGTTCGAGGGCAACACCGACAGCAGCGCGGGCGGACCCGCCGGCACGGTCGTCGGCGCGCCCCAGTTCGTTACCGGCAAGGTCGGACAGGCGATCCAGCTCGATGGTGCACGCGATTTCGTCTCGGTCGAGAGTTCTTTCGACCTTCCCGTGTACTCGGCCGCCTTGTGGTTCCGGGTGGACGGCGGGGCGGGCAACAGGGACGTACTCTCGGTCTATGATTCCGACGGTGGGCACGGCATTTTGCTGGAGATCACCGGGACCGGCCAGGTGCGTTACCTGCATCGGCCTGTCGTCAGTACCCAAGGAGGCTCCAATGTCTACAGCGACGCCGGCTATGATGACGGAACATGGTACCATGTGGCGGTGGTCAAATCGGCGGAGGCGATGACGCTGTACGTCAATGGCGAGCCGGCCGGCGCCGTCGCGGACAGCGCCTCGTTCGACAAGACTCTGACGCGACTGGCCCTGGGCGTGCTCAAACATGACAACCTCGCGCGCTTCTTCCCGGGCGCCCTCGATGAGTTCTATCTCTACGGTCGCGTCCTGTCGCAGGCCGAGGTCGCGTGGCTGGCCGGGCGGACGAAGCCGTTCGATAAACCGTAGGAATTTGCGACTTGAAACTTGATTCGGGTTGCGCAGAATCTTCGCGGGGCTTGTGTCCGTGCGGCACGGGTCCCGCTGTTGTCTCTGGGAACGACGCCAAGTCTTGCCGGCGGCGGGAATTGTCGAATGGATATAAGCGTCAGAATGACAGTCATCCTGCTTTGTTTGCTGCTTCTGCTGTCCTGGGCTGCGGCTGCCGACGCCGCAGCGGGTGACCCGTCCGTAGTGATCAACGAGTTTGCCGCCTCGAATCGGCGCAGTCTGGACGACGGGGACGGCAATGCCGCTGACTGGATCGAGCTGTACAACAGCAGCGCCAGACCGATCTCTCTCAGCGGCTGGTACCTGACCGACGAGCAGAGTGATTTGCGGAAATGGCCCTTTCCTCCCGCCGCCGTAGTGCCTGCCGGCGGATACCTGGTCGTCTTCGCTTCGGGCCAGTCCGTGAGTGACTACGTTGACACGAAGGGGTATCTCCACACCAATTTCGCCCTTGACAGAGGCGGGGAGTACCTGGCCCTCGTCGATCCCGGCGGCGCCGTCGTGCACGAGTATGCTCCCTCTTTTCCTCCTCAGCAGACAGACGTCTCCTACGGCGTGCGGCTTGGCGCGTTTTACTACTTCACGACGCCGACGCCGGGACGGGCCAATGGCCCGGGCGTCCCCGGCCTGGTCGAAAGGACGTACTACAGCCATGAGCGGGGGTTCTATGACCGCCCGTTCGACCTGCTGATCTTCTGCGACACGCCCGGGGCTGCGATTCGCTACACCCTGGACGGCTCGGAACCCACCGAACAGCACGGCCTCGTGTATCAGCCCAACACGCCCATTCACATCACGACGACAACCCAGGTGCGATCCTTTGCATTCAAGGCCGGCTGGCAGCCGGCGGATGTTGCCACGCACACGTATATCTTCGTTGACCACGTCGCCTATCAGGAGTACCGGCCGACCGGCTGGCCGACCGATTGGGGCTATGATTCGGAGGTCGGCGGGATCGTTCCGGCCGACTATGAGATGGACCAGCGCGTCGTCAACAATACGCAGCCCGGCTACTCCGTCCGCGAGGCCCTTCTCGACATTCCCACGCTGTCAATCTCCATGCTCCTGGATGACTTCATCGGCCGAACCGGCGGCATTTACGCCAATCCTCTGAGCCGCTGGGAGCGCAAGTGCTCGATCGAATACATCCTGCCCGATGCGGCGGAGGGCTTCCAGTGCGATTGCAAGATCGAAATTCACGGCGGTTCCAGCCGTCGGCCCTGGCGAATGCAGAAACACTCCTTTCGCCTGACCTTCACGAGCGAGTACGGCCCGGCGAAGCTGGAATACCCGCTCTTTCCCGAATCGGAGGTGGAGAAATTCAACCAGCTTGTCCTCCGCGCCTCCTTCACCGATTCCTGGGCCCTCGTTTCCTGGGTCTCGACGCGCTACCGCCCCAACGACTCCCAATACATTCATGATGTCTGGATGAAGGAAAGCCTCGGAGATATGGGTCAGCCCTCCAGTCATGGGAACTTTGTGCACCTGTATGTCAATGGCCTGTACTTCGGCCTCTACAACCTGACGGAACGTCTGGCAGACGACTTCTTCGCCGACCACCTGGGGGGCCAGCCCGAGCATTGGGAGATCAATGAGGATTTCGGCCGTCCCCGCACGCGCTGGCAAGCCATGATGGCCATCGATCCTTCCACCGCGGCGGGATACCGGAAGATCCAGGACTATCTCGATGTCGAGGACTTCGCCGACTATATGCTGCTGCATTTCTATGCCGATGCCGAGGACTGGCCCCATCACAACGGCCACGCCGCCGCTAATGCCGCGAGTGGTGACGGCAGGTTCCGTTTCTTTGTCTGGGACCAGGAGATTGTGCTCGATTATCACGGTCGCGCTGCCTCCCGGATCGACAACAACAGCGGGGTCGGCGCCGTCTTCCAGAAGATGCGCATGAATGAAGAGTTTCGCCTGCTCTTTGCGGACCGGGTCTACAAGCATTGTTTCAACGGCGGGGCGCTCAGCCTCACCGCTTCTCAGGACCGCTACCGCGCAATCGCGAGCTGGATCGACAAGGCGATCGTTGCCGAGTCGGCGCGCTGGGGCGACGTCCAGATGAGCACCCCCTACGGCAACCCGATCCAGCAGCCGAGCCCGCTCACCAACATCAACCACAACCTGTATCCCCCCGTCCCCCACGGTCCCAACTATTATTTCACCCGAGAGGATTCCTGGGTCGTGGAGCGCGACAATGTCATCAACGATTACATCCCGGCTATTCACGACCCCACCAACTCTTACGCTCTCCTCAACGTGCTGCGCGCCGAGAACCTGTATCCCGATGTCGATCCCCCCGTCTTCCACGTCAACGGGACATATCGGCACGGCGGACACGCCGCCTCGGGCGACAGACTGACCATGACCAACCCAAATGGCACAGGAGCGATCTACTATACGCTGGACGGAACCGATCCGCGCCTCCCCGGCATTGGCTCCGGCCAAGAGGATATGAATGCCCTCGTCGGCGAGCACGCGGCCAAGCGCGTTCTGGTCCCAACCAGCGATATCGGCCAAAGCTGGAGGGACCTGGGTTACAGCGATACGCTCTGGATCAGCGGCACCGGTGGCGTCGGATATGAGAGAAGCTCGGGCTACGAAACGCTCTTCGACATCGATGTCCAGGCCCAAATGTACAACGTGAACACCAGTTGCTACGTCCGTATTCCATTTAGCCTCACCGCCGACGCTCTGAGCAGTCTCGCCAGTCTCCTTCTGAGGGTGCGATACGACGACGGCTTCGTCGCTTATATCAACGGGACCGAAGTGGCCCGGGACAGGTGCACCGGAACGCCCCAATGGAATTCCATTGCCAGTGGCAGCCATGCTGACACCGAGGCCATGTCCTTTACGGATTTCGACGTGACCGCTCACATCGGCCTGCTCCGACAGGGCAGCAATATCCTGGCCCTCCATGCCCTGAACGCGTCCCCGACGAGTTCCGATTTCCTTATCTCCGCGGCCCTGGTCAGCGTTCTGGGCGGTCCGCCAAGCGATCCGAGTGTCTCGCCCACGGCCGTTCCCTACACGGGGCCGATTTCCCTGGCCGAGAGCACGCACGTCAAGGCGCGCGTGTTGGATAACGGCACCTGGACCGCGCTGAGCGAGGCGATTTACGCGGTCGACCCGGTCGCCGAGAACCTGCGGATTACCGAGCTGATGTATCATCCAACGGCATCCCAGGCAGAGTTCATCGAGTTGGAGAACATCGGGACCGTGACGATCAACCTGAATGGGGTCCGGTTCACCCGGGGCGTTGATTTCACGTTTGGGAACGAGAGATTGGCGCCGAATGAGCATATCCTGGTGGTTCAGGATCTGGCGGAGTTTGCGAGCGGATATGACGCCTCCGTCGTGAGGATCGCCGGCCGGTATGCCGGCAGACTCGATAATTCCGGGGAGACCATCGAGTTGCAGGACGCGGCTGGCACCATCATTCACCGGTTCCGCTACAAGGATGACTGGTATGACAGCACCGATGGCCGGGGGCACTCCCTGTCGATCAAGAATCCGACGAATACCGACATGACCCTCTGGGGGCGCAAGAGCGGCTGGCGGGCCAGCACCGTACGCGGAGGCTCGCCGGGCTACGATGATGAGTGACCCTCGGACATTGACCGGGAATATCCGGGTGGCATCGTCAAGCGAAGCCTGGCGATCGTGTCGTGCGGACTATGATTGATCCGTGCGCGGTCTGTCATCCTGAGCGGAGCGCAGCGCAGTGAAGGATCTGGCCTGCGCGCGAGAGAAACCTCCCTTTCGATGGCCAGATCCTTCGGCTTCGCCTCAGGATGACAGAGCCCACCGCGCAAGAATTTTTCCTGATCCGTATTACACCAATGCAAGAGAGCCATCGCCCAGACCTGCGGTCTTGACGATGCTGCCCAGCGACCAATCATGTTTCGCGTGAACACTTGGCGGATCGCTAATCTCCGTACCCTGGAGAGCCACCGACATGAGTACTGGGACGCCAGACACTCTTCTGGTCGAGAGTGCCGGGATCGGTTATGGGGGGGTCCGCAACGGTGAGCGAGAAACCCGAGCCGTCAGTAACTCTGTACCAGTCGTCCTCAAACCGAAAGTTGTGGATGACCTGTCCGGCGGCGTCCTGCAGCTCAACGCGCTCGCCGCCATTGTCAAGACTCCCGGCGTACGCACCGACAATGGGCAAGCCCGGCCCGTACACGGCTTCAAAGGCGGCGATGTCCCTGACGACGAGCACGTACCCGCCTGGCGCCAACTCGAAGCCTGGGAAGGTGAAGTCGACGCCATCCGTGAACTTGACGAGATTGAGATTGATGGTCCCGGCGCCGACGTTGGTCAACTCGATGAATTCGGCGTTCGGGTCGGGCGGGTGGTACATGATCTCACTGATGCGCAGGCTCTCCGCCACCGGCCCGACCGCAAAGACCGCTTCGGTCAGCCCGCTCCACGGGCTATAGGGATTACCGGTTACCAGCACGCGCGCCTTGATTTGGGTGCTTTTGTTGAGAGTGATGGGCCCGGCGTACTCGCGAACGGCCCCGGGCAGGCCATCATCGACCGGAGAGCTGCGCCGGCCGGCGATCAACTCGATGGAAAAGAGGAGGTCCGAGCTCGTACGCGATGAATTCAGGCCCTGAATGGCAAGCAGGTTCGGCCCCTGCTTCAGCAGGCCCGCCCCGGCGGAAACGTCGAATTCCTCGAAGGCCATCGCCGCCGAATCGTCATGATTGCCGTCGGCGGTGGAATTCCACGTCGGCGTGCCGGTGAACAGCGCTCGCTGGATCTCGACGCCGTTGAGCCAGGCGATGAAGCCGTCGTCATAGCGCATGTTCAAAACCATGAAATTGAACGTGCCCGGGTCCCCCGAGACAATGAACGGTATGCGGATATAGCAGCTTGTGCGGCTTCCGTACATCTGGTCGCCGAGGTCGATGCCCAGGAGGTTCTGGTAACCGCTGCCCCGTTCGTAGCCGACGCCGCCGGCGCCGCTGAGCCAGCTCGAGTCGTCGAAGTTGCCACCGCCGCGCCAGGCCTCATCGACCGGCCCCGCAGGCACGAGCGCTCGTTTGGGCGCATTCTCGGGCACCAGGGTGGACGACTCCAGGATGGTCGAGGTTACGCCGGGAGGACGCGGGTCCGAGCCGTCGAGTGTGTAGTACAGCAGGCCGTTGGCGTGAGGATTTGTCAGGCTCACCACGCTGCCGGCCGCGAGATGGCCCCCGTCGGGGAGAATTCCCGGTGGGGCGACGAATTGACCATCGACCCACGTGCATCGCGTCTGGAGCCACTGTTTGAGGTGGTCGATCTCGCCCTGGAAGCCGCCGAAGCGCGGGCCCTGCCCGCTCCATCTCTGGAAGTTGCGGGCCTGAGCCTCCCGAATCTCGTCGGCCATCGCGTCAATCGTGGCATTGAGACTCGCCGTGCTGAATGGGCCCTGGCGCAGCACATACCATCGATCGATGTACCTCTGCCAGAATTCGGCGTCCTCGAACAGCCGGTCCCACCAGACAAACCTGTGATAGTCGGTTGCGTCTCCCGTTCCATGCCAGGTCCGGGCGTTGTCGTCGCGGCCGTCCGTGGAATCCAGCGCCCGGTCGAAATCCCAGAGCGGGCCCATTTCGAGTCGGCCGTTACGGGCCTTGTACAGGAAGGTGCTCAGGCGCAGGGCGTCCACATTCATCGCCAGCATGTTGAGCAGGTTGTGGTCGATGAAGGAATCCGCATCGATGTACCGTGCATAGCCGGTCCGGGGATTCGCAAAGTCCGGTCCGTAGAGCGCGTCTTCAAAAGCATCGAGATGGCCTCTGATCCACGCGGACTGTGCCGCTGTGATTTCCACTTCCTTCGGGTCAACATAGCAGAACGTCCCGCCGCCGAAGGTCGGGTTCCCCCGGGCCGTGCGAAAACCGGTGTCGCCCGGATCGCGCCGGTCGATCTTCAGCATGTACCCGCCGGCAATCCTGGGCTCGGTGCTGTCCCAGGGCTCCAGCTTCTCGATATTGACACGTTCCGCGCCGCGTTTGATCTTCTCCATGAGAATGTACAGCCCAACGTAGTCGCTCGCCGATACCGTGTCATCGTTGGTGTTGAGATACATCTCGACGAATCGGGTGCGAACCGCGTACCGGCCGACCTGATTGCTTAAATCGAACACGAACGCGTTGTTGATCAGCGCGCGGTCGTAATTGTACGGGCTGTACAGGATCCAGTCGGAATCGGCGGGCAGGCCCAGGATGGAAACATCGCGGTCCTGGTCGTTCTCGTCTCGCACTTCGAGTGCGTACGAGGGTTTGGCGGTCCCCTGCGTACTGGAGCCGCGTCTCTTGATCGCGGCCCGACCGTGGAAATCCGGCGGGTCCGTGATCCTCGCGCGCCCCTGAGCCCCTGTGTCTATGACAACGGCAGAGACCTTGACAAAATTGCCGCCGATGCTTCGGCGGCCCGTGTCGACGAGCACAACCGGCAGGTTGGAGCTGAAGCCCAGAACCTCGTAGGAAAGGGCGATATACGTTTGGCTCACCACCGTGCTCGGGGCTTTGCCCGGCTCATAGGCGCGGGCGACGATTTCCTTCGTCCCGACGATTGGGATAGGGGCCTGGTACCTTGGGGAGCCAAGGGTGGGGACCTGGCCGTCCAGGGTGAACCGGATCTCGGCCGCCGGGCCGGGCGAGCTCAGCTCCAGAAGGAAGTAATCGACAAACGTGCCGGGCGGGCGTGAAAAGACGGGCTCCGCCGATATCTCAACGTACCCCGGACTGTTGGCCCGGCCCGGCGACGGCGTGCCGAAGTACTGCTCTTGATTGCCATAGAGACCATACGAGAGATCGGCACGCTGGGGAGGAAAACCTCTGTCGGCCCCGCCGCCCGTGCGTGAGCCGTATTCGTGGGCCACTTGCCCGTCCGGCCCGACCAGGGCCAGGTACTCGCCCGCGCCGTCCAGGGAGAAGTTCGCGTGGTACTACCCTGCCTGGTCCCGATAGGGCCAATTCTCCGGATGGTCCTGTTCCTGAATCCCGGAAGCGAAAAACACCAGGAATCCGCCCGCCACGACAGGAACGGCGGGCAGTGCCCATTTCGTCAGGTCATCCGGATCGTCCGTCAGATACCATCCACCAAGGGTGACCGGCTCGGTCCCGCGATTGTGGATTTCGATCCAATCGGGAGGGGACACCGTCTTGCCTGCGACGATGGTCGAGATCCCTGTCTCATTGATAGCCTGGAACTCGCTGATAACCACCGGTGAGTCCGGAGGATGGGCGTAATCTCCCGGGGAGGCGAGGCCCGTCCGCGTCGCTATTTGCCCTGTCAACAGAACCGCTATCAACAGGAACAAGCTTTTTTCATTCGCTGGTCGCGGCCAACGCCAAAATCGCAGGGAAACCGACAATCGTGCAAGTCCGAACATTTTTCATCCATCCTCTCTCAGGGGCGGTGCCGTCGGAACTCGACTTTCCGCCGATTCGGGCACTCTGCGACACGGAACAACTCCGTCGAAGCCATTGTAGCCAGTGGGCCCGGTCAGGTCAACGCACGCGGCTGCTCGTGACTGTCGCGACACGATAAGGAGTCGCGCGTGTGGCCCTTACCGGGGCTCTATCCCTTGTGAGAATTTTTTTTATTTTTCAACATATGGTATTGACCAAACGGTCAGAAATGACTATATAGTCACGTGTGGACGATATGGTCACACAACCTGATATACCGAATCGCACGCAGCGGCGGGTGTCCAAGACGCGAAACCGCCTGCTTAAAGCGGCATTGGCGGTCTTTGCCGAGGTGGGGACCGATGCGGCTACGATCGAGATGATTACGCAACGGGCGGACCTGGGCAAGGGAACGTTCTACCGGCATTTTGCCGATAAGGGCGAAATCATCGGGATGCTCATCGAGCAGTGTGTCGACGAACTGGTGGAAGCCATATCCCAAGCCGCGGGCCAGCCGCACTCGCTGCAAGAGGCGCTCGACGCATTGGTCAATGGTCACGTGGAGTTCTTTCTGAGTCATCAGGATGAATATATTCTGTTGTTCCAGGGGCGCATGCTGTTGAAGTTGGACCGCGGATTGGCGTGTGATATCGAGCGGCCGTACGAAAGTTACCTGCACCGTGTCGAAGAACTGGTCGGGCCCTTCCTGCCCCAACCCGTGGACGCCGTGAAAATCAGGCGTCTGGCGTGCGCCATCGCGGGTCTCGTGTCGGGATTCTTGTCCTTTGCCATGATTACCATGGAGCCCCAGGCCGTCAGAGAAAGCATCGAGCCGATGCGCGGCGCTTTTCTCGGCGCCGTGGTCGGCTTCATGGAGCGGCGTTAGTTACGGATCTTTTTATGGCCACTGAAGCAAACGAGAAAGGAAATGAGAATCATGTCTATGTGCTCTGCAAACGGAGGCGATGATTCCTGTCATGGAGATACCTCCCTGTGTGCGGTCGAGGAAGAGCCTCCGTCGATAACGGCGGCACGCACAGATACCGAGGCCGCCATTTGCCGGTCGAAAGGCTGGAGCGACTGGCGCTGGCAAATGGCCAATCGAATCAGGACGCCTCAACAATTATCGTCAGCCTTCCCGCGCCTGGTCAGAAGTCCCGACTTGACTTCTGTGGTGGCCAAATATCCCATGGCGATTACGCCGTACTATGCGTCGCTGATTCGTCGTGCGGACAGCTCCGACCCCATCTTTCGGATGTGCGTGCCTCAGGTCCAGGAACTGAGCGATCCGCCGTTCCTGACGCTCGACCCTCTGGAGGAATGCAGAGACATGCCGGTCCCCGGGATGATTCACCGCTACCCGGACCGCGCGCTGGTCATCGCCACCACCATGTGTTCGACCTACTGTCGGCATTGCACGCGCAAGCGGATCGCCGGAACGCGCGAGACCAGCATCACGAGGCGGCGTCTCGAACAGATCGCCGCCTATCTCACGGAGCACCCGCAGATCAGCGATGTGATTGTTTCGGGTGGGGACCCGCTGACCATGAGCACTGAACAGCTCGAGACGGTGTTGTCGCGATTACGCCAGGTGCCCTCCGTACAGATCATCCGCATCGGTACGCGCGTGCCGGTGGTGCTACCCCAGCGTGTCACCGATGAGTTGTGTCAGATGCTGCGCACGTATCACCCGGTGTGGATCAACACCCATTTCAATCATCCGCAGGAGTTGACCGGGGAGTCGGTACAGGCCTGCAATCGCCTCGCCGACGCCGGTATCCCGCTGGGCAATCAGTCGGTCCTGCTGCGCGGGGTCAACGATTGTCCTCAGATCATCGAGCGGCTCTGCCGCAGTCTGGTGCGCATGCGGGTCAGGCCGTACTACCTGTACCAGTGCGACCTCGTACGCGGAGTGGAGCATTTCCGCACGCCGTTGTCGCGCGGCATCGAGATCATGGAGTACTTGCGCGGCCGACTCAGCGGTCTGGCGATCCCCACCTTTGTCGTGGATGCCCCGCACGGCGGCGGCAAGATCCCGGTCCTGCCGACCTATGTGGTCACCCAAAGTCCGACCCACACGGTGCTGAGAAACTGCGAGGGCATGCTGATTGCTTATCCCGAGCCGCGCCCGGAGTTCGGAGATCAGTGTCCAGCCCCACAGGAGGCCTCTGCGCCCGGGGTGTGGGAATTGACGGCGGGATATTACACTCGCATTCAGCCGAAGGAGACTTTGCGTCTCGCACGACGCCAACCGCACTGTGCGTCAGACGAATCGGTCGGAGATTTTTGAGGAAATGAGCAAGACATTGCGGACGGCTACGTCCGAATCAGGCAGGCGGAGTGACCCGTTGACGATCGGACTGGTCTACGATCTTAGAGACGACTACCTGGCGGAGGGCTTCACCGAGGAACAAGTGGCGGAGTTCGACTCGGCGGGAACCATAGCCGCCCTGGAAGGGGCCCTGCGGCTCCTCGGCTACTCGGTCGAGCGCATCGGCAACGGTCTGAATCTTGCCAGGCAGCTCGCTTGCGGCAGGCGGTGGGACCTCGTCTTCAACATTGCTGAGGGTTTGCACGGACGCAACCGCGAGGCCCAGGTGCCGGCCCTGTTGGAGATGTATGGGGTTGCCTATACTTTCTCCGACCCGCTGGTTTGCGCTTTGACTCTGGACAAAGCCATGACCAAGCGGGTGGTCCAGTCAGCGGGCCTGTATACGCCTCGTTTTGGCGTGGTGACGTCGGTTGACGACGTGAAACGCCTGGAGCTTGAGTTCCCGCTCTTCGCCAAACCCCTGGCCGAAGGTACGGGCAAGGGGGTTGACGAGCATTCCCGCGTCGGGTCGGCGCAGGCCCTCAAAAGGGTCTGCACCCGCTTGTTGGGGCGGTTTGGCCAGCCGGTCCTCGTGGAAGAGTATCTGCCCGGGCGCGAATTCACGGCAGCCGTCCTGGGGACGGGACGGAACGCTGCTGTGCTGGGAACCATGGAAGTGGCCATTCGCAGCGATGCCCCGGCCCAGGATTACTCCTATGAAGTCAAAGAGCTGTGCGAGCGATACGTGGACTACTTCCCGATGCCGCGCGGGGCCCTGCGGGACCAGGTCGAGAACCTGGCCTTGCGGGCCTACCAGGTGCTCGAATGTCGTGATACCGGACGCATAGACATCCGTCTGGACGCTCGGGGCCGTCCGGCGTTCATGGAGATCAATCCTTTACCGGGGCTGCACCCGACGCACTCAGATCTTCCGATGATCGCCACCCAGGAAGGCATGGCTTACGAAGAACTTGTCAGTCGCATCGTTGCCAGTGCTCTTACCCGTCAGGAGTCAATGCCGTGCCACGTCGAAAAATCAGCGTCCTGATCCTGTACAACAGTCCACGGTCCTCCGGTCATGGCCATGCCTTCGCTGAAAGCGAGGCTGGCGTCCTGGGCGAGGTCCGGGCCGTTGGGCAGGCTCTGAACAAGCTGCGCATACCGCACCGGGCGGTCGGTGTGCGCTGGTTTCAGGAACTGCCCGTGATCCTCGCCGCGGCGGACGAGCCGGTGGTGTTCAACCTGGTTGAGAGTTTCTGGGCGGACGCGGGAGAGGCCAACCTGGTTCCCACCGTCATACGGAGTTCCGGCAAGGCCTGCACGGGTAACAACGCGCACGGTCTGCTGCTGTCTCTGGACAAATGGCAGAGCAAGGTCCTGCTCCAGGCCGCGGGACTCCCCACGCCCCAGGGCCTGATCATCCGTCCAGGGCGGCGCATCCGTGCGCGGGACCTGTTCGACGGACCCTACATCGTCAAACCGGTGCAGGCCGACGGCAGTGAAGGGATTGACAACACCAATATCGTCCGCGGGCGCGGCAGGGCCCTTCGTGAGGTTGTCCGGCACATCCACGATCGACAGGGCCAACCGGCATTGATTGAGCAGTATATCGACGGACGCGAGTTGAACATCTCCGTGTTTTGTCGTGACGGTACACTGGAGGTGCTGCCTCTTGGCGAAATCGACTTCAGCGCCTTCGAGACAGGACGCCCCCGCATCGTAGGGTATGAAGCTAAATGGCTCATGGACAGCTTCGAGTACCGTCACACCCCCCATATCGTCCCGGCGCCGCTGCCGAAACGGCTGGCGCAGCGTATCCGCAAGCTGGCGATAGCCGCCTGCCACGCGCTCGCATGTTTCGAGTACTCCCGCGTGGACTTTCGTTTGGACAAGACCAACCGCCCCTATGTCCTGGAGGTCAACGCCAACCCGGACATTTCGCCGGAGGCCGGGTTTGCGGCGGCCCTGCGGGCCGCCGCGATCCCGTACGAGGCCTTTGTGAAGCAGGCTGTCGACAATGCCTTGGCGCGACTCCGGGATAGTCTCAAGTCGCGAGTCTCAAATCTGAAGTCCTCGCGCTCTATCCATCGCACGTCCGACACTCACCTGCCCATCGAGATCCGCCGGTGCCGAGCTGAGGACCGGCAGACGGTGCTCTCGTTTCTGGCCGCGACCGGTTTCTTTCGGCCCGACGAGATCGACGTTGCCCGCGAGGTTCTCGATGCAGCGCTCGCCGACGGCCCCGAAGGGGATTACCAATCCTTTGTCGCCCGGGTGAAACAGGAAACGACCGGCTGGGTCTGTTTCGGCCCGACGCCCTGTACGCTCGGGACTTATGATATCTACTGGATCGGCGTAGCCCCGGCCTGGCAGGGGCGGGGTATCGGCCGGGCACTGACGGCCTTCGCTGAACAGGCGATCTCCGACCGGGGCGGCCGGCTGTTGGTCGTCGAGACCTCGAGCCGGGAAACGTACCGCCCGACGCGGCAGTTCTACGAGGGCCTGGGCTATCGCGAGGCGGGGCGAATCACCGAATTCTATGGGCCGGGCGACCACAGGGTCATTCTCGTCAAAGCCGCCAACGGTCAGAGCGATTCGGCCGATGAGAAGCCCCGGTGACCGGGACTTTTGCAGATGCACATCTTGAACCGGTTCCAAAGGGAACTCCATGTCTTCCCTGGCAGGGGCAGATCATCGTTCGCCCCATCCATACCGGTAAGCGGACGACCCGGACATTCCGGATTCACGCAATTTGAAAGACCGGAAAAGCGTCTTATAATGGCACCTGCAACTGCGTGAGTTCCGGCGCGTACTGGATGTGAAAAGGGAAAACATGATGAGGAGTGTGCCTGTTCTTGTTCTCCTGACGGTCCTGGTCGCAACCGCGGGGACAGACGCGGGGCACAGCCCATTTGAAGGGGCGGCTGTTACGGCGCCCCAGGGCAAAATCGACGAGCTGGTCTTCGCCAGGTTGGCGCAACTGGGGATTGAGCCTGCCAATCTCTGCTCGGACGCCGTGTTTGTGCGGCGGGCCTATCTGGACGTGATTGGCACCCTGCCCACCGCCCAGGAGGCCAGAGCATTCCTCTCGGACCGCGACCCGAACAAACGCGGTGCCCTGATCGAGCGCCTGCTGGAACGTGAGGAATTCGCGGATTACTGGGCGATGAAATGGAGCGACCTGCTGCGGGTCAAGGCGGAGTTTCCCATCAATCTGTGGCCCAACGCGGCCCAGGCGTATCACCGCTGGATTCGGACGTCGATTCGGGAGAACAAGCCGTACGACCAGTATGTCCGCGAGATGCTCACGGCCAGCGGCAGCAATTTCCGTGTGCCCCCGGTCAACTTCTACCGCGCCATGCAGAACAGAGAGCCGCCCGGCATCGCGCAGACTGTGGCCCTGACGTTCATGGGCGTGCGCGCGGAGAACTGGCCCAAAGACCGGCTGGCCGGCATGGCGGTCTTCTTCTCGCAGATCGGTTATAAGCCCACAGGAGAGTGGAAAGAGGAGATCGTCTGTTTCGATCCCAACCACGCGGCCGAGCCGGGTGGCGTGGCGCAAGCCGCGGTCTTTCCGGATGGGACCCAGGTTCGACTGGCACCGGACCGGGACCCGCGGGAGGTCTTTGCCGATTGGCTCATTGATGTGGAAAACCCGTGGTTCGCTCGCAACATCGTCAACCGCATCTGGTCCTGGCTGCTGGGGCGTGGCATCATCCACGAGCCGGACGATATCCGGCCGGACAATCCGCCGAGCAATCCGGAGTTGCTGGCCTGGCTGGAGAAGGAGTTGGTCGCGTCGCACCACGACCTCAAACATATCTACCGGCTGATTCTGAACTCGCAAACGTACCAGCTTTCCTCCATTGCCCGTGACGACGATCCCAGGGGCGCGGCCAATTTCGCCTGTTATCCCCTGCGGCGGCTGGAAGCAGAAGTACTGATTGACGCCCTGTGCCAGATCACTGGTACGACGGAGGAGTATTCCAGCGCCATTCCGGAACCGTTCACCTTCATCCCGGAGGACCTGCGCTCGATTGCGCTGCCGGACGGCAGCATTACCAGTTCCTTCCTTGAAATGTTCGGGCGCCCGCCGCGCGATACCGGCCTGGAATCGGAACGCAACAATCGTCCCACGGCCGCCCAACGGCTGCATCTGCTGAATTCAAGCCACATCCAGCGCAAGATCGAACAGAGCCCAAAGCTCGGGCTGCAAATGCGAGCCAAGGCAAATCCGCGGCAAGTTGTCACCGGACTTTACCTGACGATTCTCTCGCGTTTCCCGACGGACGAAGAGTTGAAGATTGTGGCCACATATGCTCAGCCCGGCGGGGCCAAAGGCCGCGAGGCCGCCGTGGACCTCGCCTGGGCGCTGATCAATAGTGCCGAGTTCCTCTACCGGCATTGACCGGAAAGAAAACGAAAGGCAGGCGGCATGACATGAGCAAGACAATTTCCAGACGTGAGATGCTACGCCATAGTCTCCTGGGTACTGCCGGTCTGCTCCTGGGCAGAGGTTTGGCCGGGGGCGCTTCGGGGACGTCGCCATCGCCCACTGACCAGGGTAAGTCCGTTTCGGTTAGACCCAACATAGTCATTATTCTGGCCGACGATCTCGGGTGGGGCAGTGTCGGATGCTATGGGGCCGACCCGAAGCTCGTGCGCACGCCGAACCTTGATCGACTGGCAAACGAAGGCCGCCGCTTCACCGATGCGAATACGGCGTCCTCCGTCTGTTCACCCACGCGCTATGCGCTGTTGACGGGCCGCTACTGCTGGCGCACGTCGCTGCAATACGAAGTGCTGAACGTCCGCGCCCCGCTGCACATCGAGCCGACACGGGCCACCCTCGCGTCCATGCTCAAATCACTGGGCTACCGTACGGCGGTCCTCGGCAAGTGGCATCTCGGCTATCAGTCGCAGAAGACGGACTACACCAGGCCGTTGCGTCCCGGCCCGCAGGACGTCGGCTTCGATTACCAGTTCGCCGTCCCGTCCAATCATGGCGACGCCACGGGCGTTTACGTCGAGGGCGACCGGGTGGCGGGACTGCGTTCCGCGACACTGAGCCCGGACAAGTACAAGAATTGGAGAGGCACTCGACAGCTCGGCCTGGACGCCCCGCAGCGGGTGGACGAGGACGTGATGCCTACGCTGACGGAAAAGGCCGTGGCGTGGCTTAAGCAACAGGAGCAGGGTCAGCCGTTCTTCCTCTACTACGCGCCGGTCGCCGTGCACAATCCGGTCACGCCATCGAACCAGACGAAGGACACGAGCCGCGCGGGTCCATATGGCGACTGGATTCACGAGCTGGACCGTTCCGTCGGCGCCGTGCTGGCGGTGCTGGACGAGAAGGGCCTGACAAATGACACGCTCGTGCTGTTCACGTCCGACAACGGGGGCGAATTCTTCGGTGAAAAGCAGGCCGCCGCACGGGCCGCAGGGCTCAAGTCGATGGGGCCGTTCAAAGGCGACAAGCACACCATCTGGGAAGGCGGCTTCCGCGTCCCGTACATCGTGCGTTGGCCCGGCCGGGTGGCGGCAGGTACGGCTTGTGACGAGATGGTCAGCCTGACAGATACGTTCGCGACCCTTGCCGCGCTGGTGGGCGTGCCGATGCCGGTCGCAAGCCAGGCCGCCGAAGACAGCTTCAACATCCTGCCCGCGTGGCTGGACGAGAGGCATGATGCGCCATTGCGTCCTCATATGATCGTCCACAGCGCCGATGGCGTTTTCGCCATCCGCCAGGGGCCTTGGAAATGGATCGAGGGTAAACCCGCCAAGCCCAAGCCGCCGCAAGCCCGCCGCGACGAATTCCATCCGCAGCTTTACAATCTGGCGAATGACATCGGCGAGACTACGGACGTGCAGGACTCGAACCCGGCTGTGGTCGCAGAATTCAAGGCACTCCTGAGTCGTTGCCGGGAACAGGGCCGGAGCCGCGGATGAGCGTGCCCTTATTTTGCATGGGACACGAAGATTATGGAGACAGCCATGAGCATCCAACATGACTCAGCGGGCCTGATCTCAGGCAGGAACGGCACGCCGATCTCCAGGCGTGAGGCAATGCGGCGCGGCCTAACCGGTGCGGCCGGATTGCTGCTGGCCAACCGCACGGGGCTTGCTCCGGGTGGCAGCGTCAAGGCCGAAGGCCTTGGCGATGGTTCCGCCGCATCCGCACAGAGCCATCGCCAAGCTGCGCTTGACGCTGCCACCCGGGCTCGGGCCAAGGCGGTGATCCAGATTTGGATGTGGGGCGGGCCGTCACACCTGGACACGTTCGATCCGAAGCCGGAGGCGGGCAATGACTACTGCGGGCAGCTGAGCAATCCGATCCCCACCAACGTGGACGGCATCATCATCGGCGAATTGCTTCCCCTGCTGGCGAAACAGGCCGACAAGTACTCCATCATCCGCAGCATGACCCACGGCGTGAACGCCCATGAGACCGCCTCCTATATGGTCCAGACCGGGCGGGCCTCCGGCGGGCGCGACGTATTTCCGTGCGTCGGGGCCGTCGTCTCGCTGTTCAAGGGCTATGAGGCGGGTTACAAGGGATTGATTCCGCCGTACATCGTGCTGACCGAGCCGCAGGGGCGGTTCTCCGAGGCGGGATTCATGGGCTCGCGCTACAAGCCTTTTGCCACGGGCGGCGACCCGGCCCGGACCCCGTTCGTCGTGGAAGGTGTTGTGGCCCAGGGCATTTCCGAGCAGCGGCAGAGGAATCGCCGCGAATTGCTGCAGGAACTGAACACGCTGGGACGTGTCATGGAAGGCGACGCCCAACTGGCGGCTTCGGAGCAGGCCGAGCGACAGGCGTATGACCTGATTCTGGGCGACGCGGGCAAGGTGTTCGATCTCTCACAGGAGACGGTCGAGCTGCGGGACGGCTACGGCCGCAACACCTTTGGCCAATCGTGCCTGATCGCCCGGCGCCTGGTCGAGCGCGGCGTCACTTACGTCACCATCAACTACAAAGGCTGGGATACGCACAAGCAGCATTTCCAGATCATGCGCCGGAAACTGCCGGAGATGGACAGGGGCATGGCGACCCTGCTGCAGGACCTGTCGGATCGCGGCCTGCTGGACAGCACGATCATCTGGTGGAGCGGTGAGTTCGGCCGAACGCCCAAGGTCCAGTGGGAACCGCCCTGGAACGGCGGCCGCGGCCACTACGGCAAGGTCTTTTCCGCCGTGGTCGCCGGCGGCGGATTCAAGGGCGGCCGCGTGGTCGGTGCCTCCGATGCAAAAGGCGAGGAAGTGAAAGAGCGGCCCGTGTATCCCTGTGACCTCATCGCCAGTATGTACGAGTTGCTCGGCATCGATGCCAGCGCCAAACTGCCGCACCCCCAAGGCCTGGACGTCCGCGTGACGCCGACCATCGCCGACGGCGTGGCCATGGGCGGCCGCTTGAAAGAAATCATGTAATGCCGGAGTACCCGTATATGCACAGCACCATTGAGAATCTCACGTACGACGGGTGGCAGCGGCAAGTACCGGCTTGCCGATGGCGGACCATTCTTGTGCCAATAACTGTTCTGGCGGTCGTGCCGGTTGCGTGGGCCCAGCAGGTGAGCCCGCGAATTGGCTATGTCTATCCCGCCGGCGGCCGGCAGGGCCAGACGTTCGAAGTGAAGGTCGGCGGGCAGTATCTGAACGGCGTCGCCCGTGCAGATGTCTCCGGCGGCGGCGTTCAGGTCACCGTCGTCGAGCATACCAAACCTCCGACGCAGAAGCAGATCAACGAGATGAGGCAGAAACTGCAGAAGCTGCAAAAAATGGAGGAAAAGGACGCGGCGGTCCGGGAGGAGATTGCTGAGATCAGAAAGAAGCTGGCCAAGTTCAACCGGAACGCCAACCCCGCGATTGCCGAGACGGTCACGCTACGGGTCACGATGGACCCGAACGCCCCACCCGGCGCACGGGAGTTGCGGCTGGCAACGCCGACTGGCTTGACGAATCCGCTGGTCTTCTGCGTCGATCAACTGCCGGAGTTCTGTGAGACCGAATCGAGCGACGACGTCCCGCCGAGGGGCAGCATAAACCCACGATTCAACCGGCCACTGCAACGCCGCGAACCCGAGCCACAGATGAATGTCACGCTGCCGGCGGTCGTGAACGGCCGAATCATGCCCGGCGACGTGGACCGGTATCGATTCGAGGCGCGCAAGGGTCAGCAATTGGTCATCGTCGCTCGTGCGCGGGGATTGATCCCTTATCTGGCGGACGCGGTCCCCGGCTGGTTTCAGGCTACGCTGGCCCTCTACGATGCCAAGGGCAACGAATTGGCCTATAACGACGATTATCGCTTCCATCCCGATCCGGTCCTCTTTTACGAGGTCCCCGAGGACGGTGAGTATGTGATCGAGATCAAGGACGCCATCTATCGTGGCCGCGAGGATTTCGTCTATCGCATCGCTATCGGTGAACTGCCGTTCATCACGAGCATCTTCCCTCTGGGCGGTCCGGCCGGCGCTCGGACGGCAGTCGAGGTCAGAGGCCGAAATCTGCCCAAGGTCCGGCTGACGCGAGATAATAAGGGGCAAGAGTCGGGAATCCATTGGCTCTCCGTGCGCCGGGGTCAATGGGTTTCCAATCGTGTGCCTTTTGCGGTAGACACGTTGCCGGAATGCCGGGAAGAAGAATCGAACGATGCGCAGCAAGACGCTCAGCGAGTCACGCTCCCGGTCATAGTGAACGGGCGCATCGACAAAGGCGGCGACCGGGACGTTGTTTGCTTCGAAGGCCGGACCGGCGACGAGGTCGTTGCCGAAGTCTACGCGCGCCGGCTCGGTTCACCACTGGATTCCGTGCTCAAGCTGACCGACGCCACCGGCCGGCAACTTGCGTTCAATGACGATCATGAGGACAAGGGGGCGGGACTGGACACGCACCACGCCGACGCCTGGCTCTGCGCTACTGTGCCCGCGAACGGGACCTATTACCTTCACTTGGGCGATGCCCAGCACCAGGGGGGCGAGGAATATGGCTACCGCCTGCGGATCAGCCCGCCCCGGGCTGATTTCGAGTTACGAGTGGTGCCTTCCAGCGTCACTGTACGCGGCGGGGCATCTGTTCCCCTGACGGTGTATGCCCTTCGCAAGGACGGGTTCTCCGAGGAGATTGCGCTGGCACTGAAGGACCCGCCGGCGGGATTCATGTTGAGCGGCGGCTGGGTGCCGGCAAACCAGGACCAGGTTCGGCTCACGCTGGCGGTCCCGCCGAAGCCCGTCGAGGAGCCGGTCAGCGTGGTTCTGGAAGGTCGCGCGGTCGTCGGCGGCCGGGAAATCTGCCGGCCGGTTGTGCCCGCCGACGACATGATGCAAGCCTTTGCGTATCGGCATCTCGTGCCCGCCCGGGAATTGAAGGTGACCGTGTCGGGACGCTGGATGTCCAAAGCCCCGCTGCGAGTCCTCGGCACGACTCCCCTCAAGATCCCCGCCGGTGGGACGGCCCGCGTCTCGATCGGGGCGCCGGGCGGCGCATCCGTCTCCCGGGCCCGACTCGAATTGAGCGAGCCGCCGGAAGGAATCGCCATCCAGGACGTTGCGGCGATTCGCGACGGCGCGGAACTGGTGCTGAAGGCCGATGCCGCCAAGGTCGAGCCCGGCCTGAGCGGGAACCTGATCGTCAACGTCTTTGCCAGACCCCCGGCCTCCGGCAACGCCAAGCCGCAGGTCAACCGGCGGCGCGCGCCGCTGGGCGTCTTGCCGGCCATCCCCTTCGAAATCGTCGAGCCGTAACGGCCACGCATGGAGACCAGGAAATGAGCATGAAGGCGCTCATCGTTCCGGTGATGGTCATCGGACTGACGCACTCCCAGGCAGGTCTGGCGCAAGATCGCCAGACCGGCGCTTACAAGATCGTCGAGCATGACGGAAAATGGCAACTGTTGCGAGACGGCGCGCCGTTCTACGTCAAAGGGGCCGTGGGATGGCAGTCCTACGACGTCTTGCGCCGGTGCGGTGCGAATTCGGTACGGACGGGGGCGAGCCAGGCGAGTCTGGACCGGGCCCACCAATCCGGCCTGGCAGCAATGGCCAACCTGCCCGTCAGGGGCGAGCGAAGTGGGCTGAACTGGGGTGATGAGCGGATGGTCGCGGAGCAAAAGCAAAGGGTCCTGCGGATCGTGCGCGAATTGAAGGACCACCCGGCGCTGATGTTCTGGGCAGTGGGCAATGAGCTCGATTGGATCCCGCCCGGCGTTCCGTACAATCCCAGACTCTGGGCGCGGCTCAACGACATCACGGCGGATATCCACCGGCTCGACCCGAGCCACCCGGTCATGACCGTCGTCGGCACAGGCGGATACGAGCACAAGATCCAGGAGATTGCCAGACATTGCCAAGATATGGACCTGCTGGGGATCAACGCATACGGCGACATCGATGCGGTGACGGAATTGACGCGGCGGTTCTGGCTCAAGCCGTACGTGATCGCCGAGTGGGGACCGACGGGGCACTGGCAGGTCTCGAAGACGCAATGGCGGGCGCCTATCGAAGAAACCAGCACGGAGAAGGCCCGGGCCATCCACGACCGATATACGAGAGTCATCCAGGCCGATGCCGGCCACTGTCTCGGTTCCTTCGTTTTTCTGTGGGGTCAGAAGCAGGAGACGACCCACACGTGGTACGGGCTGTTTCAGGACGGCCTGGAAACCGAGGCGGTCGGGGTCATGCAGTATCTGTGGAGCGGGACATGGCCGCAGAACCGAGCCCCGGCGGTGCCGGCACTCGACATTATCGGATTCTCCGACCGGACCCGGGTGTACCTTCAGCCGGGGGGAGTGTACGAGGCGAGGGTCGTGTCCTGTGACTGCGATTTCGACCCCCTGACCTTCAAATGGGATATTCGGCCGGAGGTCGAGATTCCCAGGAATTCCTACGCCGGCGGCGGAGAGAAACCGGCCGTTCCTCTGCCCGGGCTGATACAGGAGGGCAGCGGCACACAGATTCGTTTCGCGGCGCCCGAGGGCGAGGGACCCTATCGCCTCTTCGTGCAGGTCCTCGATGGGCAAGGTCATGTGGGCTATGCCAATGCGTCCTTCTATGTGCGCGAGCAATCGGAATGACCATAGGGGTGGATCTGAAAAGGGTCCGAGACCCCCGACGCGCTGGACCGCGTTTGGGAACGGTCCTGACGCGGAATCATGGGTCTGGGAGACCGCCAGCCCAATGCCACTCGTACCGGCGGTTACCGCCGTCATTTCCCTGTAACCGCCGGCCGGACCACCGCCACTTACAGGGTGAAATGCAGCAGTGGGGGCGGGTTTGAGACTCGCCCCCGCGGCGCTCAGATGGAGATTCGGTACAGAGGAGTCAGAGCCATGGATTCCGAGGAGATGAGAGCGGAGTTGGAGAGATTTGTGAATGCAGGTTTGCAGGAAGGGTGGCATGGATGGCCGCTCAAGAGTGCGATTGGGGCCCCGAAACCTCGGAGGCGATCCCTCGCTTCGGGCAGGAGTTCCTCGACGCGACTGAGTGTATTGGGGGCTCCGAGCCCCACCGGCCGCGAAATAGTGCGGTTGGACACCCCGATCATCTTGACTGGTTGGCAAAAGCTCTCTGCGGTACTATCATCGCTGAGTTGAGAGTTGAAGAAGTCGGGCGCGCGCCCGCTATGATCGTACGGGCGGGTCTGAAACCTATCCGTACAACCTGATATCAGAAGGAGATGGAAGATGCGAAGAAAGGTGATTGCGATTGGTGTCGTGGCCTGCGTGTTGGCCTTGGTCGTCGGGAGCCTGTCCATTGCCCAGCCGCCCGCGCGTGGCGACCGGGGTGCCGCGGGAGGAGACAGAGGCGGCAGGTTCGACCCGGCGCAGATGCGCCAAATGATGGCTCAGCGGCTGAAGGAACAGCTTGGCGTCGATGACCAGGCCTGGAAGGTGATGGAGCCGCGGCTCATGAAAGTCATGGAGCTCAACCGCCGGGTGTCGGGCATGGGAGGACGTGGCGGTACGTTCTTCGGCGGTTTCCGGGGACAAAGGCCGGGGGCTGAAGGCCGCGGGCCGGCCGACAGACCCGGATTCGCGGGACAGCAGCCCAATAGAGAGCTGACGCCGGTGGAGAAGGCCACGGAACAACTGCGGACCACTCTTGAGAATCAGTCGGCGTCGCCAGAAGAGATCAAGAAGCAACTGACGGCGGTCCGTGAGGCGCGAGAGAAGGCGAAACAGGAGTTGGCGGCGGCCCAGCAGGAACTCCGGCAGATCCTCACGTTGCGGCAGGAAGCCCAGTTGGTGCTCATGGGACAACTGAATTGATGATGGATAATGGATGATTGATGATGCAAGGAGAAGTCTGGAGCCTTCTTTAATCATCCATCATCAATCATCCATAATCAATACTTATGGACCCACTTGCAGACAGAATGCTCGACCAGGGCCTGATCGACGAATCGGCGGCTCGGCGAATCAGCGAGTCGCTCGCGCAAGGCGAGCCTCCTGCCCGGGCCTTTGCGACCTGCGGTGTGGCCGATGAGCCGTTGCTGCGGTTCCTGGCCCGCGAGCTGGGGCTTACCTTCGTCGAGCTCGAAGGCCGGACGTTCTCTCGCGAGTTTCTCGCCCGATTTCCTGCGCGCATCCTTTTAGACAAACACATCGTGCCTGTCGAGAGGGACAACGGCCGTCTGCTGGCGGTCACGAGCGATCCGTTCGACACCTCGGCCGTCGATGAGTTGTGTCTGGCCACGGGCCGGGATTTCCAGATCGGGCTGGCCCCCCTGGCGGAAATCGACCGGTGCATCAAACGGCATCTCGGCGTGGGGGCCGACACGGTGCAATCCATGATCTCGCAGGCCGGCGAGAACGGGCTGCAGGTCATCGATACGGAGGCGGACGAGGACATGGACCTGACGCAGGCCGCCGAGGGTGCGTCCATCGTCCGCTTCGTCAACCAGATCCTCACCGAAGCCATCGAGCTGCGGGCGACCGACGTTCACATCGAGCCGTTCGAGGAAACCCTGCGCGTCCGCTATCGCATCGACGGCGTTCTTCAGGAGGCTTCGGTGGCCGCGGAGGTCAAGCAGTTCCAGGCGGCCATCGTCTCGCGCTTGAAGATTCTGAGCAAGCTGGACATCGCCGAAAAGCGCGTGCCGCAGGACGGGCGCATCAAGATTCTCATTGCCGGGCGCGAGATCGACGTCCGCGTCTCGGTGATCCCAATGCTCTACGGCGAAGCGGTCGTGCTGCGCCTGCTGGACCGGTCATCGGTGCTGCTGGGGCTGGATAAGCTGGGCATGTCCGAGCGGGACCTGGGAATCATGCGGACCATCCTGGAACGGCCGCACGGAATCATTTTGGTGACGGGCCCGACCGGAAGCGGCAAGACCACGACGCTCTATGCGGCGCTGTCGCGCATCAACGACGTTCAGCGCAAGATCATCACCATCGAAGACCCCATCGAGTACCAGCTTCACGGGGTCAATCAGATCCAGGTTTCGCGCAAGGCCGGACTGACCTTCGCCAGCGGACTGCGCTCGATCCTGCGCCACGACCCCGACGTCGTCCTCGTCGGCGAGATTCGCGACGCCGAGACGGCGGAGATCGCCATTCAGGCCTCGCTGACGGGCCACCTGGTCTTCTCGACCCTGCACACCAACGATGCGCCAAGCGCCCTGACCCGCCTGGTGGATATGGGCATTGAGCCGTACCTGGTGGCCTCGTCGCTGGAGGCGGTCCTGGCCCAGCGGCTGGTGCGCCTGATCTGTCCGGACTGCAGAGAGCAGCTTGCGACAAACGAGGTGATGCCGTTGCGCCGGCGGTTCGGTGACCGGTTGCCCGGGTCGCTCTACCAGGGACGGGGCTGCCGCCGGTGCCAGGGGACGGGCTATCACGGCCGGGTCGGGATCTTTGAGCTGATGGTGGTCACGGATGAGGTTCGGTCGCTCATCCTGGAGAGCGCCTCGGCCCCCGAGCTGCGCAAAATCGCCGCGCGACAGGGCATGAAGAACCTCCGCGACGATGGATTCAGACATCTGTGCGACGGCCGCACGACGGTGGAAGAGATCCTCAGGGTCACCAAGGATGATGCCTTCGAACTGACCGGTCTCGGGGATTTGAGCCGGTAAGGAAAAACTTGAAGTACAGACTTACAATGGCCACATTCGTCTATAAGGCGCTGGACACACAGGGGCGACCGATTGCCGATACGCTCGTGGCACCCGACCGGGCCTCGGCAATCGAGCAGCTCTGCGGCAGAAACCTCAGCCCGGTCTTGGTGGAAAGACAGGATGAACGCCGGGCCGAGGGCCTGCTCGTTCGCGTCGGTCGCGTCTCGAAGCGCGAGGTCGAGGCGTTCACCCGGCAACTGTCCAATCTGCTGGCGGCGGGCGTCCCGCTGAGCCGGGCGCTGAGCATTCTCAGCCGTGAAGCCTCAAAACCGGCGGCCGCGAGACTCTGGGCGACAGTGCACGACCAGGTTGCGGGCGGCATGTCCCTGGCCGAAGCGCTCGCCCACCACCCCCGGGCCTTCCCGCCTGTCTACGTGGCAATGGTGCGGGCCGGCGAGACCGGGGGCTTTCTCGATTTGGTGCTCGAACAGATTGCCACGTTCCGGTCACGCGAGCAGGACCTCAAGGGCAAGGTCACATCCGCACTGATCTACCCGATCATCCTGTCTGTGCTGGCTGCGGCGATTCTCGTGTTCCTGCTGACGTATTTCATTCCGCGTTTCTCGCAGATGTTTGTGGAATTCGGCGGCTCGTTGCCCGAGTTGACGAAAGCCATCGTCGCTGTCAGCCGGCTCCTGCTGCGGTACTGGGTCGTTCTGGTGCTCGTGATGGCGTTGGCCGTCTTCGGTATTCGACGCGCGCTGGCCAGCGCGGACGGACGCCGGGTCCTGGAGCGCGTGACGCTCCGGCTTCCGCTGTTCGGCGGCGCCGTGGCAAGGTTTGCGCTGGTACGGTTCTGTCGCATGCTGGGTACGCTGGTCGGGGCCGGCGTGCCGTTGATCGCCGCCTTGCGGGTGGCCAAGGAAGCCATCGGAAATCAGGTCCTGGCGGATACCGTGGACGGGGCCATTGAGGACGTCCAGCACGGGACCTCTCTGGGCCGCAGCCTGGAGAGCTGTCGCGCGTTGTTCCCGGCTTCCGTGATCGAGATGATCTGCGTGGCGGAGGAGAGCAGCCGGCTGGACAAGGAACTGACCCGCCTGGCGACAGCCTACGAGCAGGAACTGGATCGTCATTTGAAAATGATCGTGGCGCTGGCGGAACCGGCCTTGCTGTTTGTCATGGCGGTTCTGGTCGGCACCGTCGTGATCGGAATGCTCCTGCCGATCTTCAATCTGCAGGAGCTGATTCGGTGAGAAATGTGAACGGCGAACGATCGCCTGTTGCATCTGATGTTCGGGGTATTTTTGAGTCGGGATTGAACATGAAATCGTGGATTGAAAACAAACGGCAGAGATCGAATCGGCAAGCAGTCGTCACTGATCGGGGCTTTACGCTGATCGAGCTGCTGCTGGTGCTGGTGATCCTGGCGACGCTGGCGGCCATTGTGACGCCGAAGTTCACGAAGCGGTCGGAGCAGGCCCGCATCACGGCGGCCCGCACACAGATCTCGCAGCTCGAGGTCGCGTTAGATGCCTTTGAGATCGACGTCGGCCGCTATCCTACGACCACCGAGGGTCTGCGGGCTTTGGTCGACAAGCCTGCCTCCGACTCGGAGGGATGGCAGCAGGCGTACCTCAAGAGGGACGTGCCCCGGGACCCGTGGGGTAACGAGTATGTGTACCGGTTCCCCGGCCAGTATAATCTGGATGGCTACGACCTGCACTCCAACGGCCCGGACCGGAAATTGGGCGGCGGCGACGACATCACCAACTGGTCGGAAGAATAGACGCGATGCTTCATTCCAAACATCTTTGGCCCTTGCGGATTGCGGATTGCGGATGGCGGATTCGCATTGCGGGTCGCCTTCCGTTTGCCGCGTCGCCACGGCAGACTCCGATCAGAAGCCGCAATCATCAATCATCAATCATCAATTATCAATCCGAAGGGGGCTTTACGCTCCTTGAATTGATACTGGTGATGGTCATTCTCTCGACCGTGCTGGCCATGGCGGCGCCGTCGCTGAGCGGGTTCTTCGCCTCACGCCGGAGTGATGATACGGCGGCCCAGATTCTGGCCCTGACACAGTTGGCCCGTTCTCAGGCCGTCAGTGAGGGGATTGTCTACCGGCTCAATTTCGATACGCAGGAACGGACGTACTGGCTGACCGCGCAGCAGGCCGGGACTTTTGAAAAGCTCGAAACCGGATTCGGGCGGGTCTTCACCCTGCCGAAGGACATCACGATGGAACTGGAGGGGGTGGAGCAAGAGGACAGAGACGTGTTCCTTGCTTTTACGCCCCACGGCACGGCCACCGCCGGGACCATCAGGCTTGTTGGCCGTAGCGGCCGGGCCCTGGAGGTGACTTGCCCGACCGTTACGGAATCATTCTCCATCGTTGAGTGTGAACGGACATACAACAGATATGCGTCAAGATAAGAGAGACAGTTTGAAGTTTGAGGTTTCAAGTGTGAAGTCTGAGGTCTCGATTCCTCATACTTCCTACCTCAAACTGCCTACTGTAAACTCCCGCCTCGGCGGGTTCACCTTTGTCGAGCTGCTCGCGACGGTGGTGCTGCTCGCCATCATTATGCCCGTGGCCATGCGGAGCATCGGTCTGTGCACGCGCGTGGCGGGACTGTCGCGCAGGCAGCTCGAAGCGGCCTCGCTGGCCAGGACCAAGCTCACCGAGCTGACCGTCACACACGACTGGGAGAGCGGAACTCAGCGGGGAGACTTCGGGACGGACTGGCCCGGGTACGAATGGACCGCTGCGGTCACCAACTGGACGGATTCCGCCGTTCGCCAGCTTGAACTGACCGTCTCCTGGCGCTCCATGGGCAAGCAGCGCGGGCTCACCCTGAGCACGCTGGTGTATCCTCGGGAGGAGAGTTGACGTGGCGATTGATTTGAGATATCCCTGGAGACGGCGGATGGCAGGTTGTGGATGGCGGATTCGCATCGCCGGTCGTCTTCCATCGGCCGTGTGGCCACCCCGGACTCCGGCCCGCAATCATCAATCATCAATTATCGATCATCAATCCGAAGGGGCTTTTACGCTGCTCGAACTGCTGGTAGCCATGGTGCTGATGGTAGTGACGGCATCGTGCTTGTATACGGCTTTGTACACGGGCTTTCGGGCGCATCGCAGCGCCCTGGCGGCGACCGAGCCCACGGCGCTGGCGATCAACGCGATCGAGCTGCTCAAGCAGGACATCAGCGGGGTCCTGCCGCCGGGAGGCGTCCTGGCCGGCGCCTTTACGGGTACGGATTCGGCGGGGATCAGGGGGGCGGATGCAGATAGTCTCGGGTTCTGCACCACCCACGTATTTGCGGATGACGAGCAGTTGGCCGGCGGATTGGGCAAGATCGAATTGCTCCTGGAAGAGGACGCCGAGAGCGATGACGGAACCTATCGGCTTATCCGGCGTGTGACGACGAACCTATTGACCTCGAAGGAGGCCGAGGCGGACGAGCAGATTCTGTGCCGCAGCGTCGAGTCGCTGAATCTCCGCTATTTCGACGGCTCAACCTGGGTCGATGACTGGGATTCGACGGCCGACGCCAACAGCCTCCCTCTGGCCGTGGAGATCGATATTCAGGTCGTGTACAAGACCAAGAGCAGCACCAGGGAACCTCAAAAGCGGCGGCTCATCCAGAGCTTCGCCATACCGTGCGAGACCCCCGCACAGAACGAGAGCGAGTCGGCAACATGAGACACGCGGCTGGACAATCAGGAAAGTATCATCGAGCCGGCCCGTCGAGGCGCCGGTGGCCGGGGGGTACCGTCCTGATCGTCACGATCTGGGTGGTCCTGGTTCTGGCAGGGCTGGCTCTTGTGTTTGCCGGCTCGGTGCGCGTCTCGGCGACGGTGTCGGCTAATCATGTCGCTTCCCTGCAAGCTGAGTGTATCGCGACCGGCGCGATCGAGTACATCACGGCAAAGCTGAATGCCGCCGCACAGACGGATGCCTCATCATCTCAGACGAGCGATTCTTACGAGGCCTTGCAGGTGGGACAGGGCTACTTTTGGGCCCTGCGTTCGAACCTGGAGAGTGATCGGGAGTTCGAATATGGTCTTACGGACGAAGCGGGCAAGATCAATCTGAATTCCGCCTCGCAGGAGACGCTGCTGAAACTGCCGGGCATGACGGCCGAACTGGCGGCTTCGATCATCGACTGGCGGGACGAAGACGGCGACGTCACGGCCGGCGGGGCCGAAGACGAGTACTACCTCTTGCAGCCGCAAGCCTATTACTGCAAGAACGCGCCGTTGGAGACGGTCGATGAGGTCCTCCTGATCAAAGGAGCCTCAGAGGACTTGCTGTACGGGGAAGATACCAACCTCAACGGCGTCCTCGACGAGCATGAAAACGATGGGGATCAGAGCGACCCGCCCGACAATCGCGATGGGAGGCTCGACAGGGGATTCTATCATTATGTCACGGTCTACAGCACGGAAGCCAACACCGACGCCGAAGGCAACTCGCGCATCAATATCAACAGCGGCGGCACTCGCGGCGACCTGCTGAAAGCATTGCAGGAGGCGACCACGGCGGACCGCGCCCTGGAGATCATGAACCAGGTTCCCACCAACCCCTCCTATGCCAACATCCTGGACTTCTATTTCCGGGCGGGCCTGACGTTCGAGGAGTTCTCTTCGATCGTGGATCGAATCACGACGAGCGATGCCGAGACGCTTCCCGGACTGGTGAACGTGAATACCGCCTCGAAGGAGGTCCTCATGTGTCTGCCGGAATTAGAGGAGAGCGACGTGGGGGCTTTGCTGTCGTATCGCAGCTCGAACAACCAGCTCGACTCCATCGCCTGGGTGACCAAGGTCCTGGATCGGCCCCAAGCGGTTGCCATCGGCAGCTACATCACGGTCCGCTCGTTCCAGTACTCTGCCGACATAATCAGCCTGTCCGGCAACGGGCGGGCCTACAAGCGGTATAAGGCGGTCCTCGATACGCGCGAGGCGCCGCGGGTTGTCTACTGGAAGACACTGACCCACTTCGGTTGGCCTCTGGACCCGGATATCGTGACCGCGCTGAGGAAAGGGCGTCCTCTTACCAGCGTCGCGGTGAACATGAATTGACTGGATGGTGACGATGGTCGGCACGCGCAACATGTTGGGATTGGCTATCGATGACACCGGTGTCATCGCGGCGGAACTGCACGTCCGAGCCGGGCGTGCCGAGATCCGGCGCGCCGGCGAGTTCCTGTGGGGAGAGGAATTCACACCGGATAATGCCAGAGAGCTGGGTCTGCGGTTCCGCCGATTCCTGTGGGAGCAGGGGTTCTCGTCCCGGCGGGCCGTCGTCGGCTTGCCGGCCAAGTGGGTGCTGGTGAAAGAGATTGTCGCGCCGCCGGCGGGTCCCGATGCCCTGGCAGGCGTGTTGAGCATTCAAGCCGAGCGGGCGTTTTCCTTGAATGCTGCCGAACTGGTCTTTGACTATTGCGGCACAGCCAACGCGTCCGACAAAGGCCCGGTCCTGCTGTTGGCCGCACGGCGCCAGGTCGTCAGCCAGGTCCGTGACCTGGCGGGCGCCGCCGGTCTGCAAATCCAGTCCGTGACCGTCACGGCCCTGGCGTGCAGCCGGACTTCGTACGCGGCTGGTCCAGCGTGCCAGTGCGGGCTCTATACGCGTCCGACGTACTGTGAATTCTGGAGCCAGGTGCAAGGCATGCCGCGCTCCATCAGGCACGTCCCCATCGTGCAGGATGGGGCTCCGCAGGATTATGCCGAGCTCTTGGGTTCTGCCATCGAACGGCTGATCCTGCTGTCACCCGGCGACAATCGGTCTCAGTCCCGGCGGATCACAGCGTATGATGCATGCGCTCTTTCGGACTCGGCCGTTGACCGGCTCAATACGCGCCTTGGGCCCGGAACCACGGTGCATGACGGCTGGGCAGAACTGCTGTCCAAAGGGCTTGCTCTGCCGGAGCGCCCGGAAGGGGCACGGTCCATCGCCGCGGCGGCCGTGGCGCTGACGGCGGTGGAAACGGGCGGCGCCGTCGTCGATTTCCTGAACCCTCGTATCGGTCGCCGGAGGACACCCGGCCGCCGACGTGCCGTTGCCTGGGCGACGTTCGTTGGCATGGCCTGTGTGGTGGCTCTGGGTGCGGTGGCAGCCGACTGGCACGGCGACAAGGTGGCGGTGGCGGCCTATACCGCGCAGTTGCAGCAGATGGGTGATGATATCACCGCCGCCCGAGAGATTGTGGAGCGTGTCTCGTACGCCGGCAGTTGGACGGCGCGCGAGCCGCGCTGTCTGGACTGCCTGCGGGAGTTGACCCTGGCATTTCCGGAGGAACCGTCCGTGTGGGTCAAGAGCCTGAGGCTGAACGAGGACGGTGCAGGATTGCTGAACGGCAAGGCCAGGAGCGAGAGAAGCTTCTATGAGGTCCTTGACAAGATAAGACAGAACGAGGTGTTCTCCGAGGTTCAGATGGTCCATATTCGGGATGCGGGTCAGAATTCCAGAGAGAAGGAATTCGCCGTCAAATTCAAGTTCCGGGACGCGAAATAGACATGGTCCTGTCGAGACGCGAACGCATCATTTTGATTGTCGCAGCCGTGGTCGTGGGCGCTTTTGTTGCGGACCGGCTTGCCTTCACGCCTGTGATAAAGAGACTCGACGAGCTGGAGAGTGACAAGCAGCAGTTGCTGGCCGAACTCAACGAGGCCCGCAGCCTGTTTGAGCGTCGAAGGCTGATGGAGCGGAAGTGGAAAACGATGTTGTCCGGCGGCCTGCGGAGCGACGCCGAGGCCGAGAGCAGGGTAGGGCGGGCACTCAATGAATGGTCGCAAGAGGCGCGGCTGACGCTCACTTCCGTCAAGCCTGAGCGCATGTCAAGCGACCACGGTCTGCGGGAAGTCGTCTTTGCCACCGTCGGCAAGGGCCGGCTCGAAGCCGTGACGCGGTTCCTCTACCTGATTGAGACGGCGGAACTGCCCGTCAAGATCAAGTACGTGCAGCTCAACTCGGCCAGCGAGTCGGAGAACGACATGACGGTGGAACTGGGCCTCTCGGCACTCTACCTCGGCGCCGAGCAGGGGCCGTCCGACAAACAATCAGCACCGGAGCAGCGCGAGGTGAACGATGAAGAACAGATACTGTGATGAAACGGCCGGGGTGCGGTTCCGGCCGGCGCAGATTGTTCTGATGGTCGTGATATGTACCGCCGTCGGACCCGGTCAGGCCCCGGCGAATTCCGCCGGATCGAGCCCTGCGGGACAACCGGATCCATGGCAGAAGTACGATATTATCCTCCAACGCAACATCTTCTCGCGACAGCGCGCCCCGATCAGGCGGCAGGAGGAGAGAAGGGAGCCTGAGGCGGTCGTGGTACCCAACCCGGAGTCCTATTATCTCCTCAAAGGCATCGTCCAGGAAAACGACACGTTCATCGCGTTCGTGGAGAACACCCAGGGTGGCGTGGTCCTTCGCCTGCGTGCGGGTGACCGTGTCGCGCGGGGCACAATCAAGGCCCTGAACCTCGATTCGATTGAGTACGAACTGGAGAACCAAACGGTTACCATTCAGCTCGGATACGATCTGGAGGGCAAGTACGGTATTGCTTCAGCCGGCGAATTGCCCAACCTGTCGGAGTTGCCGGGCTTGGCCGTTTCGGAGCAGCAAGGGTTCCCAAACGCAACAGATCGCGTTGGGGATTCCCAACCCACCCAGGCACCGCTCCCATCGAGCGATGAGGCGGAAATTCTCAGGCGACTCATGGAGCAGCGGAAACAGCAACTGGGGCAGTAGAATGCAGGAGATAGTCACAATGTGGATTTATAGAATGATTGCAGCCGGCGTGGTCCTGGTTATCGCTATGGCCCAGCCGCCAGTGCCCGGGCGCGCCGCCGAGGGCGGTGCTGACGCCGCTGTCGAGACGGTCCAGACCAATGGCGAGGTAAAGATCAAGCTCAATTTTCAGGATGCGCCGCTGCAGACCATCCTGGAGTACCTGTCCGAGACCGCGGGCCTGGCCGTCGTGTCCGACGAGCCCATTATAAATGGTCGGATGACGGTGATCAGCCGCCAGCCCATCTCCCTGAACGAAGCTGTCTCCCTGATCAACTCGATCCTGAAAGAAAAGGGCCTGACCACCGTCCTGACCGGCAAGACCCTGAAAGTCGTCACGCTGCAAAACGCCAAGAAGGAAAACCTCCCCGTCCTCACCGGTCGGGACCCGGACGCCATAGTTCCCAGTGACGACGTGGTGACCTATATCATTCCCGTCAGCCACGTGACGGCGACCGCCCTCAAGAACAACCTGCAAGCCCTGCTGCCGGAATACGCCAGTCTCGAGGCCAATGAAGACGGCAATGCCCTCATCATCACGGATACGACCGCGAACATCAGACGCCTGATGCAGATCGTCGTGGCGCTGGATACGCACATGGCCAGCGTTGCGGAAATCCGGGTGTTCCGCCTGGTCAACGCGAACGCCACGAGTGTGGCCGACCTGATCAACAACATCTTTCAGCAGCAGGCACAAGCCAGCAGCCGGAGTCGGCAAAGCGGTCGCGGGCCCGGCGGACCACTCGAGATGCTGATGCGGATGAGAGGCGGGCCCGACCGCGGGCGGGGCGATGACGACCAGAATCGCAGCACGCAGGGCGGAGGCAGCGTCAACGTGGACGTGGTGGCGGCCGCCGACGAGCAGACGAACTCCGTCGTGGTTCGCGGGCCGGCCGAGGCGATGGACCTCGTCGCCGATGTCATCAAGGCCCTGGACGACCGAACCGCCAAGGTCGCCGACGTCCGGGTCTTTCAGCTTCGATACGCCGACGCGATGAACGTGGCCGACGTCATCAATCAGCTCTTCGGCCAGCAACTATCCTCTTCTTCCCGTTCCAGGTCGAGTCGGGGGGGCGACACGGGTCCCATGATGTTCCGCGGCCCGTTCGGCGGTGGACCGGGCGAGCAGCGGGCCGAAGGGAACACCCTGGTGCAGGTCACCGCCGCCGCGGACAGCCGCACCAACACCGTGGTGGTCACCGGCCCGGAGGCTGTCCTCAATGTCGTGGCTGGCGTCATCGAAAAGCTCGACTCCCAAATCGCCAACGTAGCTGACGTGAAGGTCTTTCACCTGGAGTATGCCGACGCCCAGGACACCGCCGAGCTGATCAACGAAGTCTTTGGGCAACAAAGCACCTCCTCGTCGCGTTCCTCGCGGTCCGGCAGCCAACAGAACCAGCAGATCAGTTTCATGCGGGGCGGTCCCCCCGGATTCGGCGGGTTCGGCGGTCGCGGGAGTTTGGGGCAGAGCACCCAGGGTTCCGGCAGCATCTCGGACGTGGCTGTGATTGCCTCTGCCGACTCACGCACGAACTCCGTCGTGGTCAGCGGTCCCCCGGAAACGTTGACGATTATCGCGCAAGTCATCAAGGAACTGGACGAGAACCCGGAGCAGGAGCGGCGGATTTTCGTCTACGCGCTCAAGAATGCCAGCGCGACGAATCTTATGACGATTCTGAACAATCTGTTCGCGGAAATGCAGGCGTTGAACCAGCAGGGCACCAGCACGCGGACCGGCCAGCAATTCCAGGGCGGCCAGAGAGCGGCCCAGGGCCCCACCCAGGGTGCGTCGTCGTCCGACTCATCGTCCGGCACCGACATCTCCGAGGAGACGTACTTCGAGGCCGATCCGAACACCAACTCGCTGCTGTGTATGACCTCCTCGAAGAATTACGAGAAGATCAAACCCATTATCGAGGAATTGGATAGACCGGTCGGCCAGGTCCTGATCAAGGTCCTGTTTGCCGAGCTGACGCATAGTGACAGTCTGGATTGGGGGACCGAGTTCTCCATGTTGAACATTCGTGGGGACGGTGATTCCACGGGCACGGTGCAGGTCTTTGGCCGGCCGTTGACGCTGACGACGCCTGGGTCGCCTACCAGTCCACAAGGGCCCGGTGTGGAGGGTCCGACGGGTCTGTCGATCCGGACCTTGGAGGGCGAGCTGGACTTCACCATCCACGCCCTGCAGGAAACCGGCCGGCTGAACGTTCTGTCGCGGCCTTACGTCCTGACCCGGAACAACCAGACAGCGACAATCACCGTCGTGGAAGAAGTGCCGATCCCAACCAGCGAGACGACCCAAGGGACGATCGGCAGCACCACCACATTCGACTACCGCAACGATATCGGGATCGTGCTGGATGTCACGCCGTCCGTCAACCCGGATGGGTTGGTCAACATGGTCGTCAGTCCGAAGATCACGACGCGGACGGGTGAGACGGTGCAGATTTCGGAGGGCCTGTCTCCTTCCGTCTTTGCCACGCGGTCGGCCAGCACGAGAGTGGCCGTGCTGAACGGCCAGACCATCGTCATCGGCGGCCTCATCGAAGACCAGATGAGCGATTCAGTCAAGAAGGTCCCTCTGCTGGGGGACATTCCCATCGCGGGAGCCCTGTTCAGGCGAACGATCAAGGAAAAGAGCAAGACGGAACTGCTGATCTTCTTGACGCCGCACGTCGCCCAGGAACCGGCGGAACTGACTCCCATCTCGGAAGCCGAACGTGCCAGGAGCAATCTGAGCACGGACAGCGAGGCGGCCGAGATTTTCCAGAAACACCTGGACGCCATGCGGAACGACGCAAACCAGGTTCCGAATCCCTGATTACCGCTCAGACGCGGCTCCGTCTTTCGGAGCCGGCTTTCTCCATCCCGGTCCGCGTGCGACGCGGCCGGGCTTGGCGCCGGTATGCTCACCGTCCCTGAGGACCTGTATTCCGTTCACAAAGACGTGGATCATGCCTGTGGCGTACTGATGCGGTTTCTCATAGGTGGCGCGGTCGATCACCCTTGCCGGATCGAAAACAACGATGTCCGCATGGTAGCCTTTCTCAAGTCTGCCGCGCCGGTCCAGCTTGAGGTTGTCGGCCGGCAGTGAGGTCAACCGCCTGATCGCCTCCTGAAGGGTAATGATCTTCTCTTGGCGCACGTACTTGCCGAGGAGCCGGGCGAAGCTCCCGTAGCCACGCGGATGCGGATTCGACTTCAGGAAGACTCCCTCGGGGGCAAGAGAGCCTGAGTCTGAGCAGAAGCTCACCCACGGCAGCCTGATCTGCTTTCTCACATTCTCCTCCGACATCAGAAAATAGACCGTGCCGACCCGGCTGTCGTCCTCGATCACGAGGTCGATGATGGTCTCGGACGGCGATCTTCCCCTCAGCGCCGCGACCTGCGCCAGAGTCTTGCCGGTCAGATGCTTGAGTCTTTCGTTCTTGAAGGCCACCAGGAGCACGTTTTCCGGGCCACCCGCCAGCAGATAGAGATTTTCCCAATCAGCGGAAGGAGCGGCCATCTCCTCCAACACCCGTCGCCGGATGGCCGGATCCTTGAGCCGCGCCACCCATGCCTGGTGTCCGCCGGCCTGGACCCAGGGTGGCATGGCGGCATCGAGGCCTGTAGCGCCGGCCGTATAAGTATACATGTCGGCGGTGATGCTCAGACCCTCTGCCCGGGCCTTCTCAATCCTCTCAATCAGAGCGTCGCATTTGTGCCAATTCGATTTGCCGGCGGCTTTCATGTGGTACAGCTCTGCGGCTACGTTGGCTTTTCGCGCCGTCGCGATGAGCTCGTCCAACGCCTCCAGCAGGCCGTTGCCCTCGCTGCGGATATGCGAAATGTACATTCCCCCATATTCACCCGCCACCTCGGCCAGTGCCGTCAGCTCGTCGGCGCCGGCATAGCAGCCGGGAGCATAGATCAGCGCGGAACTGACACCTACCGCTCCCTCCTGCATTGCCGCTCTTACCAGTCCGCGCATCGCTTCAAGCTCCTTGGGAGTAGGCGGACGGTTCTCATACCCCAGGGCGTGAACGCGAACGGTCGCGGCGCCCACGAAAGAGGCTATGTTGGTCGATACCCCTCTGCGTGCCAGGTAGTCGAGGTACTCGCCGAGTGTGGTCCATTCAATGCTGAACTTGATGTCCCCCTGAGATCCGCGCATCTCCTGTTTCATCTGTTCATTCAAAGGCCCCATGGACCACCCTTCACCCATGACTTCCAGGGTCACCCCCTGGCGAATGTCGCTCTGCGACCTTCCATCCGCGATGAGACAGTCCGTCGCCCAGCTCAGCATATTGATGAAACCGGGAGCTACGGCCAGACCCTGTGCCTGGATGACCCGGGCTGCGTCCGGCCGGAGATTCCCGATAGCGACAATACGGTCGTCTTTGATTCCGACGTCCGCAATGTACGAGGGCCCGCCGGAACCGTCATATATTCTGCCTGACGCGATCACCACATCGTAAGTCTGTGAGTAGCAGACAACGGCCATACCCGCGATGAGCGCTGTTATTTGGAGAAGCACGATGGTTCGTTGCATGTCGCCTGCTCCTTACCGCTGAATCGTGACCGGATGACACATGTAAACCTGACGGAGTTGTCGCCGCACATCATAGCCTCAGAACGAAATCCCCGCAATCAATTCAGGCTGGACTTCCCGGAGGTGCCACGCGCGTTGTCATGTACAAGGCGGGAAACTCCCAAGGACTGTAAGTAATCAGGGCAATCGTATGTGGGCGTGAATATCCTGTGATTGAGCGGTGCGTGGCAGGGTCCCCCAAACGCGGTCTCTCGCGTTTGGGGTCCCTACGCACCCTACGAATAACGCATGGCCCGTGGCCCGTAGGGTGCGCACCACGCACCATCTTCAATCGCCAAGGGAACATGCGATTGCCCTGGGGCCCGTGTCATGTTTGTAGGTAATGCGGATATCTTGCCTGGTTTGTCATGTCGAGCGAAGCGCCGGGGTAGTCGAGGGGTTCCCAAACGCGAAACGATGCGTTTGGGGACCCCGAGACATCTGGCCGCGAAGGAAAGGCGCCTCTTGTTCGTAGCCAGATTGCCGAGGCGGGCTCTCCGCTGCGCTGCGTGTCTCCGCTCCGGCCTTCGGCCTCCGGCCGAAATGACAGTTTCAGATGGTTTTCGCAGAATCTACCTACAATCGTGACACACACCCATTGCCCTGTGCAGGCAACACTTGCAGGAGGGACGTAGAGCTCTTACAATCGCGGTCGAAGTCTTGCGCTCGATCGAGTATGAAAGGGGTCCAATCATGCGGCTGACACACTTCCTGAGCGTTGTTTCCGTCATAATCTGTGTGAGTGTCTCGACAGGATGGAGCCAGGCCTATGGCCCGCCGGACCGGGGTCAGCCCGGCGATGAGATGATCCAGGAATACCTGGCGCGCGAGGCTGAGTTGATCCACGGGACATTCATGCAGCACGTCAAATCGCGGGAAGATTGGGAGAAACTGCGGCCGCGATACAGGGACGAATATCTCTATATGCTGGGGCTGCAACCGATGCCGGAGAAGACCCCTCTGAAGGCCGTGGTCACCGGGACCCTGAAGGGCGACGGCTATATCGTCGACATGCTTCATTATCAGAGTATGCCGAGGCTATACGTCACCGCCAATCTCTTCCGGCCCGCCGAGGTCGAGCAAGGTCGGCGTCTGCCCGCGGTGCTCTATGTCTGCGGGCATTCATTCTGTGGTCGCAATGGCAACAAGACCGCCTACCAGTCGCATGGCCTGTGGTTCGCCCGGCACGGCTATGTCTGTCTGGTCCTCGACACTCTGCAGTTGGGCGAAATTGCGGCCATTCACCATGGCACGTACCGCGAGGGCCGCTGGTGGTGGCATTCGCGAGGTTACACGTCGGCCGGTGTCGAGTGCCTCAACGGAATCCGCGGTATCGATTACCTGCTCAGCCGCCCGGACGTGGACCCGCAGCGCCTCGCCGTGACCGGCATCAGCGGCGGGGGAGCCGCCACGTTCCGGATCGCGGCGGCCGACGAGCGCCCGCAGGTCGCGGTCCCCGTCAGCGGCATGGCCGATCTGCCGTCCTATGTCTCCAATCGCGTCATCAACGGACACTGCGACTGCATGTTCCTGTACAATACGTTTCAGTGGTCCTGGACCCATATCGCGGCTCTGATTGCGCCGCGCGCGCTGCTGTTCACCAACAGCGATCAAGACCGTATTTTCCCGATGGATGCCAACCGGCGGGTGATCAACCGCCTCGAACGGCTTTACAGCCTGTACGGAGCCGGGGACTTCGTCGATAGCTTCGTCAGCGTCGGCGATCACGCCTATCGAAAGGACATCCGTCAGGCGGCGTATCGCTTCATCAACATGCACCTGAAGAACGATGCGCGCGTGGTCGATGACGGCGAGGTGGACCTTGCCACCGGCCCGCGGGACCAGCGGGAATACGCCATCAGTCCGGAGAAGCTCCGCGTTTTCCCCGAGGATTCGGATATCCCCGCGGGCGAGTTGAACACTACGATCGACCGGCACTTCGTGCCCATGGCCCAGGTCCAGCCGCCGGAGAACGGGGCCTATGAAGCCTGGAAGGCGCCGCTCCTGGCCGAGCTGTGTCGGGTCGCGTTTCGGTATTTTCCCGAGCGAATCCCGCCGGGGAAGCCTCTTCCCGGGGGCCAGCCCGAGAGCGTTTGGCTCTTCTCCGAGCCCGGCATCAAAGTGCACGTGCAGTGCCTCAAGGATATGGAGCCAGGCGGGAAGCCGACTCGCATCCTGCTGGTGGTGCGAAACCTGGAAGCGGCAGGGGCGAATGATGATTCACCCCTGCTGTCGGACCGGGTGCGCCGCGTGTGCGAACCGGGCGATTGTATATATGCGTGTGCCCCGCGTGGCGTGGGTGACACGCGCTGGACCCGTAAGAATCCGCCGAACTACGTCGAGCGGTCACACGTCCTGCTGGGACGGACTGTCGATACCGGACGGGTCTGGGATATCATCGCGGCAGCCCGCTATCTTCGCGAGAGGCACGGTCAGGGCGCTGCCGTTCACGTGCTTGGTGAGGGTCCCGCTGCTGTCCTGGCAGCCTATGCCGCGCTATTAGAGCCGGAGATTGCCGCGGTGATAGCCGTCGAGCCGCCGTCGTCCCACATGGAAGCCGAGGCCCCTCAGTTCCTGAACGTCCTCAGGGTGTGCGATATCCCGGATGTATTCGGCATGCTGGCGCCGCGCCCCCTGACCTTGCACGGAAAGGACAGTGACGCCATGACGAAGGTGGCGCGGCTCTACGCGGCGGCGGGAGCCTCGGAAAGACTCGTCAGGAATCCCGGCAAACGCGATACAAGGTAGGATGGATTGTGATTGACTCTTGGACACAGCGTGTCATCCTGAACGGAGCGACGCGGAGTGAAGGATCTGGCCCGCGACGGAGAAGAACCTTACGTGCAACGGCCGAACCGACATAGAAGGTTTTCGTCTTTGTTGTTGCCAAAGGGCGACCGGGAGGAATCGTTATGAAACTGCGTTTGCTGGTCTGGCCGGTTCTGGCGGTGGTAGTTGGTTGGAGTTCGTGGGTGTTCACGCAGCAGGCGGCCCGGGAAGAATCGGCCGCCCGGGTGCTGCGGGTGCCACAGACGGAGGATTTCACCGTTGACGGCAGCGGCGCTGCGTCCGCCTGGAAGAAGGCGGCCTGGGAGCCGCTCCACCTGCGTGTCACCGACGGCCATCAATACCAGACGCGCGTCAAAATGCTCTATTCGCGGACCGGACTGTACGTGCTGATGGAGGCGGAGGATCGTACCCTCACCGCCACGATGAACGAGGATTTCCTCAACCTGTGGAACGAAGATGTATTTGAGTTCTTCCTCTGGCCGGATGAGCGGTACCCCGTCTATTTCGAATACGAGATCTCGCCCTTGGGTTTCGAGTTGCCGATCCTCATCCCCAACTTCGGGGGCGAGTTCCTCGGCTGGCGGCCCTGGCACTACGAGGGGAAACGCAAGACGCAGAAGGCCACGGCGGCTGTGGGCGGCCCGAAGCAGTCGGGCGCCCGCGTGACGGGCTGGATCGCCGAAGTGTTTGTCCCATACGACCTGCTCAAGCCGCTGCAAAACGTTCCCCCGCAACGCGGAACACGCTGGCGGGCCAATTTCTACCGCGTCGATTACGACGACGGCAAGAGCACGAGTTGGGACTGGACCCGTGTCGGTCCCAGCTTCCACGAGTTCAACAAGTTCGGCACGCTCATCTTCGAGTAGCAGGCGCAGAGTCAGTGACGACCTTGACGTTGCACACCGCGCCGGACGCCGTCGAAAGAGCCGGCGCGACCACGATTGAAATACCTCTGGGTGCAAATCCTGCCTTCGTTCTCATCAGTCCTGGGCACCTGCTCTGTTGTACTTGTGCGGATCGGTATGCTTTGCCGGTGGCCTTCTTGATTATTTCTCCCTGCCGGGGTTCGGGCGGCTGTCTTTTTCGTCTCATGTTCTTCCTAATTCGATGATAGCAACATCAAAGCGGTCGATCTGGAGGGATTCTCCGGTCTTTCTGCCGGTCAACAACTCAACTTTGTCCCTGGGCACCTCCACGGTCGTGGGCTCGTTGGTGTGATTGATGAGGAACAGCAGCCTGCGGTCCTGCTTCTGCCGTACCGATGTTTCCACGCCGGCTGGCGGAGTGACGACCGGGCGGATATCGGCGTCCTCAAGAAGCTTCTTGATCAGGGTGTCGTAGAAGGCTTCCTCCTTGACGACCGCTCCGACATACCATCCTTTCCCTTTGCCATAGCTGTTCCGCGTGACGGCCGCGAAGGGCTCCAGATGCCACTGGCCCACGTACCGAGCCACGATCGCGGCACTTTCCGGAGTGACCCAGTCGACGTATTGAATCGCCGTGTAGGTGCCGCCAAGATTATCACCGCCATCGATTTTGTACTCACTGTCCGCTCCCAGGGAGCTGTATTCTTCGATCTTGACCCCCAGCGTGGGAGAGAGCAGTCCGGGCAGGGTCCAGTCGTGACAGAGATTCCGCTCGTCTTTCACCCCTGTCCTGCAATCGGCCAGCAAAATGCCGCCGCCCCTGACAAAGGCATTCAGCTTGTTCGCCGTCTCATTGGGCATGATCGACAGGTCCGGTGCGAGGACGAGCTTGTACTTCGACAGATCGGCGTGCCGATGCACCACGTCCACGTTGACGCCGGCCCGGAAGAGGGCGTCGTAGTACCGTTTTATCGCGCCCTGCAGGCTGTTGCCTGCGAAACCGGGCTGGAAGCTGAGTGACCACAGGTTGTCGTAATCGTAGATGATGGCGACGTCCGCGACGACTGTCGTTCCGCGCAAGGCGTCCTCTAGTTTGCGGAACTCCTGCGCCGTCCGGGCGGCTTCCTGGTAGCGTCTGAGGGGCTTCCCGTCGTGTCCGAGCAGCCCGTGCCAGTATTGCTCGCGGCCGGCGGTGCAGGTGCGCCATCGGAACCAGATTTGCCCGTCGGAGCCGTGCGCCAGTTGCTGGTAGGCGATTTTGCGAATCTCGCCCGGCCAGGGGTTGCGCCCGAAGCTCTCCCACCCGCACGGGCCGGCGGTCTGTTCCATAATCATGAAGTTCTTCTGCTTGAGGCCCCGCATGACATCGGCAGCCAACGAGGCACTGTAGGGAATGTCCGGCTTATCCGACCAGATGGGGTAGTTGTCCCAGGCCACGAAATCGAGGTCTCGCGCCATGATGTAGTAATCGAGCGAACTGAAGAGTCCCATGAAGTTGTGGGTGACGAAGTCATCGGGACACAGGGCCCGAACAATATTGACCTGGTCGGCCTGGAAGCGAGCTTGCAGCCACGTGATGAACCGTTTCCAGTCGAGGCACGCGCCGGGATTGCCCATCACCCAGGGCCGATCCGTGCGGCAATCGGGTATCGTGATCTCGGCCCAGTCGGTAAACCTCAATCCCCAGAAATGATTTCCCCAGGCCCGATTCAACTCGTCCAGAGAGCCGTATTTGTTCCGCAACCAGGCCTGGAACTCCGCAATACAGGAATGGCAGTGGCACTCTTCGCCGCCGAACTCGTTGTCGATTTGCCAGCCGATGACATTAGGCGCCTTGGCAAAGTGCTCGGCCATGGCGCGCGTGATTCGCTTGGAGAGCAAGCGGTAGGCCGCGCTCGAATAACAGTTGTGTTTTCGTCCGCCCCACACGACGCGCGTGCCATCGGCCTGTATGCGAAGAGTCTGGGGGTACTTGCGGGCGACCCAGGCGGGCATCACGGCGGTGGGCGTGCCGAGGATCACGCTCATGTCGTAGCGGTCCAGCAGCTTCATCACGTCATCCAGCCAGCCGAATTCAAACTGCCCTTCCTGCGGCTCCATCTCGACCCAGGCGAACTCCGCCAGACGCACGGTGTTGAACCCCGCCTCTTTCATGAGCTTGATGTCCGTTTCCCACCGCTCCCTGGGCCAATGCTCGGGGTAGTAGTCCACTCCAATTAGCATAGCCCGGCCCGGGAGCAGGGGTGACTGTTCCTGGTTGCCCAGCGTTGGGCGGACGCCGGGGCCTGGCCCTGCAAGAATTGCTGCAAAGCAGACGGTGGTGGCAAGGCCTGTGCAATGTCTCATATCGTCCCCTTTCTGTGTCTATGGTTTCTCGCAAGCGCCGATGGAAGGTCTCCCGGATTGCGGCAGGGCGCTGCCCCAGAAGTCCCGGCCGCCATTGTCCTTCAGGGAGATACCCGCGCCGATGCAGGGCGAGTCCGCCCCGAGCCGATAGGCGAACACACCGGCCAGGGCCGCCGGATCAGTGAGTGTCACGGTGCCAGGGCCCACCAGTAGCGGATCGACGCATCTGCCGAGGATTTCGTCGCCGGCCCTCTCCTGGCCGGTTGCCGCGCTCCATTGGCCAAGCGTTTTGTAGCCATCGAACGCTAATTCCCGCCCATCGGCGGACCAGTAGACGTTGCCCTCGAATCGTCCCCTTTGGGTCTCGCCCGAAATCACGTCACCCGAACAGACGAAGATATTGTTGCGGAATACGACATCGGGCATGTACCGGCCCCCGAACCCGACGGCCGCACCGTTCTTGTTGTAGATCGTGTTGTTATAGACCTGACAGCGCAAGGCGTTCGGACCGGCGGAGAAGACGTCGATGCCGCTGCGCCGGTTGTTCTTGACCCCGTCGTTCTGGCTGATGTTGTAGCGCACGATGTTGTCCCTGAAATCAGGTGCGCCAGGATACTGACACAGGAAATATCCGGGGCCATCGTTGTTGTATGAGAGGTTGTATTGGAGGATCGAATTCGTGACCCCGCCGTCGAGGTCGAAACCGCCGCCATCGTCTCCGGGGCTCTTGTTGTCGTGGCTGATGCAGAACTGGATGATGACACGGTTACTGTTCCAGGCCCAGATGCCGACCGGCCCGTTGCCTTTTCGGGGCATGTCCCAGCCGTTGTTCGCGGCTTCGCAGTACTCGATGACAGTGTCCTCGGTATTGCCCACTACGATGCCGTTGCCACTGTGATTCGTCAGATTCGAGGGATCTCCCGGATTGTTCCTGGCGACGCAGTGGCGGATTTGCACGTTCTTCGACCGGTTGCCGTAGCCTACGGTGATGCCGGCAGCGCCGTTCTCGTGGGCGTACACGTTCGTGATCCGCGCCTCGCACACGCCATCCGCCTGCACTCCGCTGCCCCGGAAGCCGCTGGCTTCCACGTGCTCGATCTGAAGCCCTTGCGAGTTGAGAATCCAGATGCCATCTTTCGTGTTCCCGCTCTTGCGTCCTGAGCCGATAAGATTCAGATCTTTCACAATGAGATGATCGCAGCCCTCGGCCCGCAGACCGCTGCTGTTCGTTCCGTTGATGAACGCCCGGCCGTCGCCGTATGATGTCACGACAATCTTCTTTTCCGACGTGCCGCTGTCATCCTGCCCCAGTTCAATCGTGCCGGTAAAGCTCGCGCCGCTTTCGAAGCGTATGCAGTCCCCGGGCTCGAAATTGGTGCTGTTCACCTTCGCGATGCTCCGCCAAGGCTCGGCCCGCGTGCCCGGATTCGAGTCATTGCCTGTGGGACTGACATAGTAGTCTCGCGCATGAGCGTCCGTCGGACCCAAGGCCCGCAACAGGAGACCGCACAGCAGCATCAGAGACTTGCGTGTCATAGTCCCCGACATCATAACGCTCTCTCATGAACGGTTCAATTTTCCATATGGCAGCTTGGCGCCTTCGGAATCCGGTTATGGACAAGAGAAGGGGAAATGATAGAATCCTGGCACCGCGCGGCATTTGCAGCAAGCGCACGGCACGCCGGCAGGCATCGAATTGAGAGTGGAGTGAGCTTATGAGACGTCGGGATTTTGTGACGGGCACGACCATCGGTTTGGCAGCACTGGCGACCAGCCGGGCGGCAGGTACAGACGCGAAGACGGGCGGATATCGGGTCGCGATTATAGGCAGAACGGGCCGGGGAGACTATGGTCATGGGCTCGACGTGGTGTGGAACGGGATCGAGCAGACCAAAGTTGTAGCTGTTGCTGATCCGGATCCACAAGGGCGTGCAGCAGCGGCCCAACGGGTCAAAGCACCAAGGAGCTATGCGGATCATCGCCGGATGCTGGAGAAGGAGCGTCCCCACATCGTGAGCGTGGCCCCGCGCTGGCTGGACTGCCACCGTGACATGGTGCTGGCGTGTGCCGAGCACGGCTGTCACGTTTTTCTGGAGAAACCGATGTGTCAGAGCCTCGAACAGGCGGACGAGATGATTGCTGCACTGGAAAAGAAGAACCTGAAGCTGGCGATCGCCCACCAGACGCGCTACAGCCCGGCCCTGGCCCACGCGAAGAGAGCAATCGAAGAGGGTCTGCTCGGGGACCTTCTCGAACTGCGCGGCCGGGGCAAGGAAGACCGTCGCGGCGGCGGCGAGGACCTCATGGTGCTTGGCACGCATATCATGGATCTCATGCGTTTCTTCACGGGAGACCCGCAATGGTGCTTTGCCCGGGCGAAAAGCAATCAACGTCCGGTCGGCGACAGTGACGTGCGTGAGGGGGCCGAGGGCATAGGTCCTCTTGCCGGTGACGAGATTCACGCCGTGTATGGGTTTGGCGGAGTGACCACGGGCTATTTCTCCACGCATCGGGCCCGGCACGGAGCCTCAGCGCGGTTTGGCCTCATGGTGTACGCGAGCAGGGGGATTCTCACGACAACCACCGGCGCGGTGCCCGAAGTCTGGGTCGTGGAGGACCCGTCCTGGCAGCCCGGACGCAGCAAGGCCCCATGGAAACGAATATCGAGCGAAGGGATGGACAGGCCCGAGCCCCTGAGTGATCCGCAACACCGATACGGCAACCGGCTGATCGCACTGGACCTCATCCGAGCCATTGAGACTGACAGTCAGCCGCACGGCAGCATGTACGATGCGCGAGCGGCACTGGAAATGATCCTGGCGGTATATGAATCCCATCGGCTGAATGCGCCGGTTCGTCTGCCGCTCGATAACCGCAAGCATCCGTTGAGCGTCACCGGCAAGGGGCTTTCCGAGGTTCGGTCGTCTCTTTCGGATCGAGAATCGTGAAGAAGGGGGTGCAGGTCAGATTGCCGAACCGCAGCAGCCCGCAAGCCCGGTACGCCTGTTCCGCCGCGAATCTTCCATCGAGCTCGAGTCCCTTCCGCGACCCTGTCCCGTATTTGTCACCATCACCAGTGCGGTATGGCCGGCGCCGGCGCCGGCAAACGCCGTCTGCAAAAAAAGCGAAAAATACGTATTTCCCTTAATTGACGCCGAGAGTCGGGACCCTATAATGTGTCACTGGCTTATAAGGAGATCAGGGACTCATGAGTCGCGCGTAAGCGCGAAACCGTCTCGTGGGGGTGGATTGTCCGGTGGGAAAAACCGGAGGAGATTCAGGATGAATCAAGGTCATCGCTAACCGCCATCCCCAGGTACCCTCACCAATCCGATCGGTAGCTGGGACATTCTCCTGTGGTACAGTCGGCGCGTGTACATCGACGGGAGACCTGAGGACGACGTGGGGTGAGGCAGTGAATTTATCAATTGGACTCCGCGAGCAAGGAGTGTCTGCGCGCAGCATGCCAGGGTGACTTGGCAGGACGTGGCTTGAATAGACACTGAATAGACACTGTTTGAGAATCCCTTGCGGGAGCCGGGAAGGCCGGGTGAAAAAGGAGGACAATCATGGTAAACGACAGATGCAGGGTGGCGGCGTTTTTCGGGGTACTTGTGTCCTTACTACCGACGGTTGGGATCTTCGCCTCGGAAATGCCGGTCGTGGTGGATGCTATCGCTGCGCGACTCGATCAAGTCCAAATCAAGGAGGGCCCGTTTGCCGGAGATTGGGGCGGTGAATGGGGATTCAATGGTTCAGTTGTCGCCGGAATGGTTGACGCCTACGAGCAGACGGGCAACGTCACATACAAGACGGCCGCCCTTTTGGGGGGGGAATTCATCCTAAACGAAGCTCGAGGTGTCTTCATGGGTGACGAGGTCTACGCACTGGTACGACTCAGTGAGATCACCGTCCCTCCGGAGAGCGACCGTTGGCGTGGCTTCGTGACCAGGTTCTTCGATGAGATTCTGGACTGTCCGTGCGGCGTCAACAATTATGCGGACCTGTACCTGGAGATCGATCCGTCGACGGCGGTTTTCTATCTGGCACACTACGCCGTTGCCGCCCATCTCGTGCAGGCCAAGTGCACCGATCACTGGCGGCAGGTAGTGGTTCGCGGTCTTTCACGGGTCGGCGATGAGACTGCGAGTTTTCCCGTGATGGCCCTGGGCGTGGCCACCTGGGCCTTGGCGACAACCGGCGAGCTCGACGACACTTTCGTCGGTTCCTATGGCAACATCCCCTATTGGCAGGGCGTAGTCCTGGGCGATCTGCCCGGACTCCTGGCTGGCCATCAGGTGCCGCAAGGCGAACCCTTTGGCGGCAGCTTCTACTGGCGCTTTGACCACACGTTCGGGCCGTTTGCGGGTCCGGTCGCGGGCTACACGGAGGATAGCATTTACGGTGCGCTCGGACTCGTTGCGGCCGCCTCCGCGCAGGAGGGGCTCTTCCAAGGGGACGTGCAGGAGCAAATCCGCGCCGTCTATGCCGCGCTTCTGAATGGAGTTGAGGAGGACGGAACCGTGTACGAGCATTTGTCGCGCGAGGGCCACGCCTACCACGCCTTCGCGGGCGAAATGCTGCAAGGGTTGTGCGGCGTGAAAACGTACCTGGATATGAAGGAAGCGATGGAAGCCACGGAGGCAACCTCTGCCGTGGCGCCGGAGTAACGCCGGAGCGAGTGGAAATCAGGGACGCACCGCGGCGTTATGGGATTTCGTCCGGCAATCCGTAGCGGACGGTGATTTGGAAAGGAGTCAGCATGAGAAGAGTGAAGCGGCGTGACATCAAGAAAAGTGTTGTCCTGGCGGCCATTATCCTGTGGGTGGTATTCGTTGTTCTGAGCTCAACCGGATTTGCCGCGCTGGGGCAGGGCTCTGCAAGATCTGCCATCAGGCAGGCGAGCGTTTTCGACCCGTTCACGCTCAGGACCGTCGTACTATCCAGTACATCATCGGGCGGCCAGCCCGAGAACCCTCCGGGGCTTGTCAACAATCCCAATCCCCGGCGCGCGGTCCGGATACCGTTCAGGCTGCCCGTGCGCAGTCCCTGCAAGCCGGGATTGGATCGACGTTAGCGGATAGTCGTCTCCGTCAGGGATGATCGGCGTCCCGTGACTGTCCAGGGAAGTGCCCGGACAGCAGGCGAAGAGGGTACGGACAGAGGGTGATTGTTGCAGAGCGCACCCGTGCATGCAGAAAGGACGGTATGAACTCCGGCTCCTGGGAGTCGAGCCAGCACGGATGATGCATGTTGGCGCCAAGAGGAGTTAGAGGAGGATACGAGGTACCAAGATGAAAATGGGCGATTTTCTTCATTGAGGAACTCCGTTGTCTTGGGCGCGCACGCAAACTCGCGGTGTGGAACCGGCATAATCTGTGAGCGTGAGCGTCGCCAGGCATTTGTGTCCTGAGGACCGGCCGTGAGCCGTGGTGAAAGCATGGAAGCTGTACTGCTATAGCGCGCTCACATGGTTTTGTGAGTGCCGTGGTCGTGTCCGCAGGATCCGGGTTCCGTGACCAGAAGATGGCGTCCGGCTGGGGTGGGCCGGCGCGGGTGAGTGAGAGTTGTAGATCTGAGAGGCCATGGTCTATGTCTTATGATCCTGGCAAGGAAAACCTGGGAAGAGGTTTGGAGGTGGAGTGATGAGGCGATCGATGCGGGGACAACAATCGTCATTCGAGCGAACCGCCGGGTTTTGCATTTTCGTGCTTCTTCTGGCGGAAGCCTGCTGTGTTCTGACCGGTTGTGGGGACGGGATTCGCGCGCCGGCTGCGGAGGAACTCACCATGTTCGAGGCGGTGGCGCCCGCCGGCCCTTCCCTCGACATGGATCGTATCGCGCAGGCCAGAATCCCCACCGGTCCGTACCGGGTCGTGCCCGGTGACGTTCTGCAGGTGGAAATGCCACGGGTACTGGACCCACAGTCACTGGAGGCCGCGCCGGCGGCCGGCGGGCGACAAACCTACGTGTGCCGGGTCAGTGACGAGGGGACCGTCGTGCTGCCGATCGTTGGCCCGTTTCCCGTGGCAGGAAAAACGCTCGCGCAAATCGAGTCCGCTGTCATCGGTGAATACTACCCCAGGTTTGTGAAAACGCCGCTGCCGATCTACGTGAGCGTGTTGGAATACAAGACTTATCGAGTCTCTATCGTCGGCGCCGTGGCCAAACCCGGCATTTACCCCATGCGGCACGACCAGATGTCGCTAGTGGCCCTGCTCATGGAAGCAGGCGGCATCGCTGAAGACGGCGCTGCCGTGATCCGGATTGTTCGGGCCGACCCAGGCCTTGCATCCCTCGCCGCAGCGCAGGGCGCGACCCTGGCAGACTCGCAAACAGTGCGACGTATTCCTCCGTGGGTCTGGGGGGTTCTCGAGCAGAAGGGGCCGTCGGGCACGACCGGGTGGCTCGTCCTCAAGAAAGACGATGGCATCCTGGCCCGCACGTGGCTCGATCTCCGAAAAGAGGCTCAAAGGCAAACGTTCCTGGAAGCGGTGGCAGCGAGATTAAGGTGGGCCGAGACAGATGGCTTCCGGACTCAACTCCTGTGCCTTGCCGACCATCTGGAATCGATTCCGCCTGAAACCACCGTGCGTCCCGTGCTGGAGAGTGCAGGCTGGCAGACGTTAGGCCAGGGCCACTTTGTAGCATCGTTGCGCACGCCGATGGGAGGCCGGGCCCTGAGCGACGAATGGTGGCCCCGGGCGGCGGGCAAAGAAGCTGCGGCGAACCTGGTTTTGCCGGTCAGAGGGCTGAATATCCCGTTTGCCGACGTGGCCCTGCTGCCGGGGGACCGTGTCATTGTGGAACGACCTGTGCAGCAGTTTGTCACTATTGTAGGCCTGGTCAACCGCCCGGGAAACATGCCTTATCCGCCCGATACTCGGCCCACGCTCATCGAGGCCATTGCCTTCGCGGGGGGCCTGGACCTCATAGCCGACCCGCGCTACGTCAGCATCTACCGGTTGAAGCCCGACGGCGAGGTCATGAGTGTCACGTTCGAGCTCGTGAATCCCAAGAACCGGGGACAGCTTACCGAGACCCTGGCGTTGCCGCTCAGGCCGGGTGATGTGGTTTCGGTCGAACATACACCGCGTACGCGTACCAACGTCTTCTTCGACCGGGTCTTTCGAATCAGCTTGGGTCTGTACTTCAACCCGGAGGATTTTTGGAACAATGATTGAGCGAAGAGAGCCACCTGATGATGTCGCCCTCGTGCGGAATGAGATTGTCAGCCGTTCCCTGGGCCGAATGCACGGCACGCCGGGTTCCGTCCCAGGGGGGCTTGCCCCCCTCGTTGCGACCCGCGCGGACAGTCTGCTCGTGGTCGCATGGCGCAGCCGGTGGATTCTGTTGATTTGCGTCGTGCTGGCGCTCGCCGCAGGCTGGGTTTATATACAGAACGTCACGCCTCTCTACACGAGCACAGCTAAGCTCTGGCTTGACTACACGGGCCTTCGCATTGCCAGTCCCTATGAGCCCGGGAGCAGACCCCAGATAGACAAGTACCTGTTTACGCAGGCCGAGCGCATCAGGTCCCGGCCGATTCTGATGGCCGCCATGGAGGCGCTGACGCCGCGGTCCCTCCGCACGTTTGCGGAGGTGGATGTCCCGGGCGCCCACCTGCAGAGGAATATCGACGTCGAGGTCGGCAAAAAGGAGGAAATCATCTCCATCTCTTTCCGTTCCGCGCACCCCGTCGAGGCGGCGGAGATCGTGAACAAGGTGGTCGAGGTATACATGGCATCCCGGTCCCAGGACGAGCAGAGAGACTCGGCCAAGGTGCTGCGAATTCTGCAGGATGAGATGCAGCGCGCCCGGAAGGAACTGGACGAGAAGCAGAACGAGCTGACCGGTTTCCAGGCGAACCATATGCCGCTGGCCCTGGGCTCCGACCAGGGTGGCGGTGTCATGCAACGATACCTCGACCTGCAGAACCTGTATACACAGGCGCAGAGAGACACCATCGAGGCCGATGCGTTTCACAAACAGGTCCAGATGCTGGCGGAGAGCCCGACCGCGCTGCGACAGTATCTGCAGACGAGAGCGAATGTCCGTGCCTATGTGGGTGCGGATCAGGACAAGACACCGCTTGAAAGCAGATTGATCGATCTGGAGCTTCAACGGGACAGCCTCCTGGAGACGTTCACGGCGGACCATCCGAAGGTCGTCGATCTGGCGGCCGGAGTGGAGCGGCTCGAGGCCAGACTGAGCGAGCTGGACGACCGTTTCGTCCAGGCGGTGATGGCCGCCGCCGAGCGGCAATATGCGGAAATGAGGGATTATGAAGAGCAACTGGCGCAGTTGTGCGGACAACAGCAGGAACAAGTCGTACAGCTCAACGCCGAGGTTGCCCAGTACCAGCGGCTTCGGTCCGAAGTGGACAGGGTGACGGCGTATTTCGAGATGCTGGACGAGCAGGTCCGTGAAATCAGGAAGATCGTGGGCGAGGATGTCGGCCAACTGAGGATGGCCATCCTCGAGCCGGCCCTGCCGCCGGAACTACCTTCTGAGCCGCAGAAGGGCCGGGTCATGGCCATGGCCCTTGTACTCGGGCTGTTGCTGGGCGGAGGCATCGCCCTCGGGAGAGACCTGCGGGATCAGGCGCTGCGTTCCACAGACGAGATTTCAGCCGTGCTCCATCTTCCCGTCCTGGGCGTTGTGCCTAAGATGTCTCGTCGCCGGAACCTGGGGGATCGTGGCCGCCAGGTCCTTTTGCAGCCCGACTCTCATCTGGCGGAAGCGTTCCGGACGGTGCGGACGGCCGTCTTATTCAGAGCGCAACAATCCGGGGCAAAGACGATTCTGATTACCTCACCCGCGGCGGGAGACGGCAAGTCAACCCTGGTCAGCAATCTGGCTATTGCCACGGCGCGAACCGGACAAAAGACCCTGGTTCTCGATGCGGATTTCCGCAAGCCGACGCAGCATACCATCTTCGAGCTGGACGACCCCAAGCGGTCTCTGGGCAGCGTGTTCATGGGCCGCATGAAGCTCGGCGCGGCGATCCGGCCGACTTCGGTCAAGGGACTGCACGTGCTCCTGTGCGGGCAGGACATTCCCAACCCGGCCGAGGTTCTGCAGAGCCGCCAGTTTGCCTGCCTCCTGCAGCGGCTGGCCGGCGTCTACGACCGGATTCTGGTCGATGCCCCGCCGGTCACCGTCGTGACCGATGCCCAGATCATCGGCAATTTGTGCGATGCCACCGTTCTCGTGCTCCGGGCGGATGTCTCCACGAGAAGGATGGCCCGACGTGCGGTCGAGGCGTTACAGAGTGTAGGGGCACGGATGCTGGGAGTGGTCGTCAATGATGTCCGCGAAATGGGCGACCGCTATGGGAGCTATTACGGGCGATATCGCCAGTACTGCGGTTCAGGCTCGCGCAACGGGGGTCGCGACAAGCCCGGGAGGCCGGTTGTGGCCGGAGGGAATCGAAGGGAATTGTCGATCAGTGTGGTTCCGGAGAGAAGAAGATGATTGAGACGCGGCGCCACCCTGGGCAACGTCAGAGGGTGTGTGAGGAGCCCTGGCCCCGCGCGGTCCCGGGAATCGCCGGGTGGCACGCCCAAACTCGTTTGAGCGTGTCTTGCGATGTGAAAAAGGTCTATCCTGGCAACCATGGACAACCCGGTTTGTCCATGCCACCCAGAGAACGGGCTTCTCACACACCCTCTCAGAAGAGAATTTCGCGGGGGGACCATTGATATCCCGGCCGAGCCAATTCGTGGATATGCATTGCCATTGTCTGCCGGGTATTGACGACGGGCCGGCATCGGTCGCTGAGGCACTGGCACTTTGCCGAGCTCTCCTAGACGACGGCGTCGGTCTTGCCGTGGCGACGCCTCATCAACTCGGGCGATTCGAAACATGTGCGAGCGCGGACCGGGTGCGCGAGGGGGTCCAGCAGTTGAATCACGAGTTATCGACTGCCGGGCTCGACCTGACGGTACTCCCCGGGGCTGAGGTCCGGTTGGATGAGCGAATCGTCGGGCTGTTGGCCCGGGATGAGATCCTGACGCTGGCGGACAGGAACCGTCATATTCTTCTGGAGTTGCCCTGTGATATCTTCATCGATATCGAGCCTTTGCTGGCTCCGCTCGTATCCGGCGGCATCAGTCCTGTCATAGCGCACCCCGAGAGAAACATGCCGCTGCTGGAGCATACTCCGGCTCTTCGCCGGTGGCTGGCCTGCGGCGTGAACCTGCAAGTGACAGCCGCGAGTCTCACGGGGGATTTCGGGTCGCGCGTGGAACAGGCCGCGTGGAGGCTGATACGAGACGGCTGGGTAGACCTCGTCGCGACGGATGCACATGATTGTCATTCCGGTCCTCCGCGTATGACGGCGGCCTTCCAACGAATCAGGGCCGGTCTGGGCCGCGATCTGGCTCATCTCCTGTGCGTCGATAACCCGTCGAGAGCGGTCAAAGGTGAAAGACTCATCCCCGCCTCCACGTGGGAGAGACAGGAGGTCTACGATGTTCGTTGACACCAGGATGTACAGAGGGGGTGACTATCCGGATCGCATGGACCGAGCGATCGAACGGCTGCTGATCGCCTTGCTGGCGTTCATGCCGTTTGCGTTCGGCGCTGTTGAAGCATGGAGCGAAGAGGTCGTCATAGTCCTGGCCGCCGCTATCTCCATCTGCTTCTGTGCCAGAATGATTGCAGCGCGAAACGAGTCCGTGACATGGACATGGGCATACGTTCCGGTCGTGGCGTTCCTGGCCGTGACCGTCGTACAACTTGTCCCGCTGCCGGCCGTCCTTGTGCGACTGATCTCCCCGAACACGGTGGCGCAGAAGATGGCGTTATTTGCGGACCTGGATGGCACGGACGCGGTGCGGTCGGCTGTTGAGATCAGCTTCTATCGCCATGCCACGGAACACGATTTGCGGCTCGTACTCGCGGTGGCGGCGGTTTTCGTCGTGGTTCTCAACGTGTTTCGCCGGCCGGACCAGATCGTGCGTTTGTTGCTCGCCATTGTGACCGTCGGGGCGGGTGTTGCTTTCGTGGCTCTGGCGCAGGATATCATCCGGAGCGACAAAATCTACTGGTGTGTTCCGAATCCGAACGGCACGGCCCTTTCAGGGCCCTTCGTGAACCACAGCCACTATGCCCAGTTCATGAACCTGTCGATGGGTGCGACTCTGGCGCTGATGCTGGTGAAGGTACGCCAAGCCTTCGGGGACCGCCGGCTCGCGCCCGCCGCGGTTGCAGAGTACCTTAGTTCTGCTGAGGGCCAGCGTGTGTGGGGTCTGTTCGCTATAATCGTCGTGGGGACGGCCACTATCTTCGCTTCGCTCAGCCGGGGGGGTGTGATCAGCATGATGATTGCGGGCGCCTTTACCGCTTTGGTCATCAGCTCGAAAAAATCGCTGCGCGGACCCGGATGGGCCATGGCTTTTCTGGCGCTGGGAGCGTTCATCTGCGTTTTGTATACCGGGTTCGATGCGGTCTGCGACAGGTTGGGCACGCTGCGCGAGCTGCACCAGGCGGAAGGGGGCCGTTGGCAGATCGTGAAGGACGTGGCCGTCGCTTGGACGCGATTCCCGGTGCTGGGCACCGGCCTGGGCACGCATGAGGTCGTCTACCCTATGTTCGACCGTTCCACGATAGGGACACTGGCGTCACATGCCGAGAACGAGTACGCCCAGGCGGCGGAAGAGACGGGCGTGGCCGGTCTCGCGGCACTCGTCATTTTTGGCACGCTGGTCTGGAGCAGTTATGCGCGGACGGTTCGCACCGCGCGGCTGCCGATTCACTCGGCTGCCTACGGCCTCGGGTTCGGGCTGATGGCGATCCTGATCCACAGCCTGAGCGATTTTGGGCAGCACATCCCCGCCAACGCGTTTTTGTCGGCCATCTTCTGTGCGTTGCTGTTGCGGCTGCCGCACATCGGAGACGGTGGCGAAGATGGGGCTTCTTCGGCCGATGGACGTTCCGGGTGGCATTGGATGGCAGCGCTGGTGGTCGTGTCTGTCGTGGGGGGGTGGGCCGTGCTGGATGCCAACCGGACCCGTGTCGGTGAGGCGCACTGGAAGAAAGCTCTGGCGGCGGAGCGCAGCCTCATGGAGCGGGATTGGCAGGGCAGTGATGAAGAGTACACGTACCTGCTTGGACACGTCCAGAAGGCTGCCGCCCGTCAGCCCGGCAACATTACGTACCGGCATTGGTTGAGTGTGTACCGGTGGCGTGCCATCAGCCGCCGGGTCGATCCGAATACGGGAGAGATTATCCTGCCCGCCGAGGCTCTGGCGTTCGCCGAACGGATTGCGGATGACTTGAGTCGGGCGAGGATGCTCTGTCCCACCTTCGGGGGCACGTGGTGCGTCCTGGGGCAACTGGAGCGGCTGGTCCTTGGCCGAGAGAAGCGAGGCGCCCGGCACATACGATACGGCGTCCGGCTGGCCCCGTGTGACGCGACGGCCCGTCTGGTGGCCGGGACGCTGGAAGCCGAGGAGGGCCGGACGGACCCGGCCCTCGCCCACCTGTTGAAAGCCGTACAACTGGATGGGCGGTTCTTCCGAGAAGTGACTTTGCAGCTCGTAGGCCAGTTCAACCGGCCCGACCTGGCCCTGCAGATGACTATGAATGACATCCGCCGTCTCAACGTGCTCGCGGACATCCTGGAAGCCTCGGGCCACAGGACGGGCCCCGCGGACGAGGTCCACAAGAAGATCGTGGCACTGCTGGAGCAGAAATCGCGCGAGTCGGGTGCGCCTGCCTGGGTATTCGCCTGGCTGGCCGAGACCTGTAAGAGAGAAGGCCGGGTTACAGAAGCGATTGCGTACTATCGCGAGGCCCTGGCCTCAGACTACGGCGAGTCCGGCTGGCACTTTGATTTGGCACGATTATTGGCTGAGGCGGGGTCCGTGCAGGAAGCGATCCAGGAGGCGAAGGTCTGCCTGCGTCTTCACCCGCAGCATGCGGGCTCCGCCCAATTGATCGAGAGGCTCTCCGCCGAACTTCATTTGGAAGTGCAGCGCGGCCAGTAGCTTCGTGATGACGGCCGGATTGACGCGTTGGTGCGGGAAGAGTCGCCCACCGACGGGAACGGAGTTTGCGCGCAAAAACAGCGGGCGCAGGCAACCAGAGACAGCAGTGACACGGCAGAATGCCGTATGCGTCTCCTTTCGCGGTATACCCCAAAAGGCACGGTGGCCCGATGGGAAGCACGCCGATGGCAACTCCAAACATGGGATTTCGATTTATGAACGGTACCTTGCTTGCGATCCGATACATGATCCTCGTCGTGAGCGCCGTCGGTCTGTTCCCGGCCATGACTGCGACGGCGGCCGGGCAGAACCTGATAGCCAATCCGGGCTTCGAGATCGGCAGCGGCGCGATGCCTGCCTCGTGGCAGTTCGCGGAGGGGACCCAGAAGAATACCTTCGACTGGGTGAGAAACGACTGGGCCACTGATGGGGTGCACTCCGGCAGCAGGTCGCTGCGGATGAATTCGATTCGCGCGGCGGCGGCCGGGCAGTCCATGGGTATTGCCTCCAACGTGTTCAACGTGCCGCCTCGCTCCAGAGTGGAGGCCTCGGTGTGGATGAAGGCGGGCGACGTCGTGAATCAGGGAAACGCCGATTGGTATGGATTGCGCGTCACCCTTACTGTCTATGACGCAAAGGGCGGCAACATTGAGCACCGCGATCTGATCGACGAAGAAGGCTCTTTCTCCTGGAAGAAGATTCAGGGCGGGATGATCGTTCCGGCGGGGGCGACGGCCATGGACTTTTCCATCAAGATGACCACGAGCACCGGCACGGTGTGGGTGGATGACGTGGAGGTGAGAATCGTGGAAGAGGTGCCCCCGGTGAATCTGGCCGGCATACGAAATCCGGTTCTGATTCCCCAGCCCTGGCATTCCACGTTGGGCTATGACAAATTCAAGCTCCAAGACGTTGCCGTCGTCGGTCTGCACGGCGACGCACGCATCCGGGAGGCGATTGGCTCCTATTTCAAGAGCATCGGTGTTGCTTATGCGTTCTTTGCCGAGGATGACCCTGAGGTCGCCGCCTATTCCACCCAACTGCTCTTGGGGGACGGCGAGAGCCCTGTGCTCGACAGGGAGCTTTCCGCACGATTTCCCGATTACGATTGGCCGGATATCGAGGAACAAGGCTACTTCCTCGCCGTGGCCAAAGGTCCCGGTCAGGGGCATATCTATGTGGGAGCCAACAGTGACATCGGCAGATTCTATGCCATGCAGACGCTCAAGCAGTTGGTTGTGAACAAGTACCTCTATGTGGCGGACATCCTCGACAAACCCACGGTCGGCCGTCGCGGCATCGCGATGGGCCTGCAATGGTTTGACCGGAGAGACGGGGAAGCGTTGAGACGGTTGACGCAACTGAAGTCCAACTTCGTCTGGGTCCAGGGCTCCCTGCTGGATGACTACCTGAATACCGACAACTGGAGGCTGAACTTCACGATCCCACAGAAGGCAGTCTTGAAAGAGTTTATCGAGTTGTACCAGAAGAATTTCATTGAAGTCTGGATTGCCATCGGGCCGCGGGGGAAGGACCCGCCTCTTCAGTACTCTTCCGACGCCGATATTGACGCCGTCGTCAGGAAGATGGACGTGCTCTATGGCCTGGGTTTGCGCAATTTCGGCTTGCGGTTTGACGATCTGGCGAACGTCGGCGAGGACCGGCTGCTGGTCGCCCGAGACATTGATCTCTTCCAGAATGATATCGGAGCGGCGCAAGCGTACTTCATCAACGCCGTTTACAGCCGTTTGAAGGCGCTTCATCCCGACATCGGTTTTATGGTCGTGCCGATGGACTACAACCAGATCGGCAACTACGGGGACAAGGCTTCGACCAGTCTGCGCTTGCGGCAACTCCATGATCTGCCCGCCGATGTCGGGGTCTATACCGTCTGCTATTACGATGACGACGTTCTGGCCTCGACATGCCTGACGGGGCGTCGCACGGTAACGGTCGTATCCAATTACTACGCGGAAGGCAATGGCGACCTGCCGGAGTATGTTGTCGCGTATGTGAATTTCATCAGTTGGCAGAATGCCGCTGTCCGGGCGCGGATCGCCGGGTTTACCTGGCTGCCCGCGACGCCTCAGAGCGAGGATATCGCACTGATCTCCTGGCATACGGCGGCCGATTTCGCCTGGGCGCCGGAACGCTACGACCCGGAGCAGTCCTTTCAACGAGCCGCGGCCAAATACCTGGGCGTGCCCGAAGGCCCCCTCGCGGCGGGCGGCGCGCCAAGAAACGATCTCAAGCCGGCACTCCGAGCTATCATGGTGAGCGCAGCGAACCATCTGGCCGCCGAATGAGAGGTTTCCCAGGCCCGCAGCCCAGCTCTTTCGCTTCGCTCCTAATGAAGTAGGCGTACCCACACCTGTCATGCTGAACGAAGTGAAGCATCTGGCCTATGACCGGGAAGCCAACGGCGAGTGCGACGGGTGCACCTTGTTCGCCGGCCAGATCCTT